>JAKLJX010000007.1 GCA_023150945.1 bacterium | reverse complement strand
CAGCTCCATAAGGTCTCATGCCTCTTAATATAATCAAAAAACTGTCAATTTCCTATTACTTATGCAAAACTCAATAATGTCTTGAAAACCTCGGCTCCGCCGAGGTTGGAGCGTTTTCGTACGGACATTGGGAAGCACGACCAGCGCCTGCCGTGCGCGTTCCAAACCAACCGTGATTCTCGCGCGGGCTTCAGCACAATCGGGCCCTCATGCTTTTCTCGCGGCCACGGCCTCGGCATGATTCGGCAGGCCTTCGATCACCGCCAGCGTTTCGACCGCGCTGCCGTCGCGCTGAAAAGCCTCGGCACTGTATTCAATCATGCTGAGGTGTTTGCAAAAATCCGCGACGCGCAACGGGGAGCCAAAACGCGCCGAACGGCCCGTCGGCAGCGTGTGATTGGGGCCGGCGACATAATCACCCATGGGCACGGGAGAATGAGAGCCCAGAAAAATGGCGCCGGCGCTGGTGATCGCTGCCGCCACTGCCCGCGGTGCGCGCGTCATGATTTCCAAATGCTCGGGCGCAATTGCATTGATCGCCGCAATTCCCTCTGCCAGCGAACGCACCACGAATGCCACGCCGAATCGTTGCGCCGCTGCCGCGACGATCGGCGCGCGCGCCACGCGTCCGGCAAGTTCTGCAACGCGCCTGCTCACACGTTCCGCCAATGTCCTCGCGTCGGTGACCAGCACCGCTTTGGCCTCGACATCGTGTTCGAGTTGGGAAATCAAGTCGCGCGCCACCCATTCGGGATTGGCGCTGTCATCCGCGAGAATTGCAATCTCGCTGGGACCTGCCAGGCTGTCGATGCCGACTTGTCCAAAGACTTGCCGTTTCGCCGCCGTCACAAAGCTGTTGCCTGGCCCCACGATTTTGTCCACCGCCGCAAGGGATTGCGTGCCGAATGCCAGCGCTGCGATGGCCTGCGCCCCGCCGGCTTGATAGATCTCGTGTACGCCCGCCAGCGCCGCGGCCGCCAACACGTGCGGATCGAGGCCGCCGGCGCGCGGCGGGGTCACCATCACCACACGGCGCACGCCCGCCAGGCGCGCGGGAAGCCCCAGCATCAGCACACTCGAAGGATATAACGCGCGGCCGCCCGGCACATAAAGGCCAGCGGCAGCCAGCGGCACCACCCGCTCTCCCAGCCGCACACCTTCGCGCTCGAACTCCCAATCGGTTTCGCGCTGATGTTGATGAAACGCCGTGATGTTCTGTGCTGCGGCTTGCAACGCCGCCAGTGCTGCCGCGCTGATCTGCTGCTGTGCCGCCAGCCAGGAGTGTTGCGGCACCGCCAGCTCCTGCGGCTTCAGAGCGAGGCCGTCGAAGCGCCGGGTGTATTCGCATACGGCCTCATCGCCGCGCTGCCGCACCGCCGTGATGATCTCACGCACTGCGGCCTCCACCCGATCCTCAGCGGCATAGTCGACCGCGAAGAGCCGGCGCAATTCCTGCCAGTCCTGTGGCGTCTCAGCGTGAAGAATTCTCATGCACCGCCTTTCGCAAACGATTGATGAGATCGGTGATCGCTGCCAGTTTGAGCTTGTGGCTCGCTTTGTTGACGATCAAGCGCGCCGTGCTCTCGCCGATGGTTTCGTGGATGAGCAGGCCGTTTTGCCGCAGCGTCTCGCCGGTTTCCACGAGATCGACGATGCGATCGGCTAGCCCCACCTGCACCGCCAGCTCCACCGAGCCGTCGAGTTTGATGATCTCCACCTGCGCACCACGGCCGGCAAAATACTCGCGCGTGAGGCGCGGATATTTGGTCGCCACGCGCAATTGCGATTGCAGAATGTAGCCCTTGCCTGCGTCTTCCGGCCGGCCCGCTACCGCAATCCGGCAGCGCCCGATCTTGAGATTCAACGGCGCATCCACTTCCGCGCTGCTTTCCAGCAGCACGTCCAGCCCGGCAATGCCGGCATCGGCGATGCCATACTCGACATAAGTCGGCACATCGCTGTTTTTCACCAGCAGAAAGTGAAAAGCCGGGTGCGCGTCGGAATCAAAACGCAAGCGCCGCGAGCGAAACAGTTCCGCGTTGGCGACCAGGCCGGCACGCTGCAGCAGTGCCACCGCCGGCGCGAAGAGCTTGCCTTTGGCGAGGGCGAGAGTTATGTCTGTGTTGTCTGGCATAGCCGGGTGCCAAGTGGTTTTGCTCTTACTCTTAATCTTACTCCTACTCCTACTCTAACTCCCACTGCGCCAATGGAAATGCGAGTAAGAGTAGGAGTAGGAGTAGGAGTAAGAGTAAGAGTTGAATGAGAATCTCACCCCGCTGGTCTTGTCATCGCCTCCACCAGCCGATCGACGTCGAACGAGAAGCCGACCGCCGGGCAATCGTAGCCGAACTGTGAGAGTAGATGATCATAGCGGCCGCCGGAGCCGACCTCATAGCCGAGTCCGGGCACATAGGCTTTGATCATGATACCGCTGTAGTAGCCCATGCCCTGCACTTCGCTGAGATCGATGACCACGTGCTCTGACAAGCCCAGAGCCTCCAGGCGATCATAAACCTCGGTCAAATGATCAACCGCTGCACCCGCCTGCGCATTGGGCGCTGCTGCCCGCGCCTGCTCCAGAATGTCGCGGCGGCCGTGCCATTGCATCAGGCCGGTGAGCGCCTGCCGGACCGCAGAGGGTGGCGCAACCTGCAGCAGAAACTCGTTCAGCGTGTCAGCATCTTTGTGGCTGAGCAGGCGCTTGATTTCATTGAGTTGCTCCGGCGTGAGCCGCGCTTCCAGCACAATGCCGTTGAAATAGCCGATGGTTCCGAGGTTGATCTGAAACGCGCCCAGTTGCAGCGCGCGCAGGGCTTGCGCCGCCAGTGCGACCGCTTCAACGTCGCCTTGCAATCCGGTTTCACCCAGCAATTCGAATCCCACCTGCCAGCATTCGCGGCTGCGGCCGGCATGCAGTTCTTCAAAACGAAATACTTTGCCGGAATAGAACAAGCGCAAGGGCAAGGTGAGTGCGGCGTGTTTGTGCGCCACCAGGCGCGCCACCTGCGCGGTGAAATCCGAGCGCAGCGCCACCAGATTGCCTTCGCGGTCGAGGAAGCGGTAGATCTTGTCGTGCCAGCCGTTCCTGCCGGCGGCGGCAAAGACTTCCCAATGCTCGAAGGTCGGTGTGATGATTTCGCGATAACCCTGCTGGCGCAAGGCGGCCGTGATCGCGTGTTCGACATCGCGCCGGCGCTGCGCCTCTTCGAAGAGATAATCCTTGAGGCCGGCGGGCAGTTGGTGGAGGTGATGTGGCTTCATGGTTTTTTGTCGAATATGTGCCAGTCGCCGGCCGGAAACCGGCGAAACCGATTGACTCCTGCGAAAATAGCGCGGCGGCAGCGAAATATCAAGCAAAACTCCCGTTGCAACTTTTCCGCGGATGTGATATAGTATTTCTCTGAAAAAATACCACGGCCGCGAGGAGATTGTCGCGCAGGCTGCCAGCGTGTCTTCGTTTGCAGGCTGGACGCCTGCGTTACGCCATTCGGAAAATGATCACTCAGGAAGGGGCGTGAGGAGCTTTAGCCACGGATCGACACGGATGAAGCCCAAACACGAAATCCGTGCGCATCCGCGTTCATCCGTGGCCCTGTCTTTCGGTTTTAGTGGGGCTGATTGCTGTGCTTGCCGCAATATTCGAGGCCAGCGAGCTGGAGGTTTTGCGGTTGATTGCTCTGGCAGAGGACTTCAAAACCATCGGCCCTCGCCACAACCTCATGGGCAAGCTCAAGCTCTGCAGCGTGGCAGAGTTGACGAAGTATGGTATTTCTCCATTCCAGCTTGCCTTCGTTTGCAGGCTGGCAGCCCACGTTACGATGTCCCGGCCACAATGCCACCATTAGAAAGTCACAATGACAACTTCATCACGCCTTGTGACGCCGCATGGCGAGTTTCGTCCGAAATTCATTCACTGGCTTGCCGGCCGGCATGACACCGTGTTTCTTGAAACGACGCGCCGGGACACGGACAATCAGCACAGCTTTCTCTTCGCTGCCCCGCAGGCAACAGTCTCTTGCCACGAGCTTGCGCAAGTGGAAACAAAACTCGCGGAGGTCGAGCACGCGCTGCGGCAAGGCCATTACGCCGCCGGCTTTCTGACCTATGAAGCCGGCTATGCCTTCGAGGAACGACTGCCGCCGGCGGCGAATGTTTCTCTGCCGCTGTTGTGGTTTGGCATTTATGAGCAACCACTCATTTATGATCATGCGCAGGGAGAATTCACTGAGGGGAATGAGCTGCTGCCGCAGATTCTCGAGCAATTGCCTGCGGATGATGCCGGTGCCGCCCAATTCCGGCTTTCCGGCATCCAACCCAACCTCACCGAGCATGACTACGAACATGCTCTCACACAAATCAAGGAACGAATCGCGGCCGGCGACACCTATCAAGTCAATTTCACTTTCAAACTCAAGTTTACCTGGCCGCAGGCGCCGGCCGCGCTGTATTGCCGCCTGCGCCACAACCAGCGCGTGAGTTATTCCGCTTTGGTGGCGTTGCGCGATCATGCTCTGCTCTCCTTTTCGCCGGAGCTGTTCTTTCGTCTTGCAGATGATCGCCTCACCCTCAAGCCGATGAAAGGCACGGCCCGCCGCGGCCGCACACTCGCCGAGGATGAGGAGCAGCGCCAGTGGCTGCAGCATTCCGAAAAGAACCGCGCCGAGAACTTGATGATTGTCGATTTGCTCCGTCATGATGCCGGCCGGCTGGCGCTCACCGGCAGCGTGGCGGTGCCGCATTTTTTTGAAATCGAGCGCTATGAAACCGTGCAGCAAGCCACTTCCAACATCAGTGCAGAATTGCGGCCGGGCGTCACGGTGCCCGAGTTGCTGCGCTGCCTGTTTCCCAGCGGCTCCATCACCGGTGCGCCGAAGCTGAGCACCATGCAAATCATTCACGCCCTGGAGCGGGAGCCGCGCGGCATCTACACCGGCAGCATCGGATTCTTTTCGCCCCGGCGCCGCGCCGTCTTCAACGTCGCGATTCGCACGGTGAGTCTGGATACGCGCAGCGGCGCAGGAGAAATGGGCATCGGCAGCGGCATCGTGTGGGATTCGGAAAGTGAGGCGGAGTACCGTGAGTGCCTGTTGAAGTCACGCTTTCTCAGCGAGCCGGGCACCGATTTTCAACTGATCGAAACGCTGCGCTGGGATCCGCAAGAGGGCTGGCTGCTGCTCGACGCGCATCTCAAGCGGCTGCAGGATTCGGCGGCGTATTTTGATTTCAGATGCGACGCCGGTGAAATCAGGCGCCGCCTGGCAGCGCAGCCTGCAATCTGCCGGCGCGAGGGCATCGCCTGCCGCGTCCGTTTGACGCTCGCGCGCGAAGGCGAAATCACCCTCACTCACGCCCCGCTGCCACCGCCGGTTGTGCCGGTTGCCGTGCGACTGGCCAGCGCCCGGACGAATTCGCTTGATCGTTTTCTGTTTCACAAGACGACCCAGCGTGAGCTGTATGATCGTGAACTGGAGCGGGCTGTGGCCGCCGGCTTTTTCGAGGTGATCTTTCAGAATGAGAAGGGAGAGGTAACGGAGGGCGCGCGCACGAATGTCCTCATCAAAAAAGGGGAGCGCTATTTCACGCCGCCGCTGGCGTGCGGCGTTCTGCCGGGCATCTACCGCGCGCATCTGCTGGCAACGCAAACGCTGCCGCTGAGCGAGAAGGTTCTGCCGGTCGATGAGCTGCGGGCTGCGGATGAGATTCTGCTCTGCAACTCGGTGCGCGGCGTGCTGCCCGCGAAGCTGGGCAGCCAGTGAAATGTTACCGGAAAGAGCGCAGCGCGGCAACTTGCCGCAACCAAATCTGTCAACCGCGAATTAACGCTAATCAACGCGAATAAAAAATTAGCGTACATTCGCGTGAATTAGCGGTTCGTGAAAATCTTCGCGGTTGTGATAGTTTTTCCGGAGTAATACTATATTCACACTCGTTGTCATCCAGCAAGGATCCTTTGATGATTTAAGCACGGCGCCAAGGGCATCACCGGATTCCTTCTGGCTGAATGACACCAGAAATCACTCACCCAAATCAAGGTCACGGAGCACGGGAGAATCGTCAGCGCCGCAACGTCAGTGCTGCAGTTCCATCAGGCGAGATCACACAACAGGGCACACGGCCGGCGGCCAGGTGCCCTTTAGTGCTCACACGCTGCTGCACGGCGCAGCGCGCCGCGATTCACGCTTCGATGCGGGTGCCCAGCACTTCGAGAAATTTGGCCAGCCAGGCGGGATGCGCCGGCCAGGCGGGCGCCGTCACCAGGTTACCGTCTTTCACCGCGTCATCGATGCGAATGTTGGCATATTCGGCGCCGGCGATTTTGACTTCCGGACCGACCGCGGGATAGGCCGAGACCTTGCGGCCCTTCACCACGCCCGCGGCCGTGAGCACCTGCGCGCCGTGACAAACCGCCGCCACCGGCTTGTTCGTCTCGAAGAAGTGACGCACGATCTCCAGCACGCGGCTGTTGAGGCGGAGGTACTCCGGCGCGCGGCCGCCCGAGATGAGCAGGGCATCGTAGTCTTCCGCTTTGAGATCGGCAAAGGTGGCGTTGAGCGTGAAGTTGTGGCCGGGCTTCTCGCTGTAGGTTTGATCGCCCTCGAAATCATGAATGGCGGTGCGAATCTTGTCGCCCGCCTTTTTGTCGGGGCAGACCGCGTGCACGGTATGCCCGACCATCTGCAGCGCCTGAAACGGCACCATGACTTCGTAGTCTTCCGCAAAGTCACCGACGAGCTGCAGGATTTTCTTTGGCATGGGTGACACTCCTTTCTATGGTTGAATGTTCTTCATGGTAACCTCGAAATCCCAGTCATTGGCCAATTCGCGAACGCGGGATTCCAGGCGCAATTGTCAATACGGGTGCTGGCCTTCGGCGCGGCAAGCACGATGCCCGGTTTTCTGTTACTGCGTTGAAACCGTTTGTTTGCCGGGCAGTCATTCGTACCGATGAGGCTGCCGGTCATCCAATGGCTACTTGGCCAGCAACACCTTGCGCCGCACCACCACCGCGCCCGCTTCCATGCGAATGAAATAAACGCCGCTGGCCAGCCGGCCGCCCGCAGCGTCACGGCCATCCCATTTTGCGGTGTAATGGCCGGCGCTGCGCCAGCCTTCCGCCAGCGTTCGAACCAGCCGGCCGGTGCCATCATAGACATTGACTCGCACGAATTCCGCGGTTGGCAGACTGTAGCGCACCGTGGTTGCGGGATTGAAGGGATTGGGAAAATTCTGCGACAGCTCCGGCCGCGACGGCAGAGGCGCAAAGCCGGGATCCTGGTTCCGCAGAAAGTCGTCCGCTCCCACCGCCAGTTTGAAACGGTGCGGTTGCGATCCTTGCAGATAGAAGATGTACTCGCCCCCGCTTGACAGAACGACGGTTCTCTCGGTGCTCACGTCGTGCAGCATGGCCTGCCAGTCTTGCGGCAGATTCCACGCCTCTTCCAACCGAAGCATGATGGGCACATCACGGCGCGCGTTGCTCACTGCGAAATCGAAAGCCTTGCCGTTGACCGACGGCGGGCGGAAATCACCGGCGTAGCGTTGAGCGTCTTGCTGCCGCTCGTCAGGGAGGAAGGAAAGCGCAACGAAACCGGGCAGCAGGGGCGGCTCGCTGAAATCATGGGCATCCCTGCCCTCGGCCGCGGTGGACAGACAACCGGCATAGTTGTCGGGATCCACATGATTGCCGGCGCTGGCGGACAAACGCAGCAGCCACTCGCCTGGTTGCAGAGCGCGCGCAGCCGCAAGCGGGCCAATTGATTTTTGCGCCGGCCTGGTGGCCGCATGCGGCGGAATTTTGAGTACGGCATCAACTTCGCTTTTTACGAAGTAGGCCTGCCACGGCTTCATGTGGGCATCGAGCAGAGGATAGTAGGATTTATCTCCGTCCTTATTATCGCAGCGATAGACCCAAAGCGTGTCGGCCTCCATGCCTGCCGGCTTCTTGACCTCTCGCCAGTCGATCGCAAAGTCGAACGGTGTGCCGATTTGATTCCAGCCCTTGCGCAGCGCCAGTTCGAAAGTCGTGTCAGTGGGAAGGCTGATGGCTTCGCCCACGGCAATAGCCGGTTGCGACTCTTTCGTAATAAGCCAGAATCCCAGGCCCGGCGTTAGACTGTCGACATTCGGATACTCGGCATAGTCGAGATCACCGGGGGTATCATCATCCACCCAGCGCAGCAGGCGCCAGTCCCTTTTGTCATAATTCGGGAATTTTTTGAAGTATTCCCTGAAAACCTCCCTGGCCGACATCTTTTGCAGTTGATTCGGCACCGAGATCATTTGATAAACGGAATCGACCGTGCTCCATTTGCTCGTCAGAGCCAGCGTTCGCACACGCATGACTTTCGGCTTGGCCGCCGCCTCCTCTTCAGGATAGGTGGCCAACTGGCTGTCGTATGCCGTAGAGATGAAATACTCCAGGCCACGACTGGTAATGGCGCCGCCGGGAATCGTGTCGGAGATCGCGCCGTCCACTCCCCGGATCATGGACAGGCTTTGATAGAGGGAATCACCGCCAACACGATAGTGCAGCGTGTGCTGCAGCGAGTCATGATCATTTTGAATCGTGGTGACAACCGTCATTGGCACGCCCGCCCCGGCAATGGTATCGGCTGGCGGAGAAATTTTCGGCAGCGGAAAAAGCGCATAGCTCGCCTCCGTCACCGCGCTGGAATCGCACGGCAGAAGATAAGCCCTGGCCTTGATCAGCACGTTGGCGGGGGGAGTGAACCGCAAGGGCCCACTATAAACGGAATCACGCCGGCTTGGATCGCTGCCGTCGAGCTTGAAGTATATCACCGCTCCCGGCGTCTCTGATTTCAGGCTGATTGTCAGCGCGTCGGAGAAATGCAACCCCGTTTTCTCGCTGTAGTCGACGCCGGCGACCGGGCGCGCGCGCACGATGACGGTTGTGGATTCGATTTTTTCAGAATCCATTCCAGTTTCATCTCGCGCCATGGCCGTCACCCGAAAGGTGCCGGCACCAGTGTAGGCGTGCGCCGGTGAAAAAATCGAGCCGGCAGCCTTGGGCCCCAAGGTCTCCTGCTGGTCATCGCCCCAGTCGATGGCCAGATACACCGGATCACCATCAGCGTCGACCACGGTTACTACCAGATGGACATCCTGACAAAGATACGCATGCTTCGGGTCAATCTCGATGGAAGTAATCGCAGGCGGGCGAAACTTGCATCGCGCCTCCCTGCCGTCCCACCAAACGCTGTCCGGCGAAAGATTGGACACTTTGTCAAGGAGAATTTCGATTGCGCTGCGTCCAGCGCAGCCTTGAATGCCGGCATTTTCCCGCAGGTCGAGCCAGCGCAAGTTTGTCAGACCATACAGGCCGCTGATATCAAGCGTATCCAGTCTGTTGCCACGCAGATCGAGTCCGGTCAAGTCGGTCAATCCCGCCAGGGCCGTCAAAGCGTCGATTTGATTATTCGCCAGTGAAAGCGAGTCGATGTTTTCGAGTTGGTGCAGGGGCTCAATGTGTTGGATTCTGTTGTTGTCGAGGATCAACACCTTCAAGTCGTACAGCGAATCCAGCGGCGCGAGGTCGGCAATTTCGTTGTTGGGCAGTTCGAGATGCGTGAGGTTGACGGCGAATTCGAGGCCGGCGAGGGTGTCTTCCTCCGTGTCTCTGTCGATGTGTCTCAGGCGGAGAGATTCCAGGAGTGTGATCTCCTTTTCGTCAATGCACTCGAACGAGCCACCAGGATATTGGCGCTGCAGCGCCTGTTTCACCGAGTCGAGCAGGGCGTCATTCTCGAAAAACGCGGTGACTCCGCAGCAGCCCTCCCAATCGATTCCTTCGCATTCGAGACTGTCGAGACTGTCGGCGAGCCAAAAGACGGCCTTGCCATCACTGATGCCGGAATTGCCGCGCAACACGAGCGTCTCGAGTTTGTCGAGATGATAGAGAAAGGGGAGATCATCATGATCGAGAAGGTTGTCGTTGAGCGCCAGAAGGCGCAGAGCTGGCAAGTTGCCGAGGCCGGTCAGCTCGGTGAGCTGATTGTTGCCCAGCCACAGGGTGTCGAGCTGTGGCTTGTTGCCCAGACCGGTGCTGGATCTAAGTTGGTTGTGGCTCAGATCCAGCGTGCGCAATTGCCTTAGCTCCGCAAGCGCGCTAGCGGTATCAATTTGATTGCTTTCCAAATTCAGGCGATAGAGCTGTTTCATTGGCCGCAGCGCCTCGGGCCGT
Source organism: bacterium (assembly GCA_023150945.1). Taxonomy (NCBI): domain Bacteria; species bacterium. The sequence continues at coordinate 327,921 of JAKLJX010000007.1, read as the reverse complement.
TGCAAGTGATTGAATCCCAGGTCGAGGGTTTGCAGTCCGGGCAAGGCGCTCAACGCCGCCAGCGCACTGTCGCGCAAGTCGTTCCGCCTGAGATTCAATTGCGCCAGGTTTTTGGCAAACTCCAGCCCGGCTAGGCTGGTGATTGCGAGGCCGCTGGCATCGAGGCTGTCCAGCCGCTGAATGTCATCGTTGTTGATGCAGTGCTCTGTGCTGTCGCCCGCGCGAGACAAGGTCGCTCTGACTGCTTCCAGCAAGGGGAAGGAGACGAAATACTCCTCGATGCCGCAGCAATGATCCCAGATGATGGTGTCGCAATTCAGATGTGGCAATTCATCAGCCAGTTTTTGCATTTCCTTTCCGCTGGTCAGGCGCTGGTTACCGCGGAGATTCAAATAGCGCAACTCCTTCAGATCGTAAAGGAGGAGGAGATCCTCGTGACCGAGACTGTCGTCGTTCAACGTCAGGTAACGCAAAGTCGGCAAATTATCCAAATCAGTCAACTCAGCGAGGTGATTGTTTCCCAGCAGCAGGCTGTCGAGCTGTGGCTTGTTGCCCAGACCGGTGCTGGATTTGAGCCGGTTGTGGCTCAAATCCAGCGTGCGCAAGCGAGTGAGTTTTCCGAGCGCAATGGCGGAATCTATTCTGTTTTGCCGCAACCGCAGATACTCCAGGTCCGTCAGTGTGCCGAGAGCAGCGATGCTCTCAATGACATTCCCCGCCAGCGAAAGCGAATCAAGCCCGTCGAGCTGGTGCAATGGTCCCAACTTTTGGATTCTGTTGTTGTCGAGGATCAACACTTTCAAGTTGTACAGCGAGTCCAGCGGTGAGAGGTCGACAATCTCGTTGCCCGGCAGCTCGAGATGGGTAAGATTGGTGGCGAATTCGAGGCCGTCGAGTGTGTCTTCCTCCGTGTCTCTGTCGATGCGTCTCAGGCGGAGAGATTCCAGGAGTGTGATCTCCTTTTCGTCGATGCACGCGAACGAACCGCCAGGATACATGCGCTGAAGCGCTTCTTGTACCGAGTCGAGCAGCGCTAGATTGGTGAAAAATGCGTCGATCCCGCAGCAGTCCTCCCAGTCGATTTCTTCGCATTCGAGACTGTCGAGATTCTGAGCGAGCCGGAAGACAGCTTTGCCGTCGGTGATGTTGGAGTTCCCACGCAAGCCAAGAAAGTTGAGCTTATCCAAGCGATAAAGCTGAAGCAGTTCGCCATGGCCACGAAGATTGGTGCTGGCAATGTCCAGCTTCTTCAAATCCACCAAATCGCGCAGATGAATGAGTGAATCAATTTTGCAGCCTTTGAGCCAGAGCTCGGTCAGTTTGGTCAATTTCTCCAGCGGCTTGATTACTCTGACTGCCGTGTTGTTGAGCCAAAGTATTTTCAAATTGGTTAGTTCATCCAGCGGATTGAGATTGGAGATACCGGCATTATCGTTGAGATAAAGCTCTGTGAGTGACGTTAGTGACCTCAGGGGATTGAGAACATTGCCCCCACGTGGTTCTGTGAGATTGTTGTCATGAAGGCTCAGAGTAGCCAAAGATAACTTGTCCTGTAATCCCTCGAGTGAAGTAATTCGGTTCTTGTGGAGTGTCAGATAGGTCAGTTTTGTCATGCCACGGAGGGCGGTGACGCTGTCGATTAGGTTGTCATAAAGCTCGAGCTTTGTCAGGTTGGTCAGTAACGCCAGGGAATCGATTATTGCGATCTTGTTGCCGGCGAGCAGCAAAGTCTGCAGGTTGGTCAACTGCCTGAGTGGCCCCACGCTGTCTGCGCCGCAGGAGCGCAAATCCAGGAAAGTGAGTTTGATGAGGTGGCGCAGCGGCGAAAGATCGTGGATGGACTTGGTGTTGTACAGCCGGAGCTCCGTAAGATTGACGGCGTATTCCAAACCCTTCAGGCTTGTGATATTCTTGGATTCACACTTCAAGCTCGTGAGCCTCGCCATGTCGCTTGCGTAAATCGGGCCCACTTTGGGAATACCGTCCTGGCTCCTAACACATTCTTCGAGATTTTTGTCGGCGAAGATAACGATGCTGTCGACGGCCAGAATGATGGGGGCAGGCGACGGCGCGGGAGCTGCCGCCTGGGTTTGCTGAACTTGCTCCCCCGCGCTCGCGAAGCTCTGTGCCGGCAGCCGCAGCGCCAGCACGGCGCCGGCCAGCAATGCCAGGATTATTTTTGCCTTCATATTACTTCACCGGGGTTTGGGTGTTTTGTATTTCATCCAAGCCGTCACCTCGCCGATTCTGGCAAGGTTTCAGGCTTTGCCTTCAGCCTAACCGCCGTCCGGCGGTGGCGGGGGATCGGGGAGGATGCCATTTCCCGGCGGTTTGTTTTGACGCCAGGCAAGTATTGCACCTCCCACCGTCAAGCCGAGGGGCACTGCGATCTTCCCCATTTTCTCCCAAAATCTCTCCCGCGGCTTTGTGTTTGCTCGAGATGAGGATTTGGCTTTGGTGTTGAGCAAGGGAAGGTGAAAACCGACTTGCGAGCCGTGAAAGAAAGTGACTTCTTCGCTCTGCAGTTTTGGGCCTGAGCCAAGCAATCTTGTTATCCGGGTTTCGAGAAATAGGCTGATTGGAAATGAGTCGTGGAATCTCCAGCGCAAGCCCGCGCCGAGGGCGATACTGGGAGCAAATTTGCCACCGATGCTTGTCGACAATGCCCACGAGTCCGATGTTTTCGACCACGTTCCGCCCAGTGCCGCGAGACAATAGACCGGCACGGCGGCGTCCCGCTCGCGCAGGTGATATTTCAATTCCACGGACGAGCCATAGAGAACGAGATTCTTGGGGCCACCCTGCTCTTGTGAGAGGGGAAGCGTTGCTGCCGTCATTGTCAGCCCGAGATCAGCCCGTTCCCCGACCCGAATTTCCGCGCCGAGGCGCGGGTCGTTCAGCCACTCCCCTCCTGGCCAGGATCGACGCAGATCTTCCGGCAGGTCCCAGGCGTGGAGGTAGCCGGAGGTGAGGCCAAGATTGACTTTCGTGGATACTATGGGTTGTGGTTGAGGTGTGACGATCGCAGGCGCACAATCTGAATCGCCCTCGATCTCAGCAATTAATTTTCCAAGTTGGCTCTTTGCTGCATCACTCAGAGATTGGAAGAAACCTAATTTCCGCATTTTGCACAAGTAATCTTTTGCCCTTTGTTCATGAGAAGGATTGTTGTATCCACTGGAAAAGATGACGTAAGCCATGACTTCATATGCCTTGGCAAGATACTTTGGCGAACATTGCAATTGCTCGACTCTCTTTGCAATTTCGACCGCCTGATTGAAATGGCTCGAGTTGGTTGCATTTCTCGCTTTGATCATGGCTGAATCGACAAGGGTAGCACAAGAATCCTGAGCAAGCATCGGGGAGAGGGGTGACAACTGAATCAGCATCAGAGCTGTCAGCCATGGCCAAAAGGCTCGTTGAATGGCCAGCGATGAAGCGGTTCTATTTCGCGCGATATGATGAATCATTCTTCCCCTCCCCAAAGCCAGTTGCCATCTCATAGTCGGCAATCTCAATTTTGAAACCCTCTATTGCCACTGCTCTTGGTTGATAGAGTGTCGTTTTTGACTGGTCTTGCCTGCAAGCTTTTTTCGATTTCGACTCCCTTTTGGGAGGCGTTGAACTGCGTGACTTCAAATTCGTAGTCTTTGTGATAAAGCTTCAACTCACGCCAGCCCACTCTCACCGGAACGCGTAACGGGGTTTTCAGGGCCTCCTCTTTGTTTTTGATCGTGTCACCATCGACGATGACATAAGCATCAACTGGCTGGTTGCCATAGCGCGCTGAAACAAATACATATGCTGTGTCCTTAAAATTAATGTGAAGCTTCGTGGTTTCGTTTTCGTTAATCTCTACAGCTTCCTGCCACAACAGGACATTTCTGGAATCACGGATAGGTATTGTGTGCGATCCAACACACATGACACTGTCGGGAAGGGAATTGACATACTTGCGGCTGCCAACCCATAGCGTAAACTCCGCGGGGCCTATGGTGACTGAGAGCCTACCCGTACGGCACTGCAGCGTTGCATTGATATTTTGCCCAGCCATTCCGAGTGTAAAATCCTGATACCAATCCTTAAAGCCATTCTTTTTTAGTGTGAGTTCATATTTTCCAGCCGGATGTGTCGCGTTGTAGGGCGTCCTTCCGGCCAAATCCCCATTCAGAAAGACGGATGCGCCTGCAGGAAAGGAGACAACACAGATGGATGCAAGGCTGGAAGTACTAGTTGGTGTGGATGGCCTTGCAGCACTGGGTAAAATAGGTTGAAGGTTGTAGTGAAAGTTACTCTTCTCTTGTGACACAACGATGGAAATCATTTGGTCGTAATAACCGGACTTTGTCAGTTTGAATTTGAGTGTATCACCAGGTTGGCGGTTGGGAATAGAATGCGTTGTGTGACCGATTAAGCTGGAATAGTTAGCGCCTCCATAAATGGATGCACCTGAGGGAGTTGATTGCACATAAATTGTTGTAAAAGATGGAATGAGTGTGTAGTGATAAGAAGTATCTCTTTCTGCCTTTATTGTAATTGGTAAGTCGTCATATCCTCTTTTCCGAAGAATATAGCTGTATTCCCTCCCGATCTTGAGCTGGAGGCTGTAGTTGGTTGTGCCAATATAAATCTTGTCTCGGTAAATATCGACGCCATCAGGTGTAGTGGCAATCATTATATCTATAGAAGGTTGCTTGCAATTTGAGTTTTGTGAACTGAATATTGTCATGGCAAGAAGAATAACTAAGGCTACCGCAATCCAAATGTTGCTTTCTCTTGATTTTTCCTTATTTCTTAGAGGGATATTGGGTGTCGCTGGATCCTTATGTCCGGCTTTTGGGGACTTACGAGTTGGCTCTTTCATCATTGTCAGTACCCATATTTTGTCATGATCAATGCGATATGCTCCTGGGGAATAGCGACAAAGCTGTTGTCTTGTTTGCGATAGAATAGCTTATACGCACTCGTCGAGCCCATAAATCGAAGCGTTAGAGGTTCGGGGTTCATGCCTTGATCCGACTTGATGTACACCAAATAGTCAATATCTTTGCTCTTCGACTGATTTATCTGATCAGCAGCAATGCTTTGAAGCTGACCCCGTAACATGAGGAAGAAGAAGAACATCACTATTAGTGTGCTGCTATATAAAATTCGTCGCCTTATTTTCTTGCTATGTTCACGCTTGTTTGGTTCTATTGGAATAAGTGACAAGAAGGGATGGAGCATAAAACCAATAATAATTGTACAGGTTGTGTTCGTACCATAAATAAGGAGCTGCTTGTTGAGTATGCTCGTCACAGCCCTCGGCAAAGTCAGATCAAATAACAGAATTACGACCAATACGATAACCAACGCAATGGATGCTACTCCAAGTCTATTGAGTATCATGCTTCGAGTGAGTCCCTGACAGACAAAACGTCTTCCCCATTCGCTTCCCCAAAAGAATCCAATCATCGCAAGCGTGGAACCAAAGACAGCATAGATCGCAGGCCGGTGCTGCATCCAGCCAAAAAAGAAATCTTCCGGGCGGGAGAAATTGACAATGTTGACCCGAAATAGATCATAAAAGGTAATTTGATAGTAGAAACCAATTACCGTTGCAATTGCAAAGAACATGGGGATGATCAACGCCGGATGCTCCCACAGAATGTGCAGAAAGTAGCCAACAACTCTTCCGTGTGATCTGCTGCGACGCTGGGCTGGTGCGGCTTTCGACGTGTTGACGACGTTTACCCTTTGTTCCCGTTCCATTGTTCACTCCCTTCCTTTCTTCGTCAAGAAACAAACCACCCTTGAATCCTTCAATTCACGCCACGACACCCATTTCGCGATATACCATTGTGTATGCGCCGAATCCTTCCAGCGGGGCGGCTGGCTTGAGAATTCAAATTGTCAATAGAGTGCAGGATCGCAGAAGCAGTTCATGCAGGAGGGGACAGCTTCATCTACCGCAACAGCAAATCCAACGGCCCGCGCTGCAACCGGCGCGGTTCTCGAGGTCAGCCCGGGTACAACCGATCTCAGCTTCGATCGTTGCTGTGAGGCGATGCTGTGTTCTGAGATGCCAGAGTGATTGCGTCCCGCCGAGATGCTGCTTCTCTGCCAGCCGCGTCCACCGGCCGTAGCGCGGCTTCCGGATTACTCACGTGGACGAATCACTTGGCGATTGGAGAGGGGGAAGGAATTTTGCCTTTGCCTTAAGTGCCTGGTTGAAGTACACGGTTCGTTTCCAAACTTCGCTTGCCGCGATTGGCCTCTTTTCGGGCTTAAAAGATGCCGGTGAAACGAACCTCCCCTGGACAATTATGCCACCACGTCTCCCGCGACCATTCAGGAGCGTGGCAGTCAGAAAATGCGATTGTAATGAGATTTGAGGGTGAGACTTATTCGCGCAAAGACATGCAACCAACAGCTATGGTGGCGCCTAGATGCAAAGTTTTTTTTAATAAATCAAGAACAAATTTTGTGTAATTGTAACATTTGTATTTTGGGGGGAAGGGGAGTCGTCTGGCATGGGAAAAACTTTTGCAAATCAAGTCTTTCGGCATGACAGGCGGAGGAAGCTCAATCTCACAGAAAGCTGGCGGACTTCCCCAAAGCCCACCCCCCCCTCAACTCACCAGCATAATCTGCACATCCATCACATTCGTGCCGGTCGGGCCGGTGATGAAGAGATCGCCGAGTTGGCTGAAGAAGTTGTAGCTGTCGTTGTCGCGCAGGAAGCTGGAGAAGAAGCGCATGCCGCGGGTGCGGGCGTGGGCAATGGTCCAGCCGTCGGCAAAGGCGCCGGCGGCATCGGTGGGGCCGTCGGTGCCGTCGGTGCCCGCGGAGAGAAACACGCAGTTGGGCAGCCCGTCGATGTCGAGCGCGACCGACAACGCCATCTCCTGGTTGCGGCCGCCCTTGCCGCGCGGATTGCGCAGCGTCACTGTGGTTTCGCCGCCGGCGAGAATGCAGGCCGGCGCCGCGAGGGGCTGGCCGCGATCGACCACGTGGTGCAACAGCGCGGCATAGAAACGGCCGATCTCGCGCGCTTCGCCCTGCACGCGATGGCTCAGCACCATGGTGTTGTAGCCCAGGCTGCGCGCGTGCATTTCACAGACGGAGAGCGCGTCGGCGTTGCAGCCGACAATGTGCGCCAGGGTTTTGGCGAAGATCGGATCGTTGGGCTTGGGCGTTTCCGGCGCGTGGCCGCGGCAGCCGGCGGTGAGATAGTCGCGCACGCTTGCCGGCAGCTTGGGCCAGACGCCGTAGAGCACCAGCACGCGCTCGGCATCGGAGAACTTGGAGGGATCCGGCACGGTCGGGCCGGAGGCGATGATGTCGAGCGGATCGCCGATGACGTCGGAAAGAACCAGGGTGACGAGGGTGGCGGGATAAACCGTGCGCGCGAGCTGGCCGCCCTTCAAGCGCGAAATGTGCTTGCGCACGGTGTTGATCTCATGAATGGTGACGCCGTGACTGAGCAGCAACTCGGTGACCTGTTGTTCGTCCGCCAGGGTGATTTCGCCGGCAGGCAACGGCAGCAGCGCGGAGCCGCCTCCGGAGATGAGACAGATGACGAGATCATTGATCTGCGCGGTCTCGGCCAAATGCAGCAGCCGGCGCGCGGCCTGCTCCCCGCGGCTGTCGGGAATGGGGTGGCCGGCTTCCAACACCTGGCATTTTCGCAGCGGCCGGCCATGGCCGTCTTTGGTGACGATCAGGCCTTCGGCGATGCGATCGACCAGGCGGGTTTCTACAGCGGCTGCCATGGCGGGCGAGGCCTTGCCGGCGCCCAGCACCAGCACCCGGCCGAATTTGTTGAGGTCGAAGGTTTCGCCGGCGAGGTGCAGCAGGGCGCCTTCGCGCTGCAGGGTGCGCAAAACGGCTCTTTCAGGATCCACGGCGCTCAAGCCGGCGAGAAAAATTTCGCGGGCATGATGCCGGAGTTTTTTGAGCTCGGGGGCATGCATGATTCCGACTCACGATGACTGGGCAAGCGGGTACGCGGGGGCTTCCGTTTTGTATAGTATTACTCCGGAAAAACTATCACAACCGCGAAGATTTTCGCGAACCGCTAATTCACGCGAATGTACGCTAATTTTTTATTCGCGTTGATTAGCGTTGATTCGCGGTTGACAGATTTGGTTGCGGCAAGTTGCCGCGCTGCGAGATTGACAATGTCATTCAGTGGAATCTTGTGAAGCACTCGGCGCTGTGTTTGCATTCTCGCAGAATTCGCTTTGGATGACAGGAGTCGCGGAAATATTTCTCAAAGTTGCCGTGCACCGAAAGAACCCCAAAAGCAAGCTGAGACAGGATTGCAGAATCTACAGGATTGAGTCTGAATCCTGGCAAAGAAAAGCCCGCGGCGATTTGCCGCTATTGCGCTAAGGCCACACACTGGGGTCGGCAGCCAACTGCTCCTCCAGCGCCTTCATGCGATCCTTGTAGGCTTTGATATTGAAATTGAAATGATAGGCAATTTGCAGGAAGAGCGTGCTGAGTTCATAGGCCTGCCGGTTTTGCGGATCGGCGGCGACCGTGTCGATCAACGGTTGCACCCGGTCTTGCAGCAGCTCGAAGATGGTGTTTTGGATGTGATCGGGAGTCAGGCGCAGTTTGAGTTTTTGCGCGATGTCGATCAGGCTGAGAATTTCCTGACAGCACGCCGGACCGAAGTTGGCGGAGAGTGCATGCAGCCGCTTTTCCAGCATGGCTTGCAGATGTTGCCCCGCCCACTCGGTGCTGAGCTCGATGCCGAGTTTCTCGGCCAACCGTGAGATTTCCAGGCAGCGGCGGTAGGCTTCCGTTTCCGTGGTCTCACCGAGCCGTTCGATTTCGCGGCGCAGCTCGAGGCTGAGGGTATAGCGCGCCGGCACACTGAGTTCTTCGGGAATGGTGGCACCGAGGTCGCGCAGGTTGCGGATCAGGGTGAGATTGTCTTCGTAGAGCTGGCGATAGGCTTCGCCGATTTCGTCCAGACGATCCTGCAGCATGAGACGGATCAGTTGCTGGCGTTCTTCGAGGAAGATGTTTTGCAGGCCGTAGCCCTGCATCGCCCAGTGTTTTTGCAGATAGTCGGCCAGCTCGCTGCCGGCGTGCAAGCGTTGAACCAGTGCGTCGCGCTGCGTGTGATAATTCCAGGTGCCCGTCACCCGGCGGATGAAGCATTGCGCGGTGTCGGCGCTGCCGTGCTTGATCAAGGCAAAGCCGTAGCGCAGGCTCTCGGTGGTGATGCCGGACTGTGCCTGCACCAGGCCGGTGAGCAGGGAAGCGCCGGCGGCGGCCGCGGTGGTGAGGTCTTCGCGCTGCAGGGAATAATGATAGAGTTTCTCCTGCGCGGGCGCCTCGAAGAACAGCGCGCGAAAGGCATAGGTGTTGATGACGCGCGTGAACGAAACGATCGCCGGCCGCACCAGCTTGTCATAAACGCCTTCACCGTCGCGGTAGGCTTTCACGTTGCTGGGCGCGGCCTTGAGGTTCCGCAGAAAATTCTCTTCGAACGGCCGCCGGCTCAGGGCCTCCGCCAGTTGAATCGCGCGCGCGGCATATTGGATGATCTGCACCGTTTCGATGCCGGAAAGCTCGGTGAAGAACCAGCCGCAGCTCGTGTACATGAGCTGGGCGTTGCGCAGCATCTCCATCAATTTGATGGCGGCGATTTTTTGCTCGGGACTCAGCGGCTGGCGCTGGTGGCGGTCGAGAAAGCTTTGCAGGCGCTCGGGCGTGCGCTGCAGGATGACTGCGATGTAGCCGTCCCGTGCCGCCGGCAGGTCTTTGAACAGCGGCTCGCCGAATTCGAGCGCGAGTTGGTTAAGCTCGTCGCGCAGTTGATCCAGGGCTTCGCGCAGGGGCGCGCGCCACTCCTGCTGCCATTCTGCGGGGCCGCCGCTCCGGCAGCCGCAATTGCGCGCCCAGCGGCCGACGCCGTGGGCGCAGCTCCACGCCGTGCCTTCGCCGTTGGGGCCCGTTTTCAAATCCACTTCCTGCTGCGGCGGATGCTCGGCGAGATAGGCGCCGTAGGTGGTGATGGCAATGTCACGCTGCGGCGCGGCACGTTGCAGCAAATAAGCCAGGCCGCGTTCGGCAAAATGTTCGTGATGGCCGTAGGTTTCGCCGTCGGTGGCGATGGAGACGAGCTGGGGTTGATTGCTGCCGTGGTTGCTGAAGGCGGCATCCACCTGGCCGGCAAAATGCTTGGCATCCCGCACCAGATGCTCGAAACCGACGCCGCGTGCCAGGCCGCCGTGATAGAAGAAAACGTCGATGAACCGCCCGGGTATGCGTTCGCCGCCGGCGTTGCGGTCGAACCAGCGATAGGGCTGGGTGACGTCGATCTCGCCCTGCTCGACGGCGCGCCAGTCACCGCCGGCGAGCGGCCGCACGCGCCGGGCCTGATAGGGCGAGAGAATCACATACTTCATCTGATGAGCGATGAGCGCTCGCATGACGCGCTCATTCACCGCGGTTTCCGGCAGCCACAGCGCTTCCGGCTCGCGGCCAAAGCGGTAACGGAAATCCGCCAGGCCCCAGCGGATTTGGGTGTTCAGATCCTGCTCGTTGCACAGGGGCAAAATCGCGTGGTTGTAAGCCTGCGCCAGGGCGGCGCCGTGGCCGGGATGGCGGCGCAAGCTGTTGCGGTCGGCGGCAAGAATGCGTTCGTAAGTGCGGGGCGAGAACTTCTCCAGCCAGCTCAGCAGCGTCGGCCCGAAGTTGAAGCTGATCCACTCGAAATTGTTGGCGATGGTGGTAATGCGGTTGTCGTGATCGCTGATGCGGGCGTAGGCATTGGGCGTGTAGCACTCATGGTCGATGCGCTCGTTCCAATCATGAAACGGCGCGGCACCGTCTTGGCGCTCGATGGCTTCAGTCCAGGGGTTTTCGCGGGGCGGTTGGTAGAAGTGGCCGTGTATCGTCAGGAATTTTTTGGGCATAAACCGGCGGTGAATTGTTGCAATCGTGTCACCAGGCTGTCGAAGTGCGGTGACATTACTGAATTTCATCTCAAAGCGCAAGCGCTTTATGGCCGCGCGGCTGCGACAATTTCTCGGCGGGTTGCATGCACCTGCCGCACTCTGCGTGTATAGTAGTGAACACGTTGAGTTGGGAACAGATTACAGAACTTTCATCGGCGAAAACACGAGAGGCGGACAAGGCGGTTGCCTCCCCATCCACCCGATTCACCAAACCAATAGGACGGACGCAAGCTTATGAAGCGAATTCTTTGTGCTGCGATGACGGTGGCCCTGGCTGCCCTGGTTGCCCCGCCGGCGCACGGCCAGACCTTTAGTCTGATCGGCGGCCGCGGGTTGCCGCATCTGCACTCGGCATGGACGCTGCCCAAAGGGCAACTCACTCTGCACGGCTTCGGCTCTTCGTATTATCAAACCGTGGTGAAGCCGCGCCCCGGCCAGCCTCCCACCAGCTTCACCTTCTGGAATGTGCAGACCGCGCTCGGTCTGCATTTCGCCAGCGGCAAGCATGTGGAATGGGCGGCGACGCAGGTGATCTATCAAGATGCGCACCGCGGCAGCCAGCCGCGCAATCTGCCGGACGATCTTTACCTCGGTGCCAAAATCGGCTCGCTCGGCAGCAAGGTCAGCCCATTGAAATTCGGCGCCAGCGGCAGCGTGCGCCTGCCCTTTGCCAAGCATCACAACATCCTGTTCGAGCCTTACAGCGGGGGCGGCTATGAGATCGGCTTGATGGCTGCGGCCTCCTACAGCCCGGATTTGCTGCTGCCGGAGAATGAACCGAACTTTCATGTCAACTTCGGCTTTCTGCATCACAATGATCTCGGCAAACTGCTCACCGGCGCCGCCATCGATACGCAAGCGGTGCTGAGCCCCTCGCAGGAGTTTCAATTGGGCGCCGGACTGGCGATTCCCACTGCGCAATTCGATTTCACCTTCGAGCTGTATGGCCGCATCTTCACGCAACGGCCGCCGGTCACCGCCTACGCCCGTGAAGATTTCTTCTATTTTTCGCCGAGCGTGAGTTACCGCCCGAAGTATTGGGCTGCCTTCAATGTCGGCTTCGATTTCCGGCTGTCGCAGGGCAAGGAAACGACGCGCTACATCAGCGGTCTGCCGCGCCTGCATCCCGATATTCCCAACTATCCCGCCTGGCGCGTGAACTTCGGCGTCAAGCTCAATCTCAACCAAGCGCCGCCGCCGGACAACAAACCGTTGTTCGTCAGCTCCGGCGGCCGGTTGGTCTCGCGCCAGCCCGAGTTGGAAGCACAACTGAACGCGGAGCAGCAGAAGACCGCCAATGCCGAAGAGGAATTGGAGCGCATTCGCAGCGAGCGCAAACGCATGGAGGCCATGCTGGCGCGGCTGCGCAATCTGCTCAACACCGATGCCGAAGCCCCTGCGGCACCGGCCGACGAAAAGAAGGACAAACCCGCCGAGCCTCCCATCGAGAAGAAGAACGACGGCAGCGATAAGCCGTAAACGCGAGTCCATGTGATTACGGAAGAATTCTTGCACCGACAGAATTAAAATCCCACGAAAAGACGCCTGAGCCTTTTCGTGGGATTTTTTTTGCATCCGTTTTTTTCCGGTTGCTGCCAGTTCGCGCAAGGTGGGGAGGCAGCAGCTCGGGGCAGGCCGCCCGACGTCAGTGTGCCGGCCGCGCCGCAAACGGCATCTGATCTTGCATCTGCTCCCGACGCCAGCGGGCTGCGGCGGCGGGGTTGCCAGCGGATTCGGCAACCTGGAATGGGTTACGCCTTTTGCATGATCACCTCGGCCTTGCTGCCGTCCCGCTCCGGGCGATCGTGCCACATGACACGAGAGCTGCCCAGAAGCTGCGTAGCGCGAACCTGATTTCCGCCGGCATGTTGCATCGCCGCCACAATCAACTCCCCCTCGCGTGCCGACCTCACCGTCTCGTAAAGCCTGCCATGATACCGTTCCAAGCCATCGACGACGACTGGGGCGAGGCGGTCAGGGGCGAAGGTTTCATTTGAAAAAAGCTGTAAGCTCGGCGGAGTGCTTGTGGAGGAAATGCTGAATCAGGTCGGGCAAATCATCCGGACGCGCGCGCAGCGGCGGCAGGTTGATGGTGATGACTTTGACGCGACAAGAGAGAGCTTCACGAAAGGCTTTTTCGACAATGGCGGCTTCGCGATTTTTGTTGGTGGCGGCAACGATGCGCACGTTGCAATGAATCGTCTCGTCGCCGCCGAAGCGCTCGAACCTTCCTTCCTGCCGCAAACGCAAAAGTTTCGCTTGCGTGGCAAGGCTCATGTCGCCGATCGCATCGCGAAACGGCGTGCCGCCGTCGGCTTGTTGAAATTTGCCGATCTTGCGTTTCGTTGCGCCGGTGAAAATTTATGCTGGCCGGCTAAACCGCTCACAGCAATATTGGTCAGCGGATTTGTTGTTTGTTTTCAGATTCAATCATTTCCTTCGAATCACGCCGCGGCGTGCTCTTCGCTGCGTTGGGGCTTTCAAGGAGATGGGTTTCAGGATTATACCGCCCGGCCAGCTCATCGCTTATGGTCCCCTCCCACAGCGGCGTGCCGACAAAATAAGCGGCGCGGCCAATGATATGCGCTGCAATCGGCGCGGTGAGAACCAGAAAAAAAATCGTTGCCAGCGCTCGAGTGGTGGTGCCGAGGTCATCAAAGTAAACCGCTGCGGCCAGCAGCAGGGAGCCGACTCCCAATGTCGCCGCTTTGGTGGCGGTAGACAGGCGCTGAAAAAGGTCGGGCATGCGCAAAATGCCAACGGCAGCCAAAACGGTAAATATGGCGCCGACGATTATCAAGACGGCGCTGAAGGTTTCTTTCATTCGTGCGCTCTCCTTTTCAAATAATAAGTAAAAGCGATGGTTCCCCAAAATGCAATGAGCGCCGCGATGATGGCGACGTCAAGAAATGCCGGTTGATTGGTCAAGATGGCGTAGACCGCGATGATGCCGATCCCGATGGTGAAAATAAGATCGAGCGCCACCACGCGGTCGGGCAACCCCGGCCCGCGCACCAGCCGGATGAACGCAAAAACCACGGTCAGGGTCAACAAGGGTATGGCGGCCATTAATGTGATGTTCAGCAAGTTCATCGCAGCACCTCCAGCAAACGGCGTTCGAGGCCGGCCTTGACCTCTTGCCGAAAAGCTTCGATATCTTTGATGTACATGGAGTGAATGTAGAGCACGCGGCGGTCCGCGGAAACATCCAGGCTCAAGCTGCCGGGCGTCAGCGTGATCAGGCTGGAGAGCAGCATGATTTCGAGATCGGTTTTTGCATCCAACGGAATGGCCACGACCCCGGGCCGCATGTGATGGTGTGGGGTCACCACGTCGTAAGCCACGCGCAGATTGGCCTTGGTCAATTCCCAAACAAAAAAGGCGATGAAACCGAGCACCTGGCGCACTTTCACAAAGTAGCTCGAGGGTTCCGTCGTGCGCTGCACCAGCCACAACACGATATAGGCCAGCAAAAAGCCAGCGACGAAATTGGCAGGCGTGAAGTGTCCGGTCAACGCCAACCAAATCAAGGCGAGAAGGATATTGAGAAGAAAGAGGTTCATGAAATTGCCGCAACTGTAAACGGTAACACGGCATTCGCCGCAACTCTCGGGTGCAGTCAAACGGCAGAATGGTTTTTGGGCAAGAACAAGCCATTTCACTGCAATTGATTTACGGCTGCTTCATTCCCCCCCAGCGGGCGCGAAATCCCCGTACATCGACGTGGACGAACGGGCCGTGCGAGGCGGTTTTCGCGTACTTTGCCAATCCGCCAATGAAACGTGAATTCCACGGCTTACCATACATGGCGTCGATGATATCATGAAGTATCGCGGCATCGTGATGATCCGATTTGCCGTCGCCGTTCAGATCATCCATCATCCCATCCGGCGGATTCACGTCGATGAAAATGTCCGCAGCGCTGCCGTAAACGTGGCGGCTGTATTTTACATTGCCGATGGCTTTGTTATAATGAGGCGTGCGATATCCGCTCATGATATGAAACGTATCACAGCGATAGCCTTTTTCGTTAACCTGCTCGAGAATCAGCTCCAGTTTCATCAACAGCCGCTCGCTCAGCACGACGTATTTCGGGTAATCGCCATTCTGCTTGCAGAGGAATTGTTTTAGTTTGAAGTGCGGCGCAATCAAAGCTTCCTGGTTCTCTTGGGTGACTTCGACAAATCCTCGCGGCGGCTTGTAAACGGACAACTGCTGCAAGGGGACCGAGGAATATTTGCCGATGCGATAGCCATTCAAATATTCGCCACGCAGGCGCTCGTAGGGGATCATCACAAAAATGTTCAAGACAACGGAATCTGCAGACGGCGTGCGAACAATTCTAACCGGATACAATCCGGTTTCCTGCGGCGCCTGCCATTGCCATTTGTTGGCGGTGAACGGCGTTGCCTTTCCGGCCGCAGCCTTGAGAACATACTGGTGGTGCGTGGGCGCCTCCTGCACTTCCAGCGCGAGCGTCTCCCGCGGCAGCACAAAGACGCCCAGGATGCGATAGGAGGACACTTCATCCTTGAATTTTACTGCGAAACCGGCTGTTTCTGTGGAAAAATGTGACCCTGAGCCGGCCATGGCGTTTTGCCAAAAAATAAGAATCCCGATTGGCAGCAAAACGCTTGGGAGCAGCCGGCAGCGCCGCTCATAAAAAAATCCATGCATTCGAATCCCTTTCCATAAATTACGTAGAAGGCGGCTTCTCGAACAGCGCCTCTTCCACCCGCTTGTCACGCTCATAGATATCGCGGCGAAAATTGATGGAGCCGTCGTCATTGGCCCACGCCGTCCAATAAAGCAAATGCACCGGAATCGGCTCCGGCAAGCGCACAGTCTGCTCCTGCCATTTCTTGAATGCCGCTTCGATGTTGGCGCGCGTCCATTGGGGATCGCCGCGCAAAACATATTCCGCCAATTCAATGGGCTTTTCAACGCGAATGCAACCGGAGCTGAAAGCGCGCTCCGTCCTGGTGAAAAGCTCGCGTGAGGGCGTGTCGTGCAGATAGACGTTGAACCGGTTGGGAAACATGAATTTGACGCGGCCGAGTGCATTGGCGGGCCCGGGATCTTGCCGGAATCTGTAATTCAAGTTTCTCGCCGTTATTGTTTGCCAGTTGATGGTGGCGGGATCAATCGCCCTGGCCTCTGCGCCCCAGCCTTGAAAGACTTTCATGTTTTGTTTGGCGAGATAACCGAGGTCCTTTTTGACCGCAGGCAAGATGTCTCTGGTGGCAATACCCGGAGGCACATGCCAGTATGGACTGAGAACGAGATAGGTCATGCGATCGCTAAAAACCGGGGTGCGCCGATAATCCCTGCCGACCATCACGCGCATCATGAGCACGATCTCGCCGGACTCGAAGACATCCAATTCGAAATTTGCGATATTGACGAGGAGGTGGCGCTGCCCCAGATCCTGAGGGAGCCAACGCCAGCGCTCCATGTTCAAGATGACTTGCCGTATTCGTTCCGCCACGGGAACATTTAAATTCGCCAGGGTGGCGGCGCCGGCAACACCGTCGACCTCCAAGCCGTGCCGCCGCTGAAATTTGCGCAGCGCTTCTGCCACCGCGTCGTCAAAAAGATCAAGGCTGTCACCCTCGGCCGGGTCCAAATCGCCGGCGGCAATGAGCCGGCGCCGCAACGCCACAACGCGTTCGCCGTGGTCGCTTTGCTGCAATTTTGGCCCGTCGGGCACCACCGGCCAGCCGCCGTTTGCGGCAATGTCGCGATAGCGCGCCAGCGCTTTTCGCAGGCGGGCATAACCGGGCTGCGGCGGCAGCAAGCTTCGCAAAGCTTCGGTGATTTGATTTTTTTCGAGCGCGGTTTGGAGATGCGCGGCGAGATCGATTTCGCGGCGATTGGCGAACCATTCGGAATCTATCGTTTCAGGATTGATTTTGCCGGCCAATAAATGAGAGCCATAAACGAGAAAAGCATCGGTGAGCAACAAATCGAGATCGACAAGCTGGCGGGAGTCATGCCGCTTTTTCTCCGCCCGCTGCTGATACACGCTCGCCCAAAGCGATCCGATTTTCTCCAGGTGGTAGTCGTTTGGATTCAACCCTTCTTGACCCGCATTGCGAATCGCTTCGAGCAGGGAATCCGCCCGGGAGTCCATACCGCCGTCGTGGCACCACGCGGGCGCATAAGCGCGCTGCTCATAAAAAAGCGGCAGCACGGCAGAGGCATGGATCAGCTCATTGCCGACCGCGATCCGCGGCGGAATGCCCGCCTCTTCAATGCGATCGCGCAAAAACTCATCCAACAGTTCGGTTTGCTGGAGTACCTGCGGCGCTGCCACATTTTCAGAATCTGGCACTCCCCTGTCCTTCGCAGCCCGTTCACAAGCTAGTGCAATAAAAATCAACGGAAGCAAACCGATGGCGGATCGGGGCATGTGGATCATATCAGTACCTGGGGAAATTTTGTTGATTTATTCCGGCTTTTGGCCACGTTCGACCATGCCAATCAGAAACTCATAACCAATTCCAAGCCCACGTGCGAGCGGCGCAGACTGGTCTCTTCCTGATCCGAGAGAATTTCCTGGCGGCTCAGGCCGAGGCTGTGAAAATAGATCGCATAATCCGCGCGCAGCCCGAGGTCGACGCCTTTGGGGAAAGCGGCATAACTGCGGAACGGAATGAGCTCGACGCCGAAACCCAGATGCCAGGTGTTCGGCAGCAAATTGCGCGGTGGCAACAATGAAGGCCGGCGCACCCATTCCGTGTCCGGATTGTCAAGCGGCTGATCGCCCAATCGCGCGTTTTTCAAGCGATACCAGCTCAAGCCGTATCCGGCTTTCACGAACGGCTGCAAGCGGCCGGGAAACAAATTGTAGCGCAAGCTGCCGGCATATTCCCACATTTCCAGATCAGCGCGCACCGGCACTGCGCGGCCGAGCGCAAGCTGCTGAATATCGAAGCCGGTGATGCTGGTGAGATGGCGCACCATGTTTTCGCTCACCATGCGCTTGCCAAGATAGAAATTGAATTTCCCGATGGTCGCGGCATCATTTTCTGTGTGTTCGTTGGCAGTGGTCGAGAGCGTATCCGTCGCCGCGATGAACCGGCGAATCTCGTCGAATTGCGCCGGCGCCGTGAACAACAGCGCGAAATCATTCGATAAGAAAGAAAATGACGCGCCCGTAGCCAGGCCGAAATGACGAAACGGAATCGTTTCTTTTGGGAAAAAAGTCGGCCGCTGCAATTGCAAAGCCCAGCGCGGCGGCGCAAACGCCACGCGCCAGGCAAAATCAAACGGCGGCATCACCGCCAGCGTCGGCAAAAACAAATTCAAAAACCCCCAACTGTTCACGAAGCCGTCCTGCCAGCCCAGCGGAAAATTGGAGCCGAATTTGTGAGGATCGTAAAGCGCATATCCGGCGGCTGCGCCCACGCGATTCCAGCCGCTGTTGTAAGCCGGCCCAAACGGCGCGAGATTACCGGTTTCGGCGTGCGGGACCGCACCCGCAAACGGTGAGGCGGCCGCGGGAAAACCCCAGCGCAGCGGCAGCACCAGCCAGCTCCATTCGCGCCGCGCTTGCGGATCGGTCTGCACCAAGTCCACAACGCGCTCCCAATCCGGCACAATTTCAATCTTAGCGGGATCGTCGTAACGCTCAACTCGAGGGTTGGCTTGCTGCGATATCTCATCAATTTTAAAGTGATAATTGAATCGGGCGTTGATCAACTCCGCGGCGGCAGCCGGGCCGACGTCTTTATAGAGTCCCGGAAACGGATACGTGCCGTGCGAGTCGCGATTCTTGCCGCCGGGCAAAGCCAGCAATTGATCCGTGCCCTTGTTGTCCGCGCCGATGTAACCGAGCGGGTGCGTGTTGATCCGGCTTTCTTTGCGGTCAACGTAAGCCAGCTCGCGGATTTTTTCCCACAGCCATTTTTCGCCCAAACGTTCCTGTCCGCGTTGCTTGATTTCCGCCTGCCATTCTTTTTTGGGAAGATAAACGTTCGGATTGAGAAAATCCAAAATCATCACTTTGTGATGAAAATAGTATTCTAAACGGCTGATGACTAATTGTTCATCTGCCGCCGCGCTATCGCTTGCCAGGATTAGCCGAATCTCCTCCGCCGACAAAAGTCCATTGCCGTTGATCGTCACCGCCACATTGATATGCTCCCAATCGCCTTCGTGGTTGTTGCCGCCGTCATTGAAGGGATAGAAGAACCAATATTGCAAGATGAATTCATAGCCGAGCATGCCGTGCAAGTTCGAGCGCACTTCCTGAATGAAGGGATGTGCATAAATTTTGGAGATGCCGTGATAGGCGCGCGGGAGCTCGCCGGAAAGAAAATTTTCGTATTCGCTTTTCCAACTCTGCTCGTCTTCGCCGGGGAAATCGAAGTACATCACTTTGAAGATGTTCCGGTTCGGCGAAACCAAGGCGCTTTTGAATCGTTCGTTTTGCGGCTTTGTGGGGTGGAACTCTTGCAGCAGCGCGAGCAGCCAGCAATCGTCGTTGGCGGCATTGGCGTGAGGATGTTTCGCGTTCGTTGTATCATCGGCATTGCTGCTCGCGGGCAGCGCAGCCTGGCAGGGAGAACGGGCAATGGAAACAAAATCGACAGTCTCGGACTTGATTAGCTCGGCGCTTGCTCGCGAAACGTCCCATGTGTCGACATGAAGCGGGAAAGCCTTTCGGCTCTCCATGAATTTTTTGAAATCCATCGGAATGGCGGTGGTGTTTCTGACCAGGTACGGCGCGAACTTCGCTGCCAATTCGAGCAGGCGCCGGTGCCGCGCATCATCGATGCCGTCAACGGGATTCACATCTTGGTAATTCGGATCATCGGGATTGCCGTAAAGATGAAACGCGGCATTGGTCGCGGTTTGGCCGACGATGCGCGGATAATTGAGCGGCACAAAGCGGAGGTAACTATCCTTGCGGATTTGCTGTGCAAAACTTGAAGAGAGCAGAATTGCCATTAAACCCTGAAGTCTGATTATTGTAAGCATGAATCTTTTCATACCCGGCTGTTCCTGAAGAATGACGGCCTGCGAGGGCTCTCTCTGACTGATAGAATTTCAATTGATTTTTGCGTCTGCAAGTATAAACTGTTTGGAAATCAAATCAACCCAACAACTGAAACTAAAAAAGTGGAATGATTCTAGACCTATTAGGCGGCATCGGCCTGTTTCTGTTGGGCATGATATTGCTCACCGACGGCCTCAAGGCCGTGGCCGGAGATGCCTTGCGCCGCGTGCTCAGCCGCTTCGTGCGCGGACCGTTTTCGGCGCTGTTGTCGGGCGCCACGGTCACTATGCTGGTGCAATCCTCGAGCGCCACCACGCTGACCACCATCGGCTTCGTCAGCGCGGGGCTGCTTACGTTTCCGCAGGCGGTGGGCGTACTGTTCGGCGCCAATCTTGGCACCACCAGCACCGGCTGGATCGTGGCGGTGCTGGGCCTCAAAATCAGTGTCGGTAAACTTGCGCTGCCGCTCATCGGCATTGGCGCGTTGTTGCGTCTGCTCACGCGTGATCGGCTGGCCGCCGGCGGACTGGCGTTGGCGGGCTTTGGTCTCATCTTTGTGGGCATCGATACGCTGCAAGCCGGCATGGCGCATCTTGCCGAGCGTTTCGATCCTTCACAACTTCCCGGCGAGACTTTTTCCGGGCGGTTGCTGCTGGTGGCGATGGGCATCGCCATGACCGTGGTGATGCAATCCTCGAGCGCCGCGGTGGCGACGACGCTCACGGCGCTGCACGGCGGCGCAATCGATTTGACGCAAGCTGCGGCGCTGGTGGTGGGCCAAAACGTCGGCACCACGGTGACCGCGGGCCTTGCTTGCATCGGCGCGGCCACGGCGGCCAAGCGCACCGCGCTCGCTCACATCCTGTTCAATGTGATTACCGGTGTCGTTGCGCTGGCGATTCTGCCGCATTTCGTGCGTTTGGCCGATGCGCTGGCGCACGGCTTGGAAGCGCAGCCCGGAGCGTTGGCGCTCGCCACGTTTCACACGGTGTTCAACGTGCTGGGCGTCCTTTTGCTCCTGCCCTGGACTCGCGGCTATGCGCGCCTCATCGAGCGCCTGGTGCCGGAACGCGGCCCGGCGCTGACGCGACGGTTGGATGCCACGGTCGCGACGGTAGCGCCCGTTGCGATCGAAGCGACGCGGCTCACGCTGCGCGAGATCGCATTGGTTCTTTCAGAATATCTTCAGAACCTGCTGCAAGGCCGCCCGAGTCGTGACACGCTCGAACCCGCCGGTCGCGCCCTTGATGAAACCAGAAAATTCCTCGGCCGAATTCGATCGGATCCCGAAACCAAAAGCGAGCACCAACGGCACATCGACACGCTCCATGCCATGGATCATCTCGAGCGCTTGCTGGAAGCCGGTCGTGACTCGAAGTCGCTGCAATGGCTGGAGCGTGATGCTGTTCTTGCCGCGGCCAGCGGCCGTTTATCCGAAGGACTGGCCGCGATCGCGCCGTGGCTCAGCGGCAACGAAGTGCCGGCGCCGGTTGGCGATTTGGCAACACTCTCACGCGCACTGGCGGAAACACGAAAGACGCATCGCCTCGCCAATTTGGAAGAGACGGCCGCGGGCCGCGCCGATGCCGGAGATACTTTGGCGCGGCTGGAAGCGTTGCGTTGGCTCGATCGCCTGGGTTATCACGCGTGGCGCGCCGTTCATCATCTTGCCGACGGTAATGAAGATGAGCCGGGCGTGCCCAAGGGCATGGCGGAAGCCGAGCCGCCGGCTTGAAGCATGAGCGGTATTCTTCGGCGACGATTATAGTAGCCCACGAAACACGCGGAATACGCTAAGAACATTTCACGCCTTGTGGCGCTGAGCAAATGTGGCTTAAGTAGAATTATGCCGGCGGCTTCAACGAGCGGGACTTCCAGGTTTCTTGCAAAAAGCCGAATACAATGAGCAACGCGCCGGCGCCGGCGGCATAGGGCAGAAGCCAGTCGATGCGCTTGGTCAGCTCCGCGCCGATCCAGAGCAGCGCGCTGGCGACAAAAACAATCAGGCCGATGTAGATGATGCGGTTCTTGGGCATGGGCTTTTCTCCTTTCCATTTGTTCAAAATGCGCTTAAAAATATGTTGATACTCTTCCGCTTTGTCAAGCAAAAGCGGAATTAATTGGCGATGGCCATCCATTTGAAGAAATACTTCAACCGCGGCGATTTTGAAGGGCAGAGCCACAACCCGGACGAGCCGGGACCAAAAAAGAAAAAGCGCACGCAAAGGCGCCGAGACGCAAAGTTTCCGCAACGTTTTCGTTTTTTCTTTGAACGATGACGTCTATAGTCCATAATACCACGGAATCACCTGCGCCAGAAACAACGCCATCCATATCGCGCTGATGAAATCCAACAGCAGCCCGGAAGCGGCCATGGTTTTCAATGAGACGTGCTTGACGCCGCCATACAGCAACGCATTGACGGGGGTGCTGATGGGCAGCATGAACGCGTTGGTGGCAGCCAACCCCACGGCCATGAGCGCAAGCAGCGGCGGCAGCAGCAGGCGCTCGGCCAACGCGTGCATCACCGGAAAAAATGCCACCGTCACCGCCGTGTTGTTGAAAAATTCCGTGGCCAACGTGGTGGTGAAACACATAAAAAAGTACAGGCTGAACGGCGCGGCCTGTGGCGGCAGAATTTTGCTCACCTGCGTTGCCGCCCACTGCGGCGCTTGGAGCGCAATCAGCACGCCGCCGATTGTCAGCGCCAGCAGCAACACGCCGAACGCGCGCAGGGGCAATTGCTCAAAGCAATCCGCAAAGCGCAGAATCGGCTCACGCCGGCGGTCGCTGCCTTTAAAGAGTGGCGCGAACAACAGCAGCGTATACAATATTCCAAAGAGCGCGGCAATTTTATCCCACGGCGTCCAACCGATTTTCAAACCCAGCACGGAGAGGCTCGCTGCCGGCGCGGGCAACAAGAGTTGCAAAATGGAATGCGCGCTCCAGAACGCCAGCCAAATCCCGATGGCCAGTGCGGCGCGCCCGGCAAAAATTTGCGGGCGGCTTTCAGAAAATGAATGTGCCAGCTCAATGCCGGCGCGGCGCACGGTGCGAGGCAAGATCACATAAACCAATTGCGCCCAGGCGCAGCCGATTAAAATCGCGGTCAGCGGCAGGCTCCAGCCGAACCATGAGAGAAAGTTGATCTTTTCGCGGCCCGGCGTTTGATACAATTCCAGCGCGCCCAGCATCAACGCGTTGGCGAGGCTGCCGATAAGCGAGCCCATGCCGCCGATGTTGCAGCCATAAATCGCCGCGAGCACCATGGCCGTGGTCAAGCGGCGCGCGAGCGGCGGATCGTACTGTTGCTCGAAGTGGCGGCGCAATTTTTCCAAAATCGGCAACAACGCCAGCGCGGTGATGAAGTTGGGAATGAACATGGAAATCAACGCCGTCGCCGCCATCAGCGCGAGCAGGAAACTGGTGATCGAATCGTGGCGGCGGGTGAGGCCGCGCGCGAAAAATCGCTCGATCAGCCCGTAGCGCACTCCCAAGCGGGAAAGCAAGAAGCCGGTCAAGATCAAAAAGAGAAAGGACACGAGTTATGCAATCTGAAAGTTATACTTGCAAATTTCATAAAACCTCTTCAAAACCTGGCGTCAGGCTGAATTGCCAGTGCCAGCCTTTTTTCGGACGATCGAGGGGATAGACGAAAATAACTTCCGCAATCAGATAGCCCAGCAAATTCAAACGCAAGGTTGCGCCGGCGCTGCGCACCAAATTGCGGCTGCCGTCGAGAAACCATGCCTTCTCGTTTTTCGTCCAGGCGACGCCGGCGTCGTAAAAAGCGCCAAGCTCGATGGGCAGGAAGCCGTAATATCCTCCACCCAGGCCGAGCACGCCGAACGGCGGAAAACGCAGCTCGAAATTGCCGGGCAACATTTTGCTGCCAAACAGTTGATCCACCACCGGGCAGTCGCCGGAAGCGCTGGCCCCGCATTCATCAGCGCTGAAAGAATTAAAGTCGTAGCCGCGCACGAGCGTGGAGCAACCAAGGAAAAACGGAAAGAGCCGGCCGTCTTCGGCATCGCGACCGTAGCGGCCATAATGGAGAACGCGCGCCGCCAGCGTAAAGGGCCGCGCCGGCATCACGTAGCGGCGATAATCCGCAAGCGCCGAATATGACGACAGCGAACCGTAGCTGGGCGATATTTCCAGCCGGTAGCGCTGGCCGAGAATGGGACTGGTCGCGCCGAAGATCGAGGTATCGTACACCAGCGCCGCGCTCGCCTGGCCCAAACTCAGCGAACGAGGCGAAGGCAAATCTTCCGTTCTATCGAGAATCACTCGTCCGGTGGCGGTGGAAACCGCAATCGTTCTCACTTCGCTGTCGAAGCTGATGTGGCGATAGCCCGCCGACAGCTCGAACCGTTGCGCCCGGCTGAAGGGATATCCAAGCACGCCGGCAATATCCCGGTTGATCTGCCGCAAGCGAATCTCTTGCTCTATGTATGCGGACGTGCCGTTGATTTCTCCAAACCCGGAGGCAAAGTCACCGGCAACGTAGGGAATTTGCTGGATCGTGGCGCCCCAGTTCAAGCGCCGTTTGAGATTTTGGTACGCGGCGACGGCGGCGATTTCTTCGAAATTTCCGGTGGCTTGCAACATTGTCGCGAGATTGTGATCGCCGAGCATGTCGCTCCAAAACAGCGAGGCGCCGCCGCCGAGATAGGTGCCGAAGCGATCGACGCCGGCAACGAGATACGGCTGGCCGATGTAATCGAGCGACAACTTGGGGCGATAATCGCCGGCAGCGGAATCACTCACCGCCGGCAGGCCGAAGTCCGGATTCTTGATGAGCGTCAACACTTCGTTGTTGGCGCGCAGCATCGGCGGCAGGGTTGCCGTCATTTGGCCACTTGGCGGGCTCTTCTCCGGCGAGCTTCTCCGCAGCATCCACCGAATAAATGCCATACTTGCCGTTTTCGAAAACACTAAAAGCCAGACGTGGCGCGCGCGAGGCAACCGAAAGCGCCGGGCTGAGCATCGTAAATGAACAAATCGGTTAATCCGCCAACGAGGGCGGAGAAGGCAATGTAGCGGCCGTCCGGTGACCAGGTGGGATTGAGAATTTCGCCAAGCTCGCGCAAAGTGATTTCGCGCTCCATGCGGTTGCGGGTGACTTCGAGCAGCGAGAGAACCGGCTGGCCTTTCTTGATCGCGGCGAAAGCGAACCGGCGGCTTTGCGCATCCCACGCGCCGGCGGAATTGATGAATTGCAGACTCTCGAAATGCGGATCGACCGCGGTGTTGGTGATTTTGCGCAAGATTCTTCCGGTCTCGGCGTCGGCGAGAAACATGTCGATGGAGAACAAATCTTTCTCCGAGAAGAAAACGATGTGCTTGCCATCCGGGCTGAGGGCCGGGGCCAAATTGATGTTGCCGCCGCCTTGTTTATCCGAAATCAGCAGGCGGCCATATTTGTCCGGAGTTTGCGTGACCTCGACGAGTGGATCATACGCGGTGTGAAGTGCGTCGTGCCAGGCTTGCGACAAGGCGTTGGCATCGAGGTTGAAAATAGTCTTGATGGCTTTCTCCACGTCGCCGGATTTGCCCGCGTCGCGCAGCAGCCTGCCCACCATCTCGTCGCCCCATCTGCCGGCGACGTAAGCCCAAAATGCCTGGCCGAAGCGGTAGGGAAAATATCGCGGATCGGAAAGCTGGCGAACGGTGGGCAGTTTTTTCGCGCGCGCCACGTCGCGCATCCACATGGCGGTGTGAGGATCGACGTGCCCGAGGGTCAAGTACTCTGACATGCCCTCAATAAACTACAACGGCAATCGCAGCGCGCTCGGCGCTCGGAATCCGGCGCCAGGGCTGCCGCCGCCGGTGAGGTCGAATTGAAACGCATGCACCAGCTCGTGTCCGAGCACGTGATCCGTTTCTGCCAGCGAGGCGGCAAACGGCTGCACCATACGGCGCTTGAAAGCCTCGGTAACGCCGCCGGTTCCCTCTCCCAGCGTGCCTTGAATGGTGTTGGTTTGCTGGAAGTGCGGCTGGTTGGCGTAAAGAATCAACGGCTGCTTCCCGGTGAGCTGGTGATTCAGCAGGCGCGACATGCGGGCGTACCAGCGCTCGGACATGCGCGCCGCGTGCTGTACCGCCTCCTCTTTTTCGGCACAATAGTAAATGTCGAAATGCGTTGTTTTGAGAACTTTGAAATCGAAGCTTTCGTACTGCACTTTGTTGCGGCCAAAATATTGGGCGTGGACGGCATCGATGGCAGCGCTTGTAATTATGAAGGATAGAAGAAACGGAATTCGAAAATGATCTGAAAGACGCATGGTTTCATTCCCTGAAATAGATGCGATGGAAATTCTCAATAATTGCAGAACAAAACGACTTTGATCAAAGCAACAAAGCAAAAGCTTTTTAAAAGGCAGAATGATTGTTCGGCAGGATAATTTTGTAATTGTAATCATTCTGCCAACAATGGCATTTTCTTCACCCGCTTGTAAATTTCCATGACGGCCATAACCACCGCAGCAATGGCGCCAAAAATCAGCCACTGCTCGAGGGGCAGGGGGCTGGTGCGCAGCAGCGCTTGCAGCGGCGGCCAGTGCATCGCCAGCACGTGAATGCCGAAGGCCGCAAGCATGCCGAACATCAAGACGGTGTTATTGGGCAATGGAATGCGGAAGGCGGAGCGGTATTCCGAGCGGCAATTGAGCACGTGATAGAATTGCATGAGCACCAGCAGCGTGAGCAGCGCGTTGCGGGCGATTGCTTCCTCCCAGCCGCGGTTGAGCAGGATGATCCACGCGCCCAAACAGACCAAAGCCATGGTGATGCCGCTGGTCAGCACCTGCTCGATCATTTTGCGGTTGAAGATGCCCTCGCTGGGCCGGCGCGGCGGCAGTCTCATGACGCCCTTCTCGCCGGCTTCGAATGCCAAAGCCACGTCTTGAATGCCGTTGGTCACCAAGTTCAGCCAGAGAATTTGCACAGCCAGCAATGGCGCCGGCAATCCCATGAGCGTCGCGCCGCCAATCAGGATCAGCTCCGCGGCGCCGGTGGAAATCAGCAGTAGCGTGACTTTGCGCACGTTGGCATAGGCGAAACGCCCTTCTTCAATGCCGGATACAATTGAGGCAAAGTTGTCATCAGTCACGATCATCAGCGCGGTGTCTTTGGCGATGTCGGTGCCGGAGCCCATGGCAACGCCGATGTTCGCGCGGCGCAAAGCGGGCGCGTCGTTGACGCCGTCGCCGGTGACCGCCACAAATTCGCCCACCTTCACCAAGCCTTCCACGATGTGCAGCTTCTGCTGCGGGGTGACGCGCGCAAAGACCGTGACGTGCTTGATGCGCTCGTAAAATTCCGGCGTGTCATATCCACCGATTTCTTCCAACTCTTGCCCGCTGATCACTTGCTCGACCGATTCGGCAATCTGCAATTCTTTGGCGATGGCCAGCGCCGTGGCCGGATGATCGCCGGTGATCATGATCACTTTCACGCCGGCTTGCCGGGAGACGGCAACAGCATCGCGCACTTCCGGACGCAGCGGATCGATGAATCCCACCAATCCCAACACCGTGAGATCGGCCAACTGCGACTCGTCAAATTGCGCCGCATTGACGGCATCGGCGAGCGAGCCGCCGGCGATGACGAGCACGCGATAGCCATGCTCGGCCATTTCCTGCGCCTGGCGCAAAAGGCCGTCTTCATCGAGCGGCTGGTCGCCGGAGGCGGTTGACATGCGAGTGCAGAAAGGCAATACCGCTTCGACGCCGCCCTTCACGGCGACTTCAATTTTGCCGTTGTTGCGATAGGCGGTGGCGGCGTAGCGCTTTTCAGATTCAAACGGGATCTCGGCGGCAATCGGGAACTGCCGGCGTTCGTCGTCCGGATTCAGATTCAGTTTTCGCCCCAGCGCCAGCAGGGCGACATCCATGGCATCGCCGCTGTGTTTCCAAGTTCCGTTTTCGTTGGCGAGCGAGGCTTCGTTGCACAGCACGCCAGCTCTTGTCAGGCCGAGCAAGCGCGCCTGCAAGGCTTCGTCAATTGAGCCGCCGTCCTCGCGGCTGGCTTCGCCTTCGTCGTTGTAACCCTGGCCGCTGATCTGCACGCGCGTGCCCTCGGGGAACACGATCAATTTCACGGTTTGCTGGTTCACGGTTAGGGTGCCGGTTTTGTCGCTGGCAATGGTGGTGCAACTGCCCAGACTTTCCACCGCCATGAGCTTGCGCACGATCACTTGCCGCTTGGCCATGCGGCCGGTGGCGAGCGAGAGCGCCACGGTCATCGCCACCGGCAGGCCTTCGGGAATGGCCGAGACCGCCATGGCGATCATCAAAAAGAAAACGTCACGAAATTCGACGCCGCGCGAGACTGAGAGCAGGCCCAGCAGAACGGCGAACACCAGCACGATCAGGCTGACTTGGCGGGCGAACCGCTCCATGCGAATGACCAGCGGCGGTTTGGCGCCTTCTTTTTCGGTGAGGGAGCGCGCGATTTTTCCGACCTCGGTGTGCGAACCGGTGGCGACGACGAGACCGAGGCCGCGGCCGGTGACCACGGTGGCGCCGGCATAGCCCATGTTTTTGCGGTCGCTCACCGGCGTGTCTTCGCGCAGCAGCGACAGGCTTTTTTCCACGGGAAGAGATTCGCCGGTCAGAAAAGCTTCGTCAATGGTCAAGTTGTTGACCTGCACGAAGCGCAAATCTGCCGGAACTTTGTCGCCGGATTCGAGCAGAACGACGTCGCCCGGAACCAATTCTTCCGCTGGAATCGTTTGTTGGGGCTCGGCGCGGCGCACGCGTGCCTTGATCTTCAACAGGGTTTGCAGGGCGTGTGCGCTCTGCTCGGCGCGCCACTCCTGCACCGTGCCGATGACGGCGTTGAGCAGAATGACGGCGAAGATGAAACCGGCGTCTTTGACGTCACCGATGGCCAGAGCCACGACGCCGGCGATCAGCAGAATGTAGATCAACGGGCTGGTGAACTGGTGCAGCACCACTTGCAGCAAAGTGGGCGGTTTCTTGGCGGGCAGGATGTTCCTGCCGAATTCATGCAGCCGCTCTTCCACCTGCTCCGGGTTGAGGCCTTGCTCGCTGGCTTGGAGCTTGTGATATACCGCTTCTTCCGCAAGGGCGTGCCAAGCGAGTGAGCGGGCAGAGGCTTCCCCGCGTTGCGCGCGAGGACGATGGGGTTTGTTGGTTTTCATTTTTCCTGGCAATTCGATAATTCACCCTGCTAAAAAACGTTTGAATGACAGAAAGATGAATGGGAGAAAAATGTAAGCGGTTGATTTGATTAAAAAAAATCATTCTGCCGATCCATTATTCTGCCCTCTCCCTTTTAAACCCGCAGCGCGGGTTTCATGGCGGCGCCGCTGAGCGCGGCTTCGATCATCAGAAATTCGCCGGCGTTGTCGATGGTCCGGCTAGAGTCCTAATCATGCTTAATTGGGGCCGAGGTGCGAGATGGGCGTCACAGAGCTTCACTTGAAGGCCACGCCCAATCTTCAGGACGCCTTGGGTTCGACTTTGGTGATCGATCCCCGCCCGCACACTTCGCATTGCCTGAACAGATTACGCCGCGTGGCGTTGGCAGACAAGATGTTGGTCAAAACCGTCGTCACAAAAAATGCCGCGAGCGACCGGCAACTGCATGATGGCGAAAAGAACAACGGCGAGGGCGACGAGGTCGAGAACGAAGGCGAATTCGACGGTCATGTCAATACCGCAAAATCATCGCCAGGCGCTGGTGCGCAGCCAGCGCGCTGTTTTCGACGAACACGACTCTGCCGCTTTTGCCGAGCACGGCTTCGATCAGTTCATCCACAGCGTCATCAAACACTTCGGGTCCCGCCAATTCGCTCACCGGCGTCAAGCGCCAGCCGCTCGCGTCGACGCGCGCGGCGTAGTGAAAATCTTCTTCCACCAGTAAAACCGCGCCGCGGCCTTCGTGCGCCATGCGCCACGCCGTGTCTATGCCGGAAGCGTGTTTGCCCGCTTTGACTGCCGCTTCCAGCTCCTGCAAAACTTCCCGGCGTTGGCTCGCC
Organism: bacterium; assembly: GCA_023150945.1. Taxonomy (NCBI): domain Bacteria; species bacterium. Next base: position 297,947 of record JAKLJX010000007.1, on the reverse strand, counting down.
AGATGTTCCTGCATCAAAGGCCAAACCAGCTTGGCCAATTCATGCGCCGGCGTTTTGTCGTGACTGCCGGTGAGCGTTGCGGCCAGCAAACTTTGGTGGGATGACACTTCATCGAAAAAAGCCAGATGGCGGTCGACACCCGTCACCACCAGCGGCAGGGGATCGGCTTTCGCGGCTTTTTTGAAGGCGGCATCCACCTGCCGGAAGAATTGGCGATGGCGTTCGTCCCGATAGGCCGATTTGTTTACGCCGCGGCCGCCAGGCATGGGTTCGGTTACTCCCGGGCCTTCGTAGGCCATGGGAAAACCATTGGCGTCAACTTCAATCAAGGTATCGCGCCAAGCCTCGTACAGTCGCGTAGATTGCTCGCTGAGCACGAGCACCCAATAGTGCGGGCTGCGGTTGAGCGCGTGTACCAAATCGCGCGTCGCAAACGTTTGATCCACCACCACGCGCTCTTTGACCTGAAACGGCAGATAAAACTTCTGTGCCAGGTCTTGATTCACGAACAGGGCGAGGCCGTCCAGCGCGTAGTTGTAATCAATCTCCGCCGCCAGGGCTTCCAGGCGCGACAACAGCGGCTCCACCTCGCGCTTGGAAAATTCGGAGAGCAAACGCTCGCCGGCTTGTTTCACCAAATTCTTGACTCGGATCGCGTCCTGGCGATTCTCGGGGAAGCGGCGGTGCGTCGGCACCAAAATCGACAGCGCCGGATAGCCGCGCTGGGATTGCAGGAATTGAATGTCGTTACGATTCATGATTTATTTCTCCATTGTGTTGAAAACTGGAGCTTGGGAATGGGCTGCTTTCAGGTCAGGTTGCAGCAGCGCAGGCAGCTTGCCTGCCTGCGTTGCAGACCAAGGCCCAGAGAGGGCCGGGCTGAAAGGCTGGGTGACAACATGCTCTGGATTTTGCGCCGCATCGGCATCAGCCGGGAGAGGCGAAGGAGCACCACTTCGACCTCCGAAGCCGCAGCGGCGCCGTATGCGTGGCCACCAATTCCCTACAAACCCTGGAAAAACGGCCGCCGCACGTGGACGCTCTGCCCCAACCGGGCTTCACACCTTCTTTATTAGAATGGCCAAAATTGCGGAATCAGCACAGTCGCCAACAGCCAAAACAGAACATTCAACGGCGTTCCAATCTTGAGGAAATCGGCAAATTTATATTGCCCCGGGCCGTAAATCAGCGTGTTGGTTTGGTAACCAACCGGCGTCATGAAACTCGCCGAGGCGGCAAAGGTCACCGCCATCAGGAACGGCCGGGAATCAACGCCGAGCGAATCGGCGGTGATGATGGCGATGGGCGCGAGCAGGGCGGCGGTGGCGTTGTTCGACATCGTTTCCGTCAACAGCGAGGTGAGCAGATAAAACGCCGCCACCACGGCGACCGGCCCCCACGCGCCGATCGCATTGATCATGACCGAAGACACCACCTGCGCCGCGCCGGTTTTCTCCAACGCTGCGCCGAGCGAGAGCACACCGGCCAGCAGGAAGATCACCTTCCATTCAATGGCTTTGTAAGCTTCCTCCAAATCAAGACAGCCGACCAGAATCATCAAGATGGCGCCGGCAATGGCACTGCTGACAATCGGTATAATGTTGAACGCGGCGGCGAGCACAACGCCCGCGACGATCGCTATTGCAGGGAGAGCCTTGCTCTTGCGAAACGTGGGCAGACCAACCTCGGAAACCACCAGGAAGGCTTCATGCTCCTCGAGGTGAATGAGATGATCGCGCCGAATCTTCACTAACAATACGTCGCCCGCGCGCAGGGTGGTGCTTTCCATCTTTTCATGCACGGTGGCGCCGCGATGGCGCAAGGCCAGCACCGTGCCGCCGAAATAATTGCGGAAGCGGATGTCCCTCAACGTCTTGCCGTCCAACAAGGAATTGGGCGCGATCACGGCTTCCACCAACATCGCTTCCTCCGACTCCAGCTCCTCATCGCGCCATTTGATTTCCGGCTTCAGAATAATGCCCTTGCGTTCCTGCAGTTGTTTTATCTTTTCGATTTCGCAGCGCACGCGCAACACATCGTTGGCCTGCAGCACGGTTGCCGCGGTGGGAAGGGGAATCAGCCGGTCCTCGCGCTGCACTTCCAGAATATCAAGATCGAGATCTTTGACCAAAGGCGAATCCGCCACGGATTTGCCGACCGATTCCGCCTCCGGTAGCAGCACCACGTCGATCAAATAATCGCCCATGCCAAAGGTTTGCATGAGATCACCCTTGCCGCGGCGGTCGGGAATCAAGCGGATGCCGATAAAGATCATATACAGTATGCCGGCTGCGAAAAAGATTGCACCCATCGGCGTGAACTCGAACATGCCGAAAGCCGGCTGGCCGTGGCGCTCGGCGATGGCGCTGACCAAAATATTTGTGGAGGTGCCGATCAGCGTGCACACACCGCCGAACATCGAGGCGAACGACAGCGGCATCAACAGTTTCGAAGGGCTGACACCGAGATCGCGCGCGACACCGAGCAGAAGCGGCAAGAAAATCGCAACCACCGGCGTGTTGTTGATGAAGGCTGACAAGCCACCGGCGAGGAGCATGGTCACGATCAACGCCAGCCAAAGATTGAGTTTGAAGAGCCGGCTCAAGACGCGGCCGAGATGATTTACCGCGCCGGTTTTGAACAAGCCGGCGCTGAGCACGAACATGGCGCCGACTGTGACGGTGGCAGTGTTGCTGAAGCCGGCGATGCCCTGCTCCGGCGAAATGATGCCGCTCACCAGCAGCGTGCCCATCACCAGCAGTGCCACCAGATCGACCGGCAGCCTCTCGGTGGCGAAAAGGACGACGGCGATGACGACGAGAGCGAGAACGAAGGCGATTTCGAAGGTCATATAGAGGCTGTCTTCTCTCAGGGTGGTTGCCTTGTTTTCTTTTCGCAAGGAGGATGTGCCACAAAAAGCGCAACTGCTGCAAGAAAAGCAAAGAGTTTCCAAGCAAGGCGAGCAGACCGGGGGACTTGCATCAAGCATGGAGGGAGTTCTCACACCCGCCTTCGTCGATTCCGCTTCCACCGGGTCTATCCACTGGGTTGCGCCTCCTCCGCGTTGCGTAAGGAAGGATGGTCTTGTTGATCATGACAGAGCATCGGGCGCTTCGGCTGTGCTGGCCGCGCGGGCGGAGCCGAGCAAGTGGACAGGCCTGGCAATCATCTCGAAGAATAGTACAGCGAGACCGGCGAAGAGCCGTCGATTTTTCCGCCTTGGAGAATGCGCCTGCTGAGGTGATCACACTGCAGGGTCATCATCAATTCAACCTCCCACCTGACTACTCTCCATCCTGCCATCTTCCGCTTGTATGTTTCCCCAACTTTCTTAATTTCTCCGTGCCAACCATGAAGAACTATGCAAATAGAAAATATTGCCCTCGTCCACATCGATCTCAGCTCCGCAGGCTGGGATGAGTTCATTTTCACCTACCCGTTTGCGCCCGGCCCGGTGAAGGAGTCGATCGCCGCGATCGGTTTGCAGCAGCCGGTGGTGGTGACGCCGCTCAAGAAGAGATTCCGGCTCATTATCGGCGTGCGCCGCGTGCTCGCCTGCCGGGAATTGGGCTGGCAGGAGATTCCGGCCATCGTGCAGCCGCCCCAGAGCCGCGAGCAACTTCTGTGGCTGAGCCTGCACGAGAAGGCCGGTAGCCGGCCGCTCAACGCGCTGGAGAAATCGCGGGTGTTGCAGCGCTTCGCCGAGTTGTGGCAGGGCGACGTCGAGCGCCTGCAAAACGAGATTTGCCCATTGCTCGGCCTGCCCGCCACCGCCGCCGCGGTCGAGAGCCATCTTTTCCTCAAGGAATTTCCCGCCGCGCAGCAGGAGGACATTGCCGCCGGCCGCCTCACGCCGCAACACGCGGATTTGCTGCGGCCCCTGCCGCCCGAAGATCGCCGAGCGGCGGCGGAGCATCTGTTCGGCACGCAGAGAATTCCGCTGCGGGAGGCGCGGGAGATCATCGAAAACGCCGCCGGCCTGGCCGCGCGCCACGGGACGCGCGTGCTCGAGGTGTTTGAGCGGCCCGAAGTCAGGGAGATTTTCCTGCGCGATGATTGGTCACCGCGCCAGCGCACGCACGAGTTGCGCACGCTGCTCCACCGTGAGCGTTTCCCCCAGCTCAGCAGCCGGGAGGAACGCTTCGAGGATCTGGCGAAGCTGCTGGCAGGCGGCCACCGGCTGGACATCAAGCCGCCGCGATATTTCGCAGGCGATGATCTCACCGTCTCCTTTCGCGCCCGCGCGCCCGAGGAAGTTGCCTCCGTACTCCAGACGCTCAACGAAGCCGAACGCAAAGGCCTTTGGCAGAAATTGTTCGCGCTGTTGCAGGCCGAGGGCCAGCCGGCGGAAGAGGATTTCTGAGAGGAAAAAATGAAAATCTGCGCGGCGCAACTCCGGCCGGTGCAAGGCGATATTCCGGCAAACATCGCGAAGCACAAAAGGTTGATCGATCTGGCGCTTTCCCATGGAGCGGACACGATCGTTTTCCCGGAACTCTCCCTAACGGGTTACGAGCCGGAACGGGCGAAGGAATTGGCAATCGCGCCGGACGACCGCCGTTTTGACGATTTTCAGCGGATTGCTGATTCCAGTCACGCGACCCTCGCAATCGGTATCCCGACCAGAAGCGAAGGCATTTGTATCAGCCTGCTTATTTTTCAACCGCACCAGCCCCGGCGAATCTATTCGAAGCAGTATTTGCACCCTGATGAAGATGAATTCTTTGTCAGCGGCGAGAATTCCTTTGCTGTGATCGGCGGCGAAGTCAAGCTGGCGCCGGCAATCTGCTACGAACTGTCCGTGCCCGCGCATGCGGAAAGTGCCGGCAAAAACGGGGCGGCGGTTTATTTGGCCAGCGTGGCAAAATCAGCCGGTGGCGTTGAGAACGCGGTGCCGCGCCTCGCCGCGATCGCAGCGCGATATGCGATGACGGTCGTGATGGCGAATTGCATCGGCGCGAGCAGCGGCTTTGCGAGCGCGGGCAGATCATCGGTTTGGAACGATCGTGGCGTTTTGCTCGGGCAATTGGACGGCACCCATGAGGGTATCTTGCTCTTTGACACCGCGACCGAAGCAGTTTTGGCAAAGACGATTTAGCGCAGCACGCCGGCGCCGCGGCCGCCGGCTGCCTCAGCGCGGCAACGCCGGTGCGCGCGCCTGGCACGCAGCAGCAAAGAGCAGTGAACCCCCTCCGCAAGGTGCTTCTGCGGTGTGACCGGGCAGGGGCAGGCGCGCCCCAACCGCGCGGCCGCGAACCCGCACGGAAAAAGTAGTGGCATCCGTGCCGGGCTTTTGTTATTCTCTGCTGCGCCGAAATTCCGCAGGAGCCGCGGCGCGGGCAAAGAAATCGCCGAACTCGCGGCAGCGGCGTGCGTAGAAGACGCTGAAAATTCCAATCCTCAAAATAGCGGAGGTGCCTATGTCAATGTGGACCGAACCCGCGGAGTTGGCGTGGTTCATTGTCGGGCTGGTGCTGGCGCTGGCAGAGTTCATCATTCCGGGGTTGATCGTCATCTTCTTCGCCGTGGGGGCGTGGATTACGGCGCTGGCCTTGATGGCGGGTGTGATCGGGTCGTTCAACGAGCAGTTGCTGGTGTTTCTGATTTCTTCGATTCTGTCGCTGGTGCTGTTTCGCAAGCAGGGCCAGCGCTATTTTGAGGGCAAGGTCTCGGGGAGGCTGCTGCCCGGCGAATCACTGGATGACGTGCAGGGCCAACGGGCGGTGGCGCTCACCGCGATCAAACCGAACGCGCTGGGCGGCAAAGTGGAGTACAACGGCACGCCCTGGGCGGCGGAAGCAGAAGTCGAGATTGCGCCCGGCGCCGTGGTGGAAATTGTCAGCCGCAACAATCTCACGTTACGAGTCAGACCGCTTTCCTGAAAGGAGGAAGGGATGTCGCTGCAAACCATCATCATTCTGGGATTGATTCTGTTTGCGCTGACCACGCTCGCGCGCACCGCGATCGTGGTACCGCAGAAGACCGTGTTCATCGTCGAGCGGCTGGGCAAATATTCCGGCACGCTCGAGGCGGGCTTTCATATTTTGATGCCGTTTGTGGACCGCGTGGCTTACAAGCATTCGCTCAAGGAAATGGTGATCGATGTGCCGCCGCAAACGTGTATTACCAAAGACAATATTCAGGTGGAAGTGGACGGCGTGCTTTACATGCAAGTCATCGATCCGGTAAAAGCTGCCTACGGCGTGAGCGACTACCGCTTTGCTTCGATTCAGCTCGCGCAAACCACGATGCGCAGCGAGATCGGCAAGATCGAGTTGGACCGCACTTTCGAAGAGCGGGAAAAGATCAACCATGAAATCGTCAACGCGGTGGACAAGGCCTCCGATCCCTGGGGCATCAAGGTCACGCGCTATGAAGTGAAGAACATCGTGCCGCCCGCCAGCATCCGCGACGCGATGGAAAAGCAGATGCGCGCCGAACGCGAGAAGCGTGCCTTGATCGCGGAATCGGAAGGCGACAAGCAGGCCAAGATCAACCGTGCCGAGGGCGACAAGCAGGAGGCCATCGCCAAGTCCGAGGGCGAAAAAATGAAGCGCATCAACGAGGCCGAGGGCCGCGCCCAGGAAATCGAGCGCGTGGCCATGGCGACCGCCAAGGGCATTCGTGAGATCGCGACGGCGATCAATGAAAAGGGCGGCCTGGACGCGGTGAATTTGCGCATTGCCGAGCAGTATCTCGGCGAGTTCGGCAAGCTGGCGCAGAAGAACAACGCGATGATCATCCCCTCCAACCTTTCCGACGTCGCCGGCATCGTGGCGGCGGCGGGCAAGATTTTCAGCACGATGAAGCCCGTCGAAGCCGCGGAAATGCGCAAGGCCTGAGCGCCGGCGGTTTTGCGATGCGCTTCGCTTTGCCATACCAAATGAAGGTTGCGAACGGCTGGCTCTAGTTCACTAACCGGAGTAGCAAGATTGTCCCTGCACCGATTGACCGACTAGAGCCAGCCGTTGACTGAACGAGTTCGTGAATCCAACTGTCACCTCACAGTCACACGCCGATGCTTCAGTGCCTGGGAGCAAACGATCCACAGAGCAAAGTACTCCCAACCACGCCTGAACGGCTCTGCTGGCGGGGACGCAAAGCAATGCCAGCCATTTTCATTTGAAATGAGCTACGAGCGCTTTGAGGCCATGTCGGCTTTCAAATCACCCACAGCTTATCACAGCGATCTTGCCGATATTCACGACCGCGGCTTTGGCGATTTCGCCCGCACGGCTGCGCCGGCTTTATTGGAAATGTTGCGGCGGCACGGAATCAACGATGGCCTCGTCGTCGATCTCGGCTGCGGCAGCGGCCTCTGGGCGCAGGCGCTGACAGCCGCCGGCTATGAAGTTCTCGGGATCGACATTTCCGCGGCCATGATCAAACGCGCGCGGCAGCGCGCGCCGCAGGCGAAATTCAAGCGTGCCTCTTTCTTTGCCATCGCTTTGCCGTCCTGCGCCGCAGTCACCTCGCTGGGCGAGTGTCTGAATTATCGTTTCGACGGCCGTCATCATCCGGCGGCGCTGGCGCGCCTCTTTGGCCGGGTGCATGCCAGCCTGCCTCGCGGCGGCGTGTTCATTTTTGACTTTCTCGAACCCGGGCAATGGCGCAACCGCAAGCCGGCGCAGCGCTGGGCGAGCGGCCGGGATTGGGCCACCCTGGTGCGCGCCGAAGAGGATACGGCGCAACGCGTGCTGACGCGCCACATTACCAGCTTTCGGCGCATTGGCCGGTTCTATCGCCGCCGGGAAGAGATTCATCGCCAGCGCCTCTATTCGCCTTCCGAGATAGCGGCGATGCTGCGACAGGCCGGCTTTTCGGTTCGCTGGTCGCGCGGTTACGGTGAAATGCGATTTCTGCCCGGCCACTGCGGCTGCCTGGCGCGCAAACGCTGAGTGCTCTTTTCTTCCGGTGCTTGTGGAAATTCAAGTGTGTTGCCGGCGCTTGATTCCGGTTGTCCCATGCGTAAGATTAAACAGGAGGTGTCATTCTATGGGTGTGATGCTGCAAGCGTTCTACTGGAATGCGCCGGGTGAGGAAGGCCGCGATGACAAGTGGTGGGAATATGTGCGTGCACAAATCCCCGGCCTGGCAGCCACCGGCTTCACCGCGCTGTGGCTGCCGCCGGCGCACAAGGCCGCCAATCTCGGCGGGCCCTCGATGGGCTATGATCCTTACGATTACTATGATCTCGGCGAGTTCGATCAAAAGGGCGGCGTGCCCACGTGGTTTGGCACCAAGGCAGAGTTGCTTGCCTTGATCCAGACCGCCCATCAACACGGCATGACGGTAATCGCCGACATGGTGATCAATCACAACAGCGGCGCCGATGCCACCGAAGTCAATCCCATCACCCAACAGGCACGCTGGACGCTGTTTCGGCCCCAGAGCGGCCGCTTCCCGCGCAACTGGGAATGCTTTCATCCCAACATGTATGAATCGTGGGACGAAAGCACGTTTGGTGACATGCCGGATCTTTCCCACCGCAATCCCTACGTCTTTGGTGAGATCATCAATCTCGCGCGCTGGCTGGTGGAAGAAATCGGCTTCGACGGCTTTCGCTATGATTTCGTGAAAGGGTATGGCGCGGGCACCGTGGCCGCGATCCAGGAGTATCGTTATCAGCGCAGCGGCCAGTTGTTCAAACCCTATGGCGTGGCGGAACACTGGGACAACGCACGCGCCATCGAGCAATGGGTCAACGTGACCAATTTTTCCAACACCAATCCGGTGGACGCCTTCGATTTCCCCCTGCGCGAGCTGCTCAAAGGCCTGTGTGATCAATACGGCTTTAGCCTGCGCAATCTCGTCGCCGGGGAGACGCTGCTGCAGGAGCAACCGGAATCCACCGTCACGTTCGTCGAGAATCACGATTTGCGCGACGAGGGGCGCGCCATCGGCAATGACAAACTGCTGGCCTACAGTTTTATTCTGGCGCACGAGGGCTATCCCTGTGTTTACTGGAAGGACTATTTCAACGCCGGGCTGCACCTGAGCGGCACGCCGCACGGCATTGCCGCTCTCATTCAGGCGCACGAGACCTATGCGGCGGGCACCACGGCCGTTCTGTATGTGGATGACGATTTTTACCTCATGCAGCGCACCGGCGCTGGCGGCAGTCCGGGATTGATCTACGCCCTCAACAATCGCGGCGACGCTTGGCGCGGGGCATGGGTCACCACGCAGTGGCGGAACGCGGGCTTCACGCCGGTGGCGTGGTGGAGTCCGACGGATCGCAATCGCCCCAACGACCAGCAAGCGGCGGCAGATGGCCGCGCCGAGTTCTATGCGCCGCCGCGCGGTTATGTCATCTATGCCCCCAAAATCTGAAACAGCGCCGACCTGCGCTGGCGGTGCCCGCTGCCGGCCTGGCCGCGGCTTCGCGAATTTGCGCACGCGCGGGACGCCTCGGGTATTTTGCCAGGAAACTTGTTCAAGCGCAGGAGAGTTATCACACAAAACACTGGAAGTCGGGATGTTGCTGTGCCATGTTCCCCTAATTGCGATGGCATCACGAAAGCTTTGGGCTCTGCCTTTTAGGGTTATGGAATCCGACGGCTTTGATCCGCACCGGGCTGCAGCCCGGTTCAATCGAACTTCAAACCATGACGAGGGTGAGGCTCCTGCTCGGCAGCGCTCACGCCCTCCTCGCCAGATTTGTGCCGCCTTATCGGAACAAACCTCGCGGCTTGAAGGAAGCCACTCAGAATCGTTCTGAGGCAGAGGGACTCAATAACCCCAATCAAGGAGTGCTTCATGGCAGACTATGCGAATCCTGAGGTGTTGGTTTCGACCGACTGGGTCGATCAACACAAAGGTGACTCCGGCCTGGTAATCGTCGAAGTCGACGTCGATACCAGCGCCTACAGTGAAGGCCACATTCCCGGCGCCTTGGGCTGGAACTGGCAAACGCAGTTGTGCGACACCGTCCGGCGCGACATCATCAGCCAGGCGGATCTGGAAAAACTCCTGGGCCAAAGCGGCATCAGCAACAATACCACCATCATTCTCTATGGCGACAACAACAACTGGTTCGCCGCCTGGGCTTTGTGGCAGTTGAAGATGTACGGCCACGAGGACGTGCGGCTGATGAATGGCGGCCGCAAGAAGTGGCTGGCCGAAGGCCGGCCGCTGACCCAGGAGGTGCCGGCCGTCAAACCGGTGAGCTATCGCGCCAGCCTTCCCAACCTGGCGTATCGCGCTTTTCTCAACCAGGTGCAAAAGGCCATGACTTCCGGCAACGCCGTTTTGGTCGATGTCCGCTCGCCCGATGAATTCACCGGCAAGATTCTCTCGCCGCCCGGATTGCCGGAAACCTGCCAGCGCGGCGGCCACATTCCCGGCGCCAGGAGCATTCCCTGGGCGCAAGCTTGCAACGATGACGGCACGTTCAAGAGCGCAGACGAGTTGCTCGCGCTTTACGGCGGCAAAGGCGTCACGCCGGACAAGGAAGTGGTCGCCTATTGCCGCATCGGCGAGCGCTCCAGCCACACCTGGTTCGTGCTCAAGTACCTGCTCGGCTTTCCCAACGTGACCAACTATGATGGCTCGTGGACGGAGTGGGGCAATCTGGTGGGCGCGCCGGTGGAGAAGGGTGCGTGAGCCATGCAAGCCGAAGAGTATCGCTCAGAGATTCGGGAGGTGGCGGGTGTCAAGCTCAATCTCACCTGCTACAAGATCGGCAGCGCCTATCATTGCCACATCGCGAACGTGGATCCGGGCGCGACCATTGCGCGCGCCACGGCCGCCACCGCCGCTGAGGCGGAAGCGCTGGCAATGCAAAAGGCGCGGGAGCGGCTCAAGGTCAAAGCAGTGTGACGCTTGACCGTGACCCTGCGCTTGGTGCAAATAAAAATCCCCGGCACAGTTCACTGGCCGGGGATTCTTGTTTTCTGACGCTGAGGAGAATCAGTTCTTCACCAGCAACCCCACCACTTCACAATGTGCGGTGTGCGGGAACATATCCACGGGCTGGACTTTTTGCAGGTGATACTGCTGGCGGCACAGGTCCTTGAGATCGCGCGCAAAGGTCGAGGGATTGCAGGAGACATAGACAATGCGTTGCGGCGCCAGCTCCAGCAGCTTTTGAATGACCTTGGGATGCATGCCGGCGCGCGGCGGGTCGGCGATGACCACCTCTGGCCGGCCCCAGCGGTGGATCAGCAGCGGCACCTGCGCCAGCTCATCTTTCAAATCACCCAGGATGAAGTGGCAATTGCTGATTTCATTGATGCGGCAATTGACGCCGGCGTCGTAAATCGCCTGGGGCACGATCTCAAAGCCGAGCACCTGGCGCGCACGTTTGGCCACGAAGATCGAGATGGTGCCGGCGCCGCTGTAGAGATCGTAGACCGTCTCTCCGCCGGTGAGACCGGCAAAATCGCGCGCAAAGGTGTAGAGCATTTCCGCGCCTTCGGTGTTGGTTTGGAAGAAGGAATTGGCGGAGATCTGAAACTTGCAATCGCCGATCTGATCGCGCACGAAGCCGGGGCCTTGCAGGATGATCTCCTCCTCGCCGATTGCGACCTGCGCTTTCGAGCGGTTGAGGTTGTGCACGATGGTGGTGATCTCCGGAAATTCGGCAACGAGCTTGCGGCTCAGCTCGGCCACCGCCTCGCGGCCGCCGGGCGCATCGGTGGTCACGAAATTGATCATGAATTCGCCGGTGCGTTTGCCCTCGCGCAACACTAGGAAGCGCCAGAAGCCGGTGTGATCCTGCGTGGTGTAGGGCAGCAACGGGTGTTGCTGGACGGCTGCGCGCACGAATTGCAGCACGCGGTTGCTGCGCTCGGAAAGCAGCCAGCAGGCCTCGATCGCCAGGGTCTTGTCATAATGATTGGCGGCATGCAGGCCCAGGGCAAAATCGCGGCCGGCGGTGAGCTGGTTGCTCTCGATCTCGCTGCGCGTCAGCCAGCGCTGGCGGGAAAAGGAAAACTCCATTTTGTTGCGGTAGAAGAAGGCCTGCGGCGAGCCGATCGCTTCCTCCACCTGCGGCTGAGCAATGCCGGCAATGTGCTCGATGGTCTCGATCACCTGGCGGCGTTTGTAAGCCAGTTGCACTTCGTAGCGCAGATGCTGCAACAGGCAGCCGCCGCACTCGCCGAAGTGCTGGCAGCGCGGTGCAACGTAGTTTTCCGACTGGCGCAGAACCTCGAGCGCACGGGCTTCCGCAAAGGCCTTTTTCTTTTTGAGAATCTGCGCGCGCACGCGCTGGCCCGGCAGGCCTTGGCCGACGAAAATGACGTAACCGTTCAGCCGCGCCAGCCCCTTGGCGCCGAATGCCAGGCCCTCGACCTCCAGTTCGATTTCACTGCCTTTTTTGAGAGTGATGTCCATCTTTCTGCCAACACGTTGTCCGTTGTGAACTCTGCCAATGGCGGGCACGGCGCCCATCCTCCTCGAGCGGCGGGGCAACTCCACCGGTGCAGAGGCGGGCGGAATCATACTTGGAGCCGCACCAACTCGCGCTGCGGCTCGGTGTAAATCTCCGGACCTTTTTCGCCGGCGTAGACATTGATCTCAAGGCGCACACCGAATTCCGGCAAATAGATACCGGGCTCGATGGAAAACGCCAAGCCGGGAACGATGTCGCGGGAGTCGCGCGTTTCGAAACTGTCGATATTCACCCCGCTGGAGTGCACCTCGGTGCCCAGGCTGTGACCGGTGCGATGCACGAAGTATTCGCCGTAGCCCGCATCGGTAATGAACCGCCGCACGACTTCATCGACCTGGTAGCCTTTCACGGCTTTGCCCGCCTGCCAATTCTGCCGCAGGAAATCCACGCCCAGATCCCGCGCCTGACGCACGGTGTCAAATACCTTCTGCACCGCGGCCGGAACGGACTGGCCGGCAAAACCCACCCAGGTGATGTCGGCAAACACGGCGCGCGGCGTTTTCTTCTTGGCCCAGAGATCGATGAGAATGACGTCGCCCTTGTGGATCGGGCTGTGCACCTCGGCGGTAGGGGCATAATGCGGATTGCTGGCGTTGCCGTTGACCGCCACGATGGGAGGCGAGTCCGTGATGCAATCTTCCTGCGCGAAGCGATCGAGAATGAACTGCTGCACCTCATACTCATTGAGGGCGCGGCCCGCCTGCAACGCGGCTGCAATCATTTTGAAAGCCTCGTGCTGTGCCGCGTGCACGACTTGGGCCGCGGCCACGTGGCTGCGCAATTGCTCCGCACTCCATTTGGCCATGAATTCTTGAATCAAATTGGCGGAGGTGACGAGGTCGACGTTGAAGGAGCACAACAGCTCGAACATGCCGGCATCGAGATAGGACGCGGTCGGCACATCATTACCCGGAGAGTACTCCATGGCGATCTTGCCGGGCCGGGGCAGCAGCTCATCCAGGCGCTGACGCATCTGCGCCAAACCGGCATAGAGCGTCATGCGTCCCGGCAGGGGAGGAAGATTCATCTTCTCGATGGCATGGGCGAGCAACACCGGCTCACCGGCTTGCGGGATGAAATAAAACCAGCGCCGGGTGATGTGATAAGCGGCCAGGTCGAACAACTCGCGCGCGACGGCATTCAACCCACGAAAGTCATAGATCAACCACCCGGCCAGTCCTTCACGGCGCAGCGCCGCTTGCACGGCGGCAATGTCAAGCGGAAACACCGGCGTTTCCTTCATTGAGGTATCTCCTTTCCAAAGTACCCCCGGGATTTTCGAGCACGGCTATCTTGATTGTTCGTTGGCGTTGTGCGGACGGGCGGCTCATGTTCTGACCACTCCTGCGGTGCTGGTCGGCGCGGGCGGAATCGGTTGCGGTTCAGGAGCAGGCGCTTGCCGGCATGCGTCGGACGTGCCCGCGTTGGCTTGGACGCGCCGCAGCGCGGGGCAAAGCGTGTTGGCGCGAAAAATGACAGTCAGGAATATACCGGCAAACAGGGTCAAATTCAGAAGCAACCGCAATCACACCAAGTAAGGCACCGTGACCGCCCCGTTGGGCAGCAAATAGCAGGATTTCGCCTCCGGCAGCCAGTGGGCGGCAAGTTGCAATGCTTCGCCAAGGCCGGCTGCCATGTGAAAGCCCAAACCGCCAACCTCTGTCGCCTCCATCTCGCTGAGCAGAATGATGCGCGCCTGCCCTGCCTTTTGCCGCATCGAAACTTCCAGCGCTTCCCGGAAATGAGGCTGGTGCAGAAAGTCGCCGGCCATGCTTGGCGGGCCTGGTGAAACTGCGCCGCCGGCAGTTTGCTCCAGCGCAATGCCCTGATCGCATGCCGCCGCCAAAATCACCACGCCGCCCGGCCGCACCGCGGCCATGGCGTGATGCAGGGCGCGGTGCGCCTCGCTGAAGCTCTGATCATGGGGCGCGCCGCCGCCGCTGACAATCACCAAATCCGCGGGTTGGGAAATGGGAACGCGATAGAGATCATCCACCTGATGGCAGCCTGCGGCAAAAGCCTGCAGCGCCTCGCCGGCCACCGCGCCGATGACATTGCCGCAATCATTCAAGATCGTGTGCAGCAGAAAGTCAATGGATAGAAAGCGGAACGCTTCGCGAATATCTTGTTGTAGTGGATTGCCGTCCACGACGCCGGCGCGGCAATGGGGATGCAAGCCGCTGCCGCCGGCTTCCAGCGCCAAACCGTACAGCCGCTCGATGGTCTCGGTGCCGGCACAATCCGGCACGATCAAGCTGGGGCCGCCGGCGTAGCCGGCAAACGGATGCAGCTTCACTGCACCGGCCAGAATCACGCGGTCAAAATCCAGCAGCAGGCGGTTCACGAAAATCGGTGTGCCGCGCCGCGTGCGGCCGGCGTATTCCAGCGCGTTGGCCTCTCTTGCGTCGTGGTAAATCACCGCCGGTGAATCCCGGCGAGTGTTTGCCAAGCCCAACAAATCCGGAACGCCATTGCGCCGCGCGCCCCAGGTGCCGGCCACCAGAATGGTGAGGTCGCGACCCGCAAGCCCCAAGCGGTGCAACCGCTCCACCAGGATCGGTAGGAATATCCCGCCGCCTGCGGTCTGCACGTCGTCGGGCACAACCAATAAGACGTTGCCGGCGCTGCGAAAGACTTCATCGAAAGGATGGCAACCCAGGGGGTGATCCAGTGCCTGGGTGATGAGATCCTCGGGTTTCTGCAGCGTGGCGATGTATTTGGGTTTCAGCTCGGCGAATTGGCGTGGCGGCCGAAATTCCGCCTGAATCGCGCCGGTGCCGTATTTCAGTTTCAGAATCATGAAGGCTTCAAATCCGGAAAAAGGCCTGGGCCGCAAGGTGGTTGGGACGAGGCACGCGCGCCGTTGCCGCCCTCCGGCTCGTTTTGCTGTGCTGACGCCTTTGCAGGCCGCGCAAGGTATCAGATTTTGCCAACAATGTCAACCACTTTGCCCTGCTGAAATCGTTTTCAAGTAATACACTCCCAGACCGGCTGTTTTGAGATGAGACATTTTTTTGAAATTTCTGCAATATCTTCGCGGTCAGGTCGAACGGCATAAAGATCCGCATAATACTCGACTTAAAACGAAGGCGCCAGTTTTGATTCTCTGGCACAAAGTTGGCTAAGAGTAGAAGCGAAGATTCAACTGACGCAGTTTGGTTACAACTTCACCAGCAGTCACGGCACCTCGCCGCACCCAGCTTGCACGACAACGTTTGACAACGGCGATGGGACGACCGAGTTACATCACGGAGTTCGGCTACCCCATCATCCATTATACTTCCATCCTTAAAACTCGTTTTTAAGGACACCTACCCCAAAGAGAAGGGACACGGTTTCGCGCGCCGTGTCCCTTTTTTGTTGCGGTTCACTTGGCCGCGAAGATCGACTTTCGTGCTTTGCCCACCTCCACTTTGCGAGGCTTGGAAACCTGTGATGCTGCTCCTCGAAGTCTACCCTCGCCTCAAACCGTTTGAAGAGGCCGGCGCGGCCAGAATTCACTTGCCTTTTAGAGCGCGGTTGGATATTTTGGCGCCACTTTGACCATTCTTCTCGGTGCATGTTTTATTATTTACTTGGCTTTAGTCGGCTGGGTAATGCGCGGCATCTGGCGCTATCGTGAGCCGGCTGGCGAGCGCGCCGTACCCGAGTGCCCGCCGGTCACGATCATTGTTGCCGCGCGCAATGAAGCAGCGCATCTCGCGGACCTCAACTCGTGTCTGCAACGCCAATCCTATCCCAATGATCTGCTGCAAATTATCATCGTCGATGATCGCAGCGAGGATGCGACCCCGAACCTTCTGGCAGAGTTGCAGAGACACAGCAGATTCGAAGCTCTGCGCCTCGAAAACGTTCCAGAGCGATACAGTTCCAAGAAACATGCGCTCACCAACGGCCTGGCCGCGGCGCAGCATGAAATCATTCTGCTGACCGATGCCGATTGCCGGCCCGGCCCGGATTGGGTGAGACTTCTGGTCGCATGTTTTCGACCGGACACGGTGGCAGTTGTGGGCTTTTCGCCGGTGATAAGTCCCAATCCGGCAATGAGCGGTTTGCTGCTGCTCGACAGTTTGGCCGTAGCCGCTGCCGGCCTTGCGGGAGTGGGCTGGCGCAAGCCCTTCCTGGCAACGGGGCGGAATCTCGCTTATCGCAAGTCCGCGTTTGCGGCTGCCGGTGGCTTTGCCGGATTCGCGCAGCAGGTTTCCGGCGATGATGATGTGCTCCTTCAGCAATTGGCGCGGCAGGGCCCAGTCGAGTTTGCCCTGCCGCCGGAGTCGCAAGTGCTGAGCCCGGGCGGCCCACGCTCGCTGCGCGCCTGGATTGGGCAGAAGCGCCGGCACATTTCCGCGGCTCAAAGCTATGTGCCTGCCGCGCAGCTCGGCTATTTGATTTTTCATGCGTGCAATGCCGCGCTCTGGCTCGCGCCGTTTCTTGCCGGTTGGCCGGGTCTGCTGCTGCTGGCGTTGAAAGCCACTGCGGATTTCCTGGTGTTGCGCAGCGCGGCAGCGCGTCTGGCCTGCCGGCCGCGTTGGATTTTCCTGGGCGGATGGGAACTCACGCATCTTATTTTGCATCTGCTCGCCGGCGCCGCTGCATTTGTGGGCAAGCCCCGCTGGAAGAAGTGACTGGGACACCTACCGGATGGTAGGTGGGTTTGTTGAGTTGTGAGTGGACGGCGCAAAGAAAGCCCATCCAGCAAGTACATGAAATTTGAGTTAGATCTTACCCGAAAGCAGGCATCATGTCAGGCTAGCTCTCAGAAATAGCCATCCTTATGCTTCGTATTCTATTAGGGTTCACTTGGTCCGTCAGCAAAACGATAGCGGGCCATTGAATGTCGAGGACAAGTCATGCATTTGAACTATTTGCCGCTTCGTTTTACTTCCAATCTATTTCGTGGTGGCATTCTCTCTTTCGATGGGAACGAGACGGAACTTAGCATAAAGGAAAATGTTCTCTCTCGAAAGCTTCGTGAGCTCCGGCAGCAGCATGCATCAACACATGTTTTTCACGCCTTAGGAAATACCATCGTTTGCATCGGGTTAACGCCAGACGCGCCGTTGATCGGGCAGGAAAAACAATTCGACACCTTGAACGATTTCCAGCTTGCCAATGCGCTTGCCCGAAATGCTCTATTCCGGTTCTTCAAATCAGCCAGCAATCACACAGTCATTGGTTTCCGACCGGTGACTCTGCTTCTTGAGAATCGTAACTTGTCCAGCGTTCGGCAGGACGTTTTCGGCATCTTCCCCGAATATACTTTCGACGTTCGCCCACTCGCTCCGCATCAAGGTGCGATCACGAGCGGCGTACTGATAGGCTTTGGCATCCGATACATTTTCTTGAAGACCGTCGCCGCTCTTCACGCCGAAGGGATACCGCTCACGGGTCTGTATGTTGTCCGTATTCGAGATGACGCTGATGTTGCCACGCCCTTCGAGCGAAGGTACCTGGGTCGTGTTGAGCAGGTACGAAATGGGGTGGTAATTCTTTCGGATTCGGACGTGGAAGAGTTTTCACTGGATAGCTGCTATCTCGAAGGGAGTCCTACCAATGTCGAAGTCGTCGGGAAGTCACTGCTGGGCGACAAATACGATGCTTTTTCACATAGCCTACTGGAGCAGACATTTGAAGTTTTGGGCGCGGAGAATCAGGTAAACCGTCTAAATAAGCTTGGTACCTGGCTTGAAGAGAAATCTCCCATTCCGTGCAGCGCGGGGTTGAGCATACGCATCAACAAAAAGCCTCATGACTGCCCGAAGGGTACGGATGCCGGTTATTCCCATACTTTCAATACACCTAGTTGCGTTCTACGACCCGGCGGCTCAATAACAGTTCTCTGGCCGGTTGACAAGCAGATTGATCTTCATGGTCCGTACGATGTTGAGTCGTTTCCCGATAAGCGCGTTAAAATTGCTGTGATCTGCCCGGAAGAATTCGTAGGCGAAGTTGGTCAATTTCTGAAACAACTCAAAGAAGGCGTAAATTCCACCAACCCCGATGCCCCATTTCGACAAGGCTTCATGCGTAAGTATCATCTCAACGCATGCGACTTCACGTTTCATGAGGTGAAGCGGGCGGACGCATCATTGGAGGATGCCTATAAGTTTGCATCTCTGGAAGCGTCAAAAGAAAAACCGAATCTTGCCCTGGCCGTTATCCGAGAGCAGCATCGGGACTTGCCAGACGCTAAGAATCCTTACTACACGACAAAAGCCCGATTGATGGCGCAGGGCGTTCCTGTTCAGTTGTTGAAAATCGAAACGCTTCGTCGGCAAAACATCGAATATGTACTCAATACCGTCAGCCTCGCGATGTACGCCAAGCTCGGCGGGATTCCGTGGACGCTGGCTTCTAACCCCGACTTGGCACATGAGATAGTCATCGGTATCGGCAGTGCCCGCCTGACCGACAGCAGACGCGGAGCCGGTGAGAAGGTGATAGGCATTACGACGGTCTTTAGTGGAGATGGACAATATCTCTTAGCGAACAACACTCAGGAAGTATCCGCCGAGCAGTACCTCGAGACCCTTATCCACTCCCTTCAAGAGACGGTTGCGGAGTTGCGCAGCCGTTTCGGATGGAAGCCGAAGGATCGCGTCCGGTTTGTTTTCCACCAGAGTTTTAAGAAATATAAGGATATAGAGGCGAAAGCGGTCAAAATCTTCGCGGCATCTCTTACAGACTTTGATGTTCAATATGCGTTCCTTCATGTGAGTGACTCTCATAATTGGATGCTCTTCGATCCCCTCGCCAAGGCAGTGAAATTCGGCAGAGCAACGAAGGGGAAAATGGTGCCGCAACGAGGACAATGCGTCCCGCTTGGCCCCAACACTGCGCTTCTCACGCTTTCCGGCCCCTATCAGGTCAAAACATCGCTTCAAGGTTGCCCGCATCCGATTCTTGTTAGTATTCACGAGGATTCAACGTTCAAAAGTTTGGACTATCTCACGCGGCAGGTCTTTAACCTCAGCTTCATGTCATGGCGAGGATTTAATCCTTCCACTCTGCCGGTATCCATCTCGTACTCTAATATGATTGTCGACCTTCTCGGCCATCTGCGCCACGTGAAGAACTGGAATCCTGAGATACTTGCAACCGCACTGAAAGAAAGAAGATGGTTTCTATAGCTCACAATCTCTATCTACAGTCGAGTTTGGATCGCCTTCGTGTTGCCGTTCTGGAGCAAAACTGCCCAGGTTCGGTGGAGGGGCTTTTAGCCCATCACATTCTCAAAGATGATGCCCGAGCCACCATTGACTGGAAGGTTGAATGCACTGATGCATGGATTGATACAGAGTTCAAGCCAACGAATCTTGATCATGTCTCGGCTCTAGGGTATGCTCTGTGGGCGAAGCCAAACTTTAAGTTCAATGCCCAACTTCTTAATGGCCTCAGCCGGATTCGAGAACGAGACCCTTTCAAAGGTGAGCATCTGAGTCTCGCATGTAACCCAACGCGTTTACTCGGCATCATCCTTGGCAGTCTTGCACTCGGCGATGACGGCTTGGAAACTCTTCATTGGTGTAGAGAAGTGTTGGAGAAAATGCAGCAGAAGGGTGTGGCCAGCTTTGATCCAGTGGTGCAATATCTTTTTTTCCGCGCCTTCGATACGAAGATACCAAGTGTGAGTCTTGCTGCGACAGGCCTGTATCAATTGGCCTTCTCCGACTGGGCTATTCGCCATCAAATTTATCAAAACGAGCCGTCACAGCAGCAAATAGATAACGAACGCCAGAGTATCCTGTTCCAAACGGCGACAAATCTTCATTTCGAGTCCGCCTCCCAAGCGGCTTTCATTTGGTCGAGTGTAAATTCGATTCTTTTTCATGCTTTAGGAACAGCGTTATTGCAGCCAAGGCACGTGGCAGCAGTGCTTCATAATTTTGAGTCTGCAATGAGGCGCTGGCGTTGGGATAGGGACGAACTTCAGACGCCCATTAAGTGGCCGGTCACACAAGAGCGCGAGGTGCAAGACATTCTTTGGCTGATTCTCCGCTCTTATTTTCCAGATGTCGTCGATGAAGATACGTTACCGAAATTCGGCCACTCCACCTACAAGGCAGATTTTGGAATCGGATCGCTGAAGCTCATCGTTGAGGCAAAATTTGCGACGAGCAAGGATGACTTTAAGAAAATCGAAAAGGAGGTTCAGGAAGATTGCATTCCCTATCTTCGCGATCTACGTTATGAGTCATTAATTGTGTTCATCTATGATGATTCGGCAAGCGTCCAGGAACATGATATCACCCGGCGTACGCTATTGGAAATTCCTGGCATTGTGGATGTTGTGATCGTGAGCCGTCCGTCGCAACTACCTCCAAAGAATGCTGATTCACGACGACATAAGTGACCCCACAGTGCGGCGCGGCTTGGCGGCGCTTGATCGCGACGGACGGCACCCCCGCGCGGCTTCAGCTTTTCGTGAACATGATTGTCAATCCCCTTCATGCTACGTGGAGAAAAATCGACCCGCAATGATCAATCTGCCCATCTTGCCCGCTGACACGAAAGTTGCAGAGCCTGCCGCCGATGCGCCGGCAGCCAGCTCCGCCGGTTTCGATCGTTGGGAAATGCCCTTCGGCAAGGAAGTCGCCTTCGGCCGGCTGCTCAAGACTCTCACGCTGAAGCGCTTGTGGAATGCCGCCCAGACGCTTGCCTCGTTCACATTGTCCGCGCTGCTGAAAAGAAGCATCGTCTGGGGCGTGCCGCCGGTGCTCACCATCGAGCCGACCAACATCTGCAATCTGCATTGCCCGCTGTGCGTGACCGGCAACGGCACGATGGAACGGCCCAACGGCCGCATGGATTTTTCCACCTACACCCGGCTGATCGATGAGCTGAGCGACCGCGCCCTGTACGTGGTGTTCTTCAATCAAGGCGAGCCTTTCATTCACCGCCGCTTCACCGAATTGGTGGCTTATGCCCACCGCCGCGGCCTGTACACCACCACCAGCACGAATGCGCATTACTTCGATCCCGCCACCGCCGAGGCCACCGTGCGCAGCGGCCTCGATACCCTGGTAATTTCGGTGGATGGCGCAACGCAGGAGACTTACAGCCGCTATCGTGCCGGCGGCTCGCTGGCCAAGGTGCTGCAGGGCATCCGCAATCTAGTGGCGGCCAAGCAGCGGCTGCGCAGCAAAACGCCCTATCTTTTCATGCAATTTTTGTTGATGCAGCACAACGAACACGAGCTCCCGGCCATGGCGCAGCTTGCGCGGGAACTTGGCGTTGATCGGTTTTTGAAGAAGAACATTCAAGTGGAAACACTCGAAGAAGCGCGCGCCTGGCTGCCGAGCGAGGAGCGTTATCGCCGCTACCATCTCACCGAAAGTGATTTTGCCGTGAAGAGCGGGCGCGGCGTGTGCCCGCGGCCGTGGCTGACGACGATGGTGAACTGGGACGGCACGGTGGTGCCCTGTTGCTTCGACAAGAACGGCCATCACACCACCGGCGATCTGCGCACCGCCTGCTTCGCCGAGGTGTGGGAAGCCGGCGCCTATCAGCAATTCCGGCGGCGCATGCTGACGCAACGCGCGAGCATCGATATTTGCCGGAACTGCAATCAAGGTATCGGCCTGTTTGTTTGATCGTGGCGCGGCCGCACCGGCCGCTCGGTTCAATCCCTTTTCAACCCCAAGAGCAACGTGACGCAAGTCCTTCTCAAGCGCTTCGAGCGCATGCCCGAGCTTTTCATTCGATTGCTGCCGCGACTGTGGTGCCGCGCGCCGGGGTCGCAGCGGCGCGTTTATCTGACCTTCGATGACGGCCCGCATCCCGAGCGCACGCCGCTCATTCTGGAGGTGCTGGAGGAGTTCGGCTTGCCCGCCACCTTCTTTCTCATCGGCAAACGGGCGCAGCGGCATCCGGAGCTGGTGCGCTCCCTCGCCGCGCGCCATCGCATCGGCAATCACACCTGGCATCATCCCAATTTGCGCTGGCAGGGGGCGAAGACCTTTGCCGCCGAGTTGGAATCGACCCGCAAGCTTTTGGAAGATCTCGCGGCCGCGCCCGTGCGCTTGTTTCGGCCGCCCTATGGCGCGTTTGGGCCGTCGCTGACGCGCTACGCGCGCACGCACGATCATCAAATCGTGCTGTGGCAGGTGTTGCCGTGGGATTTCCGTCCCGAGCGCACCGCCGCACAGATTGCCGATTGCCTGGTGCGCCACACCACCGCCGGCAGCATCATCGTGCTGCATGACGGCCATGCCTGCGCCGGCAAAACTGCCGCGGCCCTGCGCGCCTGCCTGCCCGTGCTGCTCAGCCGCGGCTTCACTTTCGCGGCGTTGCCCAATGTTGATTTTGAGGCCGAACCTGCCGCTGCAGCCGGCCCGTCCGCCCGGGCTGCGGTTGAATCGCAAAATGCTTGAGCGGTGACGGCACTTTCTCCAGCAAAAGAATTGTTTGACTTTTTGCGCCCCCCTGTTATTTTGAAGGCCGGTTTTTTCTGCAAACCGACTCGGCGCAACCTGTGTGTGCGCGCCGACGTGATCAATTCTCAAGTATTCCCACCATCAACAGACTGAGGATGTGAAGATGAAGAAGAATCTCGCTGTTTTTGTTGCCGGCGTTTGTTTGGCAGCTCTGGCGGGCTGTGAACAAAAGCCGGTAGCAATCGAGCAAAGTCCCGTCGAACGGGGCAAGTATCTCGTCAACATCGGCGGCTGTCACGACTGCCACACGCCCAAGGTGATGAGCCCGGCCGGCCTCCCGCTGCCGGATTCTGCCAGAATGCTGTCGGGGCATCCGGCTGACGCGCCCTACCCCACGTGGAATCCGAGTGATTTGCAACAGAACAACGCGCTGGGACTGACCAATCCCATGCTCACGGCGTGGGCCGGCCCCTGGGGCGTGAGCTTCGCCATCAACCTCACGCCGGACATGGAAACCGGCATTGCCGAGTGGACCGAAGAAACGTTCATCCAGGCGATGCGCACCGGCAAGCATCAAGGCCAACCCAACGGCCGCGAAATTCTGCCGCCCATGCCCTGGCAAAACGTGGCACAGATGACCGACAGTGATCTCAAAGCGGTGTGGGCTTATCTGCGCACCCTGCCGCCCATTCAAAACCAGGTGCCGGTGCCGCCGGGCGCGCCACCGGCTCCGGGAAATTGATTCCGGTCCGGCATGCGAACTGCAAAAACAACCGCACGCATTGGCCTGTGCCTTTGCTGTTGGTTCCTCTTCGGCGGCACTGGGCTGCATGCCCAGTCCGCCGCCGTTCCTCTTTATCATTCCGTTTATCCCTTTCTGGAAAAACTGGTCGCCTATTTGCCGCAGCGCAGTCTTGATCTGCACGTGATTCCGGTGGATCGTGAGCAGGTGCGGCAAATTCTGCTGGCGGCGCGCGCAGCGCGCCGCCAGCTTTCCCGCGCCGATGAGGCCCTGCTCGAACAATACCTCGCGGAATTCACGGATCCGGCTGCCGGCGCAACGCGGCCCGCCGGTGCGGAGCGCAATTTCTGGCGCTATGAAGAACGCGGCGCCCGCCTCTTCGTCGATGTCTTCGGCATGCAGCGCTTCGAATTCCAGCGCGGGGATAGCGCCGCGGAAGATTTGGAAATTTCGCGCACGCGCGCCGGCGGCCGGTTGCGCGCCCAGCTTCCGCCGCGCTTGTTGCTGGCGGTGGAGGTGAGCAATATTATGGAGCGCGGCGCGCCCGATTCCGCAGAGGTGCTCACGCCCGGCAGTGGCCGGCCGGTGGTGCTTTCCGGCGAGTCTGCTTTCCAGGAGACCGCGATCGGTTATGCCCGGCTGCAACTGCCCTGGTTCGAAATCGAAGCCGGCCGCAATCAGTTCGCCTGGGGCGTGAGCCCGCTCACGCAGCTCGCCCTCAATCGCGAGAATCAACCCTTTGATCTCGTGCGCTTGGATTCCCGCTGGCGGAAGTTTCGCTTCGTGTTCGTGCACGCCAACCTGCGCGCGGCACAGCACAAGTTTCTGGCGGCGCACCGCCTGGAGATCATGCCGTTCTCGAATTTCCTGTTTGGCGCCGGCGAGGTGGTGATCTATGGCGATCGCGGCGCGGAGTTCGAGTACCTCAATCCGCTCATGCTCTATCACGCCGCCGAGCATCTGCTGGGCGACAAAGACAACAATGTGCTCACGCTCGATTTCACCTGGTTTCCGCGGCCGGGCGTGAAACTCTACGGGGAGCTTTACATCGACGATTTGAGTCTGGAATTTCCTCTCGGCACGTATTTCGGCAACAAGCTTGCCTGGCTCGCGGGCGGTTTTTGGGCGCAGCCATTCGGCTGGCGCAGCGCGGAGCTGCGGCTGGAATACAGCCGCGTCGATCCTTTCGTCTACACCCACGAATTTCCCCAAAACATCTACGAGCAGGATGGCGAAGGCTTGGGCAGCCGCTACGGCCCGAATGCCGATCGCCTCGCGCTGGCACTCGGCTGGCAGCCGCATCGCGATCTGCGCCTGACCAGCCAAGTGCGCTGGCAGCGCAACGGCCGCGGCGATTTGTTTCGCGCCCACCGGCCGGAAGACGGCAATGCCAAGGGCTTCTTGCAAGGCACGTTGATCAAGACGCTTGATTGGAGTTTGGCCTTGGAGAATCAAATCCGGCGGGAGGTCTATTTGGGGATGGCGCTGGAGTGGGAGGCCCGAAAAAATGCGGGCTTCGTAGCCGGCGCGACCGCCCACCGCCGGCAAGCCGCGTTCTCGCTGCGCGTGGATTGGTGAGGCGCCCCACCGGCCGAGTCGAGCGTGCTCACGATTTGGGTCACCACGATCGCGCGAATTTGCCGCCCCTCCGGCTGTGCCAAAAAAATACTCGCCACGTATGGCTTCATTTTGTATCTTCCGCCATCTCAAACCAGTGCACCCATCACCCCCAACCAAGCAGGAGTGAACGATGAGACGAACGTTCGCCGTCTTCGTGTGGCTGGCGCTACTCGGCCCGATGCTGCTGTGGGCGCAGGAAAACGTCGACCTGCGCATGGTCAGCCGCATCAAAGCCGAGGGCTTCAACAACTCGAAAGTGATGGAGACCGCTCTTTATCTCACCGATGTGCATGGCCCGCGCCTGACTGGTTCGCCCAACCTGAAGGCCGCCGGCGAATGGGCCGCAAAGAAACTGGCAGAGTGGGGACTCGCCAATGCCACGCTGGAGAGCTGGGGCACGTTCGGCCGCGGTTGGACGATGGAAAAATTCTCCCTGGAAATGATCGAGCCGCAGTACGCGCCGCTGATCGCCTATCCCGAAGCCTGGACCGGCAGCACTGCGGGCGCGGTGACCGCGACCGTGGTGCACGCCAGTGTCGAATCAGAAGCCGATTTTGCGAAATATCGCGGTAAACTGCGCGGCGCGATCGTGTTCACCCGTCCGCCGGCAACCATCACGTTTCACGACCAGCCGGAAGGCGATCGCCACGATGAAAAGGAGCTTGCCGAACTCGCACAAATGGAATTGCCGAACGGCCGGTCCGACTGGCAGGCGCGCCGCGAGGAGTATCGCCGGCTGCGGGAGCTGCGCGACAAAGCCGCACGCTTCTTCAAGGAAGAAGGCGCGCTGGTGCTGGTTCAGCCGAGCCGCAAAGGCGACTACGGCACCGTGTTCGTGCAGGGTGGCGGCAGCCGCACGCTGGGCGCGCCGGTCGACCTGCCCGCGGTGGTGATGGCGGCAGAGCACTACAACCGCATCGTGCGCCTGCTGGAAAAGGGTATTGCCGTCAAGCTGGCGGTGCAGATCGAGAACAAATTCCATGAAGCCGATTCGCTGGGCTACAACACGGTGGCGGAAATTCCCGGCGCCGACAGAAAGCTCAAGGATGAAATCGTGATGCTCGGCGGCCACCTCGATTCCTGGCATGCCGGCACCGGCGCGACCGACAACGCCGCGGGTTGCGCCGTGGCCATGGAAGCGGTGCGCATTCTGCGTGCGCTGGCAGTGCAGCCGCGCCGCACCATTCGCATTGCCTTGTGGAGCGGGGAAGAACAGGGCCTGCTGGGCTCGCGCGCGTACGTCAAGAAGCATTTCGGCGATCCCGCAACCATGCGCTTCACGCCCGGCCACGAGAGGTTTTCGGCGTACTTCAATCTCGACAACGGCACCGGCAAGATTCGCGGCGTGTATTTACAGGGCAACGAAATGGTGCGGCCGATCTTCGCCGCCTGGCTGAAGCCGCTGGAGGACCTGGGCGCGACCACGCTCACCATTCGCAACACCGGCGGCACCGATCACCTGCCCTTTGATGCCGTGGGCCTGCCCGGCTTTCAGTTCATTCAAGATCCAATGGAATACGGCACGCGCACGCATCATTCCAACATGGACGTTTACGATCATCTGCAGGCCGGCGATTTGATGCAGGCCGCGGTGGTGATGGCAACGTTTGTGTATCACGCCGCCATGCGCGACGAGAAGCTGCCGCGCAAGGATCTGCCCAAGCCGCCGGCCGCCGCGCAGACGACGATGCGGTAGTGCTTTGCAGTCTTGACTTGCATAAGTGATTCCCCGTGTCATTCCGAAGGAATCCTGTGCAGTACGCCGTGGCGTTTCCGGCTGTTCACGAGTTTGCTGTGGTCTGCAGGCAAGCAGGAAACTCGCGGCAAGTCAGCGGTTCAGTGCCAGAAGGTTTCTTGACTCCCATGGAACAACAAACTCTGTTTTCTTCGCTCTCTGCTGACTTGGAAGCCACCTTGCGAGAGGACAACCCCTGGTGGCGCGGCGAGCGGATTTTTGGCCTGCCGGCGATCAGGCGCTGGGCCTTTGCTCCGGTTCTGAACCATCTCCAGAGCGGTGTGACGCCGATCACTGTCTTGCGCGGTCCGCGCCAGGTTGGCAAGACCACGCTGATCAACCAGACGATTCAAGCTCTGCTCGATGAAGGAATCGCCCCACTGCGCATCCTCCGCATTCAATTCGACGAGTTGCCGCAACTGCAACGATTGAACGAACCGATACTCACCCTGGTGCGTTGGTATGCCGACTCGGTGCTGGGGAAGAGCCTGAATCAGGCCGCATGGGACGGCGAGCAGGCGCTCATTTTCCTGGATGAAGTTCAGAACCTCTCGGATTGGGCGCCGCAACTGAAACATCTGGTGGATATGCAGCCGGTGCGGGTGGTGGTAACGGGCAGCTCTGCTCTCCGCATTGAGGCCGGCAGGGACAGCCTGGCGGGGCGCATCACCACGCTGGACATGGGGCCGCTGTTCCTGCGTGAGATCGGTCACATGAGAGCATTCGGAGATGTAGCCGCATTTCTTCCTGACAATGGCTTGGCGGCGCTGAAGGAAAAAAGCTTCTGGCAGGAGTTGCGCCGCTTTGGCGAGCAGCACCACGAGTTCCGGCGTCTTGCTTTCACAGCTTTCTCAGAGCGCGGCGCCTATCCTGTGGCCCACGGCCGCACCGAACTGCTTTGGAAAAAACTCGCGGATCAGCTCAACGAAACCGTCATCCGCCGCGCCATTCAGCATGATCTCAGGATGGGACCGCGCGGCCAGCGGCGTGACGAACATCTGCTCGCAGAAGTGTTTCGCCTGGCCTGCCGCTATGCCGGGCAGGCGCCGTCGCAAGCCCTCTACCTGACGGAATTGCGCCAGGGCTTGCACGCGAATATCGGCCCGCAACGCGTGCTGGCCTATCTAAAGTTCCTGGACGGCACGCTGCTGTTGCGCTTGATCGAGCCCCATGAGTTGCGTCTAAAGAAGAAGAGGGGAGCGCCAAAGCTCTGCCTGTGCGATCACGCCTTGCGTGCCGCCTGGTTGCAAGAAACCGTACCGCTCGCCCCCGCGGCATTGGAACGATCTCCGCATCTCGCTGATTTGGCCGGGCGAATCGCTGAAAGTGTTGTCGGCTATTTCCTGCGCTCGATCGTCAATCTCGGCGTAACTCATTTTCCCGAACGCGGCGCCGAACCGGAGGTGGATTTCATTCTTACCGTTGGCGAGCAGCGAATTCCGTTGGAAGTCAAGTACCGCCGGCAGATCGATTTCAAAGACACGCTCGGCTTGCGTGTTTTTCTCGAAAAGTCGCACTACAACGCACCTTTCGGCCTTCTGATCACGCTCGGTGAGGAGGCGGGGACAGATGATCCGCGCATCATCTCGCTGCCGCTTTCGACGCTACTTCTATTGAAGTGAAGCAGTGTTGTGTTGGAAGTAGAACGGCCATTGCGCCGAGCCAGCATCCTTCATCTCGAAAAAGTCGAACCAAGGAGCTGCATTCATGCGATCATTCTTTCTCCTTCCAGTTGCCCTGCTCGCCCTGCTGGCCTGCCAAAACGGCAACCCGCCGCGCCAGCCTGAAACGGAACCAGGCGGCGCCATTTCGGCACGCGAGGGCGCGCCCTCGACGCCGGAAGCGCCTGTGCCTGACGAAGCTGCGGCGCAAGCCCTGCTGCAGCTTCAGGAAAAAGTGACGCAACAGCCGCAAGAAATCGCAGCGCGCCGCGAGTTGGGCGCGCGCGCAATTGATGGCGCCGCCGGCACGCTGTGGACCGTCGGTCGCGGGAAGATCCCGCCGGGCGAGAGAATGGCGGCGGTGGCACAGAGCAAGGCCAGGCAGGCCGCGCTGATGGATGCCTCACGCTGGGCAGCTTATCTTTTGGAATGGCAGAAGAATGACTACGCCACCGCATTTGGTTCGCTGCAAGGCGCCGTGCCGAACGGGTCGATTGTCCGTGAGACGATGACGGACTCCTCGTGTACCGTGCTGTTGAAAACTGCTCTGCCCAAGTAATCGCGCTGCTGTCCGGCATTTCTCCGGGCAAACGCGCGGCCGCCTGACGTGAGCCTCCGATGGAACTCAAACTCGCGCGCTGTCTCATTCGCCCGTGGCAATCGGGCGATGCCGCAGCGCTGGCACAGCATGCCAACAATCGCAAGATCTGGCGCAATGTGCGCGATCGCTTTCCCCATCCCTACACTTTGGCCGATGCCGAGGCGTGGATCGCATTTGCCGACGCCCAAGATCCCTGCACCAATTTCGCCATCGTGGTTGGCGATGAGGCCGCGGGCGGCATCGGTTTCGTGCTGAAAGACGATGTCGATCGCCGCTCCGCCGAGCTCGGCTACTGGCTGGGCGAGGCGTTTGGGGGCCGCGGCATCGTCAGCGAAGCGGTGACGGCCATGACCGCATTCATGTTCGCAAACTTCGATCTCTGCCGCATTCAAGCCACGGTGTTCGAATGGAACAAAGCCTCGATGCGTGTGCTGGAAAAGGCGGGCTATGTGTGCGAAGCGCGGCTGCGCTGCAGCGCCACCAAGGATGGGCAGACGATCGACGACTTCATTTATGCCGTAGTTCGGCCGGATCGCATTCTCTCTCCCCCACGCTGAAGCGCCGCGACAGTGTTGAGTTGGGCCTGACACCACGCCGTGCGTTGTGATCTCGAGAAGTTTGTCCACCCCCAGTGTCTTCCTGCGAGGATCCTGTGCAGAATAGCGGTCCGCGCCGAATCATTTGCAAGTTTCCTACTGGATGACAAGTCAAATGGGCCACCCAAGCAAATCGGCGTAACAGTACACCAACGTGTCATGCGGGAAGCCTTCTTTCAATACTTGCTGCACAGCCATGGTGGATTCTGCGACGCGTCGCTCGCTCACGAAGAGACCGGCGGGATGACACGACTGCTGGAGAAATCCCCCAACCTATCATTAGTCAAGCTGCTCACCCTTTTTCGATTTTGAACCGATGAACATGCGGGCACGAACGCCATCATCGAATGCCGCCGCTGCCGGAAGGCCTCGCTTCTCTGCCCGGCATTGCTGCGGCTGGATTGTCTTGGGAATGTGCCTGTGCGCGCTGCCGCTGTCCGCGCAAACCCTGACGCACGGCCCGTTTGCCGGTGCGGTCACTTCACAATCGGCCCGCTTCTATGCGCGCGTGGCGCCCGCGGCCGAAGTGGCCATACAGCTCGCCGCGACGCCGAATTTCAATCCCGCCCGCACCAGCGCAGCAGTGCGCACCGATTCGCTGCGGGACTATGCCGCGCTGCTCGAACTCTCCGGCCTGCAGCCCGATCAACGCTACTACTACCGCACGCTGGTCAACGGCCAGCCCGCCGGAGAAGTACGCCGCTTCAAAACCTTTCCGCCGGAAGGCGAGCGCGCGCCGTTTCAGTTCGCCTTTGGCTCGTGCATCGTCATGCGCCGGCAGCCGCAACCGGAGGATGGCCGGGTCTTCACGGTCATGCAGAATGATGATCTGCGTTTTTTCCTGCAGATTGGCGACTGGTGTTATCCCGACACGACTGATTCACCGGCCCAGCCGCAGCGCGTGTTCAGCGCCGACCTGCGCCGCGTGCAGGAGAGCTATCGTGCGAAGTACGACACCTCGCATGCGCTGCAGCAAGTCTTGCGCACCACACCGATCGACTATGTTTATGATGATCATGATTACCTCAACGACGATGCCTCGGCGCTGAGCTATCCACGCAATGATTCCATGCGCACAATCACGGTGCCGGCGAGCGTGCGAGCGAACAGCATTCGCGGCTATCAGGAGGCTTTCCCCGGCTATGCGCTGGCGAATCCGCAGGGCGGCATTTGGCACAAATTCTCCTGCGCCAACGCCGACTTTTTCATGCTGGACACGCGCGCGCAGCGTAGTCCCAATCTCGAGGCCTTCGTTTACAACCCGGTGACCGACAGCATCGAATTTGCGCCGGCGCCGCAGCATTCGATGCTGGCCGGCTATGCCGACGTGGCCGGGGAAAACCAAATGGACTGGCTGCTGCGGGAATTGCAGGCCTCGGCCGCGGATTGGAAATTCATCGTCTCCACCGTGCCATTCAATCGCGGCTTGCGGCCGGTGATCGATCTTTCCGTGATGCTGCAAGACAGCATCCTCACGGTGCCGGGCTACGGCACCGGCTCACTGCTGCGCATCGGTTTGGGAATCGCGGATAAATGGGTGGGATTTCCGGCGGATCAGGAGCGGCTGCTGCAGTTCCTGGCGGAGCATGATATCAAGAATGTGATCGTGCTCAGCGGCGACACGCACACCGCGGCGATTGACGACGGCACAAATGCCGGACTGCCGGAGTTGATGGCGGGCGCGCTCGAACAATCCAACTCGCGGCTGGTGTTTCTGCTCGAGTTGTTCCGTTTCAACATTTGGAACGGCGGCGGCCAGAATATCAGCAGCGGCAATTTCAACGACGCTTACGGCCGCGTCACGGTGCACGGCGCGGATTCGGTCCGGCTGGAGATCGTGGATGAATTCGGCGCGTTGGTGGCAGGCAAGACCATTCGCCCCGCGGCCGTCAGTGCGGTCACTGCGCCCGACGCGGTGCCGCGCGTGCTGGCCTTGCCGCAGATCTACCCGAATCCCTTTGCGCCGGCGCAAGCGCCATTTGCCGTGACCATTGCCTTCGCGCCGGCGCCTTCGGCCGTCATCGAGGTGGGGATTTATGATCTCACCGGCCGCCGGATTCTGAGCCGCTCCCTGCCCGCTGGTGTGCGACAGTTTCGCTGGCTGGGCAACGATGAAACCGGCGGGCCGGCAGCCAGCGGCCTCTATTTTGTGCGCGTGAAACTCACCGAGGCGCAGGGCCGCCGCCACTTTGCCACGCAAAAGCTCTTGCTGTTGCGCTGAAGTATCTCCGACCTGCACCGTTCCAGCGGCGCAAGGCCGGTTGGCTCGCGCGCCGCCGTCATCTCGCCGCCGGTTTTCTTCGCCGGGCGATTTACTGACGCACGTTCGCGGCCGCCGCTTGCTCTTGCTGGAAAGTTTCGAACATTTTCACAAAAGCCGGGCGATTGCGGCGTGCCTGGCGATATTCGTCGGTATTGGTCGGTACGCGTTGAATCCAATAAATCTCCCGCATCTCCTCCGGCCAGGTCAGCACGAAGTTCCTGCCGGTCTTGTACACTTTCGCATTGGTCGCGGTGATGGTGCCTTCGCTCGCGTCGATCACCAGCATTCTCTCGTCGTTGGAAAGCAACTCACCGGCGACCGCGCTCTGCCCGCTTTCCCGCAGCGTCTCCGCCAGGTTGCCGGTGACAACCGCCAGCCGGCGCGCTTGCAGTTTGCCTTCTTTCAGGTAAAGCTGCTGATCCTTGAGCTGGAATCCTTTTTCAGCCAGCTCGAGCGAGTCCGCATTGCTCTGCCAGCTCGAAATCATGTCTGCAAAATCTTCCTTTAGCCTGGTCTCGCTTTCGGCATCGCTGGAGAGATTGTGATAGATCAGCGTCACCTCCGGCGGCTGATCGTTGCCAAAGAAGCGGATGCGAACCTCAACGGCCTCGACAAAGAGACAGCCGTTCATCACCAGCAGAACCAGCGCTGCGACCAGCAAAACGATCTTCTTCATGAGCGCACCTCCCTCTCAACAAAGTTGATGGTTTGCCGAAAACCGGTCCGGCATTGACCACTGCCGTGAGCCGGCACGGCGGTGCAATTCGTTTACTCAGTTGATTCGCCGGGCGTGTTTCCCGGCGGTTCACAGTTTCCTCGCCGGATAACACGCCGTGCAGTGCATCTCCGCAGAGCAAAATGCTCAGGTTTGTACATGCGCCGGCGTGACCCATATCGGATTGGTCAAGGCGCGGCAACTGGCACTTTGCTCGGGCAGCAGCGGCGCACGCTCGGTGCGCGCTTCCGCGCGCAGGTAGAAGTCACGCGCGGCGCGCGGCAACGCGATTTCTGCCTGATAATGAAACGCTCGAGCAGCCGGCTGCGCCTCATGAATAATTTCCTCCCTCCGCCGCGCCGGGTCACCCCGCCAAATTTTCACCTGCACCAATCTGCCGAATTCCTCCGTGCTCACCGCCGAGATTTGAATCTTGCCGGATTCTGCCGAAATGTGATCGCCCAGACGGGCTTGCTTGCCCATTGCATGCGTTACGCGCAAATCGAGCAACGGACCAGTGGTGATGCAGGCGCGGCCGTGACGCAGCGCCGCCAGCAGAGAATCGAGCTGCAGGCCGCCCTCGAGCAGAGCGGCGGTGCGCACACTGCCGAAGAGATGGCGGTGATGCTCCACCATTTTCACAAAGGGAAATGAAATCTGGCGAAAGCGATTGAAGTTGCCGTGGGCATCGCTGCCGGCAATGGTGTAGACACGCCGGCCGGCCAGCAACATTTCGCGCCACTGTTGCATGCCCTGTTCTTCCCAAAGCCTGCCGCCGTTCCAAAACTGCAGGCCGTTCAAGCGCGCATGCGCGAGGTCCGCGTCCGCCCAGTGTCCGCGGCCGAGCAACACTCTCTCCAGCAAGGGCGGCGGCACGGCGGGATGCGCGGCAAAGGCGAGCGCGCCGGCCTCGAGCTGGGCCAGCACCTCCGCGATGGTGTGATCGGGCCGGGTGCGCAGCCAGCGTTCGGCACTGTCGCCGCTGCCGCGAATGAAGCGGGAGTGATTGAGAATGAGGAAATGCACGTTGCGGCCGGCGGCGTTGCCGCAGGAAACCTCCTCGCCGGGAATGACGACAAAACCGGAGGCGCTGGCATTGAGCGCATGTATCTCTTCCTGCAGTCTGCGCCATTTGCGCAGCTCGGGATCATTGTGCAGGTAATCATCGGGGAAATCATCGAGATCATAGGAATGGTCGGTCGCGGCGCAAAAGGACAAGCCCATGGCTTTACCGAGCGCAGCATAGGCGCCGGCCGGCGCGCCGAATTCGACCTGGTCGCTGGTGGCATCCGTGTGGCAGTGCAAATCGCCCTGGCAAAAGCCCGGCAGCGCGGGAAGCGGCTCCTCCGCGAGCAGCAGTTGCAGCGGCGCATGGCGAGTGCCGGCATAGTTGTCATTCACACAACGAAACTGCCGGCCGCCAATGCGATATTCGATGGTGACGTTGACTCGCGCCAGTCCTCGTGCCTCGGCCGGCAGAATAACCGGAACAACCCGCCACCACATTGGCGCAGTGATGATTTCGTTGAAGGTGATCTGGTGCGTGAAGGGCTTGCTGGAATCGGCTGCGGGCGTGGCGAGCTGCAGCGTGACGGTGAGGGATTGCAGCTCGCAGGGAAAGCGGCCGGCATCTTTGACGATCAACAAGACCGGCAGAGGCGTGTGCGGCTCGAGCCGCTGCGGCACATCCGCGAGAATCTCGGGCTGGCGGCGATAGAGCCGGCTGGGGGTGAATTTGAAACGATAGTGAATCTCGGCATAGAGGAAAAACAGCAGCGCGACCGGCAGGGTCATCCCGTCAAGGTCGAAGCCAACGGCCGCGGCCAAACTCCAAAAGCTGATCAGAATGGGCATGTCATCTCAATCGTTGCGAGGCACCACCAGGCAAGCGGCATTCCTCAGGGCGCAGACTCGGGCAAGTCTTCCACGCTTCTGATTTGGCCGCGTACATTCCAGCGATAACGCACGCCCTTCCAATGAACCGTCGCCGGCAACATGATGGTGGGCGCCAGAGCGAAGCAGTAGAGAAAGAAATACAACTCGAAAAACAGAAAGCTGCGCAACAGCGGCCGCGCCCGCAGCGCGGCGGCGCAACGCCAAAGCAGAATGAAGTCACTGCCCAGCTTGAGCAGCAGGCCGGCAGCCAGCAGCGCGGGTGAAAGCACGGCGGCGAGCGCCAGCGCGAGCTGCACGCTGAAGCCGACCACCATCAGGGATTTGGCGAGCAGGCCCATTTCTTTGCCGCCAGCCGCCCAGCGCTGGCGTTGGCGCAGAAACTCCCGCCAGGAGGCGGGCGGAAAGGAGTAAATCGCCGCGGCCGACTCCAGGGGAAAGCGCACCTGCCACGCCGTCTCGCTGACGATCTTCTGCATCAGCGCAAAATCTTCGATGATGGTGAAGCCGATGGCGCGATAGCCGCCGACTTGGTCATAGGCTTGGCGGCGAAAACCGAAGTTATTGCCGAGAATCGAGACCGGTTTGCCCCAGCCCGCAGCGCCTGCGCCGATGGTCAACAA
Organism: bacterium; assembly: GCA_023150945.1. Classification (NCBI taxonomy): domain Bacteria; species bacterium. The sequence continues at coordinate 262,725 of JAKLJX010000007.1, read as the reverse complement.
GAACATCCAGTCGAGCGTTTGCACGCGACCGTACAAGTGGTCTGTTGCTTGCGCCGGCCGCAGCGTGTGAAATGGACTGAGCAAAGTGAAGCCGCCGACCAAGCCGGTTTGTGGGGTGAAAGGGCGGACCATGGCCGCCACCCACGTGGGCGGCACCAGGCAATCGGCATCCGTCACTAGAATGATCTCGCCGGTTGCGTGCGCCAGTCCCTGACAGAGCGCGCTGGCTTTGCCGGACATGCCTGCCAGCCGCTGCGTGAGCGAAAGCACGCGCACGCAGGAGTAGCGCTGCGCAAAGCTGGCCGCAATCTGCCGGGTTTGATCAGTCGAGCGGTCGTCGATCACCATGATTTCGAGCTGCGCCGCGGGATAGTCGGACTGCACCAACGCTTGCAGGCAGGCGGGGAGATGGCGTTCTTCATTGCGGGCGGCGACCAGGATGCTGACGCGCGGCCGGGCCGCCTGATTCGGATTGTGTTGTTCAGCGCCGGCCCGGGCCGTGCCAACCAAAAGAAGCAGCGAGGCGAGGGTATACAATCCGAACAAGCAGAGCAGAGTGATTTCGATTCCAGTCATGCAGGCGTCCGGCGTGAAGCCGCGATTTTCCGAAAATACTTATTGGTGGGGATCTCTCGTCGTTTCTTATTGAGGAGCCTGCGGCCGCGCAACCGCCCGGCGCAGGGCTTGCACTTCCGTGGCGGCGAGTTCCCGCCATTCACCCACGGCCAAGTTGCCGAGCTTCAGCGGGCCAATGCGAACGCGCAGCAGGCGCAGAACTTTGCTGCCCACCGCCGCAAACATGCGCCGCACTTGCCGGTTTTTCCCTTCGTGCATGGTGATGCGCAGCCAGCGGCCTTCGTGATGATCCGATTCGTATTCAACTCTGGCCGGCAACGTCAGGCGGCCGTCCAGCAGAATGCCTTGCTCCAACCGCCGCAGTTCCGTCTCCGGCGGCACACGATCCAACTGCACCCGATAGACCTTCTCGACGTGGCTGGTTGGACTCGCGAGGGCGTCAGCCAGGGGGCCGTCATTGGTGAAGAGCAGCAGCCCTTCCGAATCAAAATCCAGCCGGCCCACGGGAAAGAGCCAATCGCGGCCGGGCGCTGCGCCTGAAGGTTTGCCGAGTTTGGTTTGCGCCATTGGCATCAAATCGAAAACCGTCTGCCGGCCGAAGGAATCACGCCGGGTGGTGACATAGCCTGCTGGTTTGTGCAGCATGAAATAGCGCAACGGTTGGGCTGCGCTGAGCGGCTTGCCGTCGAATACGATTTGATCCTCGCCGAGCGTGATCCAGTACAGACTGTCACGTGCGGTTTTGCCATTGACCTGCACGCGGCCGGCGCGAATCGCGCGCCGTGCTTCCTGGCGTGAGCACAGCCCGAGTTTCGACAGCGCGCGCACGAGCATGACCCGCTGCTTTTTGGGTGCCTCTTGCCGGTGAGCGTGGGCAGAATCCATCGCAAACTGAAGGTAAGGAATTTCATTCCCGGCGCGCAGGCCGGGCAGTCATTGTTTGGTGCAAACGGCGGACAAGACAAGCACGCGGCGCCTCACCGGCTGCGCACGGTCGCCGGTTGTTGGACGGCCGTGGTCGTGGCAAAGCTTTGTCCGCGCCAGGTGAATTTTGCAAAGGGCGCGCGCGTGGCAAAATAGACCACGTAGAACGGATGCAACAACGCGGCGGGGAGAAAATATTGCAGCAGGCTTTCCTCTTTGAACCAGGCTGCCGCGCGCCGCAGAAAGAGAAATTCGCTGCCCGCTTTGAGGCTGCCGCAGACCAACGTCGCGGCGAACACCGCTGTTGTTCCGAGCAGAACGGACAGCAGGCCGGCGACGAGCAGGAGATTGAGCAAGTACACTGCGGCCAAACCCAGCGTCACGCCGGGCCGGTAATGGCGCCCTTTGGAAGCATAACGCGTCCGCTGCGATTGAAACTCCTGCCAGGAAGCCGGCGGCCGCACCGCCGTTTGAATGGCAGGATGGCCGGCGTAAGCGATGCGGCCGGGATGATGATCGTGCATCTTGTGCAGGAAGAGATCGTCATCACCGGAAACGAAATGGGCGATGCCGGCAAAACCATCGATGACGAGATAGGCCTCCCGCCGGTAGGCAAGATTGCTGCCGGTGCAGGTCAGCGGCCGCTCTGCGCCAATGCTGGCGGCTGCCACGGCCGCCAGCGAAAAATACTCCAACGCCAGAATGTTCTGCAGCAGCGTTGTGCGGGGAAGGTAAGGCGAATAGCCGCAGACCATCACCACGCCGGGGCGGAATTGCGCCGCCATTTCACTCACCCAGGTTGGGCCCGCGCGCGCGTCGGCATCGGTGAGCAGAATGATTTCGCCGCGCGCCTGGCGGATGGCATGATCCAGGGCGCGCTTCTTGGGCGCGAAATCCGTCCGCGTGTCGTGCATGCGCAAGTGGCGGGCGTTCGGGTGCTGCGCGGCAAAGGCCGCCATCAGTGCACCGGTGCCGTCGCTGGACCGGTCATCGACCAGGTAAATTTGCAGCCGCTCCGCCGGATAGTCCTGCCGGCTGAGATCGGCCAGCAACTGCGGCAGATGCGTTTCTTCATTGCGGGCGCAAACGATCACGGTGACGGTGGGTGGAAGCGCCGGCGAGGATTGTCCGTGGTGTTCGTGTTCGTCACTGTGGAGTTGTTGCGCCGCGCGCAATCCCTGCGTCAGCCAGAGCAACGCACAGACATAGCCGAAGGTCAAAAAGGCGAGCACCACAATGGCGGCAACTAGCATAGCGAAGTGTGGAGCAGATACGAAATGCGAGTTTTGAGACGGCCTGCAGCTCGAACCGGCAATCTGATGAGAACAGCCGTGATGAAGAGCCGGCGGCTTATTCGACCTTGCCCGCCACGATGGTCACATCATCGGCAAAGCCATTCCTGCCGGTGAAGTCGCGCAAAGCCAGGCGCACGTGCCGGATCAAGTCCTGCGGCGAGGAGTGGCGAAACTGCGCCGCGGTTTGCGCCAGCCGTTCTTCGCCGAATTCCACCTGCATTTGATTCATGGCCTCGGTGATGCCGTCGGTGTACAGCACGAAGGCGTCCCGCGGGGCAAGCGCGACGGTTTCCTCGCGGTAGTCGAAACTCTCTGCCAGGCCGATGGCGGCGCCGGTGGGTTGCAGCCATTGCAGCGGCGGGCCGGCTTGCTCCAGGCCGCGCAGCAGCAATGGCGGATTGTGGCCGGCGTTGCAATATGCCAGCACCCGGCGGCCGGCCTCGAAGCGCGCCAAAAAGATGGTGATGAACTTGATCAAATGCACGTTGTGGCAGAACAGCCGGTTCAGCCGCCTGATCACCGCCGCCGGTCCGTCGCTTTCCGGCACGAGAATGCGCAAGGCCGCCTGCAGATTGGCCATCAACATGCTGGCGGGTACGCCCTTGCCCATGACATCGGCAACCGCCAGACCGGGCGCGCCGTCGCGGAAGTGAAAGAAGTCGAAGTAGTCTCCGCCGACAATGGCCGCGGGTTGGCTGAAGGCCGCGAGTTGCAGGCCGGGAACATGGGGAATCTCCTGAGGCAGCAGCGCCTTCTGCACTTTGTGCGAAAGTTCGAGTTCGGCTTCGAGCTCACGGCGTTGTTCGGCGGAGTAGTGATCGATACACACACAGGCGGTGAAGTCCATCTCCAGCCGGTCGGCTTCGATGTATTCGTGACAGACTTCGCACAGGCCGAGGGTTTGATTCTCGGCTTTGGCGAGCGCTTCTTCCAGGCGTTGGAGATGCGCCTGTACCGAGGTTTCCTCGAGCGGGCCGACGCGGATTTTTTTCTTGGCGCTAGGCGCGGCCTGCCACCATTCCAGCAGGTTTTGGCGCTGGCGCTGCAGGTTTTCGCGAATGCGCTGTAGAATGCGGGTGTCCATGCTATCCTCCGTCGCTTGGGATTTGACGGGGAGTCATACGCAGACGTATGCCCCTTGTTCCTTCTGCAGCGCACCTTCAAGCCCGGGCACTTCTCTGTCGGCCAGCGCCGTTTCGGCTTTTACGGCAGGGCATGGCCCAGACCTTGCTGGCGTAACCGGGATTCTGGGTGTTGAAACCGCGAAGAACTCAAGAGACCGTCGACAACCCCCTGTCTCACAGATTCTGAAACACAACACTCGGTGTTCAAGCATTCGATCAGAATGACATTCGCCTTGAGAAAAGAGATCAACTCAGTAGCAACGAGTTCGGTGTCGTAGTTGAAGGCCACCGCGAATGAATGGGCTTTGGCGTTTTCAAATGCGTAATCCCAATTTAGCGTGCTGTGAATGGCCGCAGTGCCGATAAGTTCATAGGCAATGCCAACCGCCAGCTCAGACGCCAGCTCCCGCGCTTGCGTGAGAAGGCTGCGCTGGTTTGACTCCCTGACGAGGAGAATCTGCAGGGTGTGATCCAGAATTTTGAAAAGCGCCAATGCCCGGTTGATCGGCGGCGGATAAGGTGAAGAGGCCTTCACGACTTCGTTGCTTGCTTCCAGGTACTTTGTTACGGTGGTGTTCAACCCGATGGCTTGGCATTTCTGATCGATGAGCAGCAGCAACTGGCTTGCATCATCCAGCATTTCTGCCGTCAGCAGAAAAATCTCCCGCCAGCGATCGTCGATCAGGTGATGTTCGACCAGTTTTTGAATGGTTCCCTTGGCGGCGTTATCGACGAGGTATCTTGCAGTGAAATACTCCTGAAAGGTCAAGTGGGCAAAGGAATAAATGCGGCTGGCCCGTTCGACAAAAATACCGTGCTGTGCTTCAATTTCCTTGAGCAAAGCTTCGCCATCGGGTTCGGGCGCCTCCCGCCTGACGCGCGGCAGATGTCTGACGAAATCGAGTATCCACAGCTCCAGGTTGCGCTGCGGGAAAAAGTATTCATCATTTTCAAATGCCGCTGCAGCAATTCTCGCAAACAGGGATTCTTTGCGCATGGCGGTGAGACCGCGATACAGTATTTCATCCCGTTTGATCCTCCTGCTGCTGTCCCATTTTTTCAGGAATGCGTGAATGGCCTCCCGGTAAAGCTCCGCCCGGTTCTGCGGAAAATCCATGGCTTCATTGAAGGATAGGCACAGCAACGTCAGCAGAAGCGGATTTGTGCCCAGTTCCTGGATGCGCCGGTTCTCATTCAGTTTTCGCCAGCATTGTTCAACAACCTCCGGTTCTCCCCTGAACCAATTATGGACGAAGTTGCGCATTTGCGTTTCGTTGAAATCTGCGATCTCAACGTCGTTGAACTTGTCAAACCAATGGTTGTACGCCGCAATTCTGCAACTTAGAACGATCTGGTTGTTGCTGTATTTTTCAGTGAAATCATAAATCTCCTTGATGACTTCATCTCTTCTTTCGGTATTCACTTCGTCCAGGCCATCCAGGAGAATCTGGCATTTGCCCCGGTTTAGAATTCGAGTGACAAAGGGCACAGCATTGGGCAAATGGCAGAGGTCAAACTGGGAATTAATGAATTCAAAGAGCGTCTTGCCGGAATCGGCAAAGTCCCGGATTCCAACAAAAATGGGAAGGCGTTTTTGTTTGAGTCTGCCATCCAGACTCTGCAGGGCCAGGAACTTCAGAAAGGTAGTCTTGCCTGAACCCGGCTTGCCCAGGACGATGAACTTGGCCAGCTCATTGGCAACCGCGAGGCCGTCCATCGTTTTGATTGCAGTCCCGAAGCTGCGGCGGTTGCTTTCAAACTGGCTGCGCAGGTCATCAATGGAGATTCGTTGCCGCGCGGTGATCTTTTCGAGAACGTTCACTCTGACAAAAATTTCGCGCAGCGGCAAGGGTTTGTCCATGCCAAAAACACGGACGGTATTGTAGCGTTCTTCCAAATGAGCAGCGTAGCGCCTGGCAGCAGCGCCGGTGTAATCCAGCTCTTTGTTTTTCTCAATCAGCCACTGCCCAGCTTTGGCCGCTTCCTTGAAGATAGCCCCAAGAACGTCTTCGATCATTGTGTCTCTCCCACCATTCTTGCGTAATGCGCTGAAAAGCAGAAATCGGGGATGCGCGAGGCCGTTCGCTGGCGCCTGGAGGAGTGTCGTTTGTGTATTGATGCGTACATGCGCCGGAAGCAGGCAGGAAGCCTTTTGGCAACTCGTGCAGCAACCTGGTTCTCCTCACGCCGTCTCGCCGCCGGCCTGCACCCAACTGTGGTAGCCGCGCGCGAGATGGATCACTTGAAAGCCCTGGCGCTCCAACAGCGCGGCCGCCGGCCGGGAACGCGAGCCAACCTGGCAATGCACCAGCACCGGCTTCTGCCGGGGAATTTCCTCGAGATGGCCGAGCAAACGGGTATGCGCAATGTTTACCGCGCCCGGCAAATGGCCGAGTTCATATTCGAAGCCGGCGCGCACATCGAGCACGAACAAGTCCTGCTGCGCCAGGCGGCGCTGCAATTCCTGAGCTTCGATCTCGGTGGTGGAAACGAGTCTGTCGCCGCCTGCCTGCAATGCGGCGAGCGTTTCCGGCGTGGCATAGCCGGCGACCTCATCCAGGCCGATGCGAATGAGCGCCGTCACTGCTTCGGTCACGCGCTCCGCGGCAATGATCAAGTAGATCGGCACACCCGACAAAACATAGGAACCCGTGAGGGTGAGAAAGGCATTGTTGAACGGTGCGTGCAAGGCGCCCGTGAGGTGGCCGGCGCGAAACTCCGTCCACGGCCGCGTGTCAATAATGGCGACTGCGCGGCCGTCCAGGCGGCGCAAGGCTTGGGCGTCCAGTTTCTCAGGCACGGGCCACCGGCCGAGCAGCGGCGGGCCAAGTTTGTTGTCGCGTTTCATGCGTGCAAAATAGAAGGGCGGTTCACTCTGGCCCTCGAGAATAGCCGCGACAAAGCGGTTTTCGTCGGTGGCATAGGCGAGCGAGGCGTTGTAGCGCTTTTCGTAGCCGACCGTGGATTGCGGCACTGCGCCCAGCGCTTTGCCGCAGGCGCTGCCGGCGCCGTGACCCGGCCACAGTTGCAGATAATCGGGCAGCTTCTTGAATTCCTGCAGCGACTGATAGAGCGTACGCGCGGACTTCTCCTTCATGCCGGCCTGGCCGGCCGCGGTTTCCAGCAAGTCCGGCCGGCCGACATCACCGACAAACACAAAATCGCCGGTGGCAATGCCCATGGGTTCGTTGGCGCCGCTGCCCAAGTCCGTCACCAAAAAACTCAGATGTTCGGGCGTGTGGCCGGGCGTGTGCAAGGCTTGTATGAGAATGTTGCCGACTTTGAACGTGTCGCCGTGTTTGAGCAATTGATGTTGATAGCTGCCGCCGCCGGATTTGTGCTGCAGCCATTGATATTTCCAATCCGCGTCGCCTTCATCGGAGAGGTAAAGCGTCGCGCCCGTCACCTCGGCAAGTTCGCGGCAGCCGGAGAGAAAATCCGCATGAATGTGGGTTTCTGTGATGGCGGTGAGGCGCAGACCCTCCCGGGCCGCGGCGTCACGGTAACGCTCGACATCGCGCTCGGGATCGATCACCAGCGCTTCGCCGCTGCGCTGACAGCCGATCAAATACGCCGCCTGCGCCAGCCGGTCGTCGTACAGCAGACGAAACAGCATGCTGCCTCCTTATGGTGAGATCATTTGGATTTGACCAGTTCAGAAAACCAATTGGCCAGCGGCTCAAACGCCAGACCAATCAAGACGCCGCCGTAGAAATCTTTCACATGAAACGTGATCGGCAACTCGGGCATTTCCATCGCGGTGAGGCGAAAAAGAAAAGCGGCCAGCAGCACCACCAGGCTGCCAACGCCGAGCGTCAGCCAGTGCGGCGGGTGGGCGACCGGCGCGGCAGCGGCGCGGTATCTACCCCACAACCAGCGAAAGCCCATCACCAAGATCACGCCGAGTACTCCCCCCACCGCCACTGCCCACCAGGTGCTCAGCGGGCTGAGAAAAAAGGGCAGCTCAACCACGTGTTCGGGACGGTTGGCCTCGCCCACGACTTCGTACTTGAGGCGGATAGTGCCGCGATACTTCTGGTGACGATAGAACAGAAGCTGCCAGGCCGCGCCCAGCCCCACGCCGGCCGCGCGGATTTGCAGCTCCTTGCTGCCATTGGGATCGAGATCAAATGTGCCGTGCGCCACCGGCAATTCACGCTGCCGGCTGCCGGCCGTCAATGCCTCCGGCAACTCGATCGTTGTGCTCAACACCGTCAAGTGGGAGCAGGAGGCATTGCGCACCAGAAGAGTGGCCGAGATTGGATCGGTGACCGTCTCCATCGCCGGCGGGTCGAAATGCAGGCACAGCGGCGGCAACGCTTGCGGCCACAGGGGAGTGGCCAGCAGCAGCACCAACCACACGCCAAGAATCCCGCGCCGGCGCTCACGTTTCACGCAACAGGGCCAGAACCACCTTGCGCTTGCTCCGCGCCATCGCGCGCATCCGCGGCACGGATTCGAATGCTTCCAAGAATTTCTGATAGGCCTGCCACCGCTCGCGATATTCGAGATCATTTTTGATGCGCTCCCGGATTCGTCGATCATTTCTTTCCATGCGGACAAAGGTGGGATACATTCGCAGACTTTCCTCCCAAAGCTCGAGCGAGCGCGGGCTGAAAAAATGGGCGGAGAGGGAGGAAGCCTCCTCGTAGGCGTCCAGCAAGGCGCGACGCTGCGCCGGCTGCTGCGCGGCCAGCCGTTTATGAGCAATCCCCAAGGCGAAGGTGACCGCGGGAATGCGGTCGCGGTCAATGCCCTCTTTGCGCCACTTGTCCACCAAGCCGGCGCCCGGGCCCTTGCACCATTTGAGATAGCGGCGCGCAACAGTGATGGCTTCCTCCAGATAGATCTTGGCCTGCCGCGCCGGCAGCCGGTCGGCGGCGTGCATGCAGGCATCGATGTACTCGAACAAGAACCGCTCCTGCAGAGCCAGGGAGGCCCGTTCGAATAATTGCCCCTCGGCATGTTTTTGAAAACACGTGCGGAGGGCGGCGCGTGGGCTGCCTTCCTGCAGCAATTGCGCCGCTTTAGCGAGGACTTCCGCGAGATTTTTTTCGTTCTGAAGTGTGGCCCAAGCCAGGGCCGGCGCGGCGGTCGTCAACACGAAGAACAGAGCCGCGGTCAACCGGGCAAACTGAACCGCGTGCTGCCGAAGAACCAGTCGCGCTGAGATTGAAGCGAAGAAGGGAAGCGAAATCACCGCCACCTGACCCCTGTGAAAGGTGAGCAGCTTGTTCGAAAATTTCGCTCAATATAGCCAAATCGCCCGGACAATGCAATTGCAGAGTTGCTGCCGGCAGCGTGCGCCTGCACCGCCGATGGTTGCGGTGGAGTCCCTGGGCGGGCTTCACGGCCTGCGCAGCCTGTCGTGTCCTCGGTGAATCTTTACTCAGTTTCATGAAAAACCGGCCGCTTGCCATTCGCTGCGACATTGCTTCAGAGTGAAACAATTTTGCTGGCTTTGTCCATGGTGAGGGGAAACTGCTAAATGAATGTTTCACCTGAAGCAGTCTCATAACAGGATTGTCACTCACTTGGTGGCATGGGCATTGCTGGCTGGCAAGCGGGCCAAAAGAACGGCAACCCAACAAGGAAGGCAGTAGACACTTAAGGACTAAGGATTTTTTCTCATGAATGGACTTCAGAGACTTCCGATGCGGTTATCCGAATATCTTTCCGAAAGTCTGATCCTGCTGGATTTGAACACCGAAAGCAAAACCGAAGCTTTCCGCGCCATGGTTTCGACGCTGGCGCACGAAAACATGATCAGCGAGCCCCACACCTTTCTCAAGGAAGTGATCGCGCGCGAAGAGATCGAACCGACCTGTGTCGGGCACGGTATTGCCCTACCCCATGCCCGCACGCAATGCGTCGATCGCCCTGTCATTATCATCGCGCGCACCAAACGCGGCATCCCCTTTACGCCCATTCCAAAAGATCGCGTTCATCTAATCTTCATGATGGGCACGCCGGCCGACGCCCCCAACCTTTATCTGCAACTGCTCTCTCAGCTTTGCCGCCTCCTTCATAACGGCGCCTTTCGCGAACAACTCTTGACCGCCACCACTTCCCAGGAAGTTCTGCAACTTTTGAGTCAAGAGCCGGAGTGCGCGAACATGAGCCTGGCCGCGGCTTGATTCAGTTGTGCCGAGACAGTGCTGTTCGCGCAAGAATCTTCTCCACTGCGCGCTCCGACCCAGGTTGAACGCCATTTTGCCTGGCTCGTATCTGCCCCGCAACGTGGAAACCGCCCAGGCGCTCGCCCCCGAGGCCTGCACAAGTCGAATAAGACGGGCGCTTGTTCCTGACGAAGCGCCCGGGCGGTGACGCTTGGGCAGGATTCCTCCCCATCTCATTCAAGCTGCAGTCATCCCGCAGCCCAGCCGCAGGAGATCGAGCGCGCGTAACCTCTTCGTGCGGCGTGCCTGCGATTCATTCCAATTCTCGCGTGCGCGTGGACCTCATCTTTTGCGCAGGCGGCCGCAAAGTGAGCAGCGAAGACGGCAGTATCACGGCGGCAAAAAATCGCCTTCCCCACCCATCCCACGCTTGAACTTTCCCAAAATTATGCTAAATTGCGCGCTCAGACCAACGCATCCGTTGCCGGAGAATGACCCATGACTGTTTTGCAGAAATGCCGCGGCTGGTGGCGGTTCCTGCTGTTTCCTCTTGCCAACCTTTTGGCCCAGCCGCTGCCCCGCCCGCCGATTGATTGGACCACCTACGATTACATGCCCGGTCATCAGGTTTTGTTTTTCGACGATTTCTCCGGCGACCGGCCCGGCGAGCCGCCCGGCGCCTGGTCCGTGCTCCCACAGAACGCCAAAGTGCGCGTGCTCGAGGTCAACCAGCAATCCTGGCTGCATGCCCAGGAGCAGGCGACGCTCGCTCCGCTCGAGCTCAAGCTGCCGCCGCAATTCACCGTCGAGATGGACTTCAATGTCACGCTGCAAGGTTACAGCGGCCGCTACCGGCTGGACTTCATCGGCGCGACGGAAGAAGACTGGCTCTCGCTCACGCTCGAACCGCCTTCCTTTTTCTTCAGCATGTCTTCCGGCCTGACCTCGGAAAAGAACATCGATCTTACCAACGGCCCGCACCATCTCGCCGTGCAGGTGGATGGCAGTAGCCTGAGATGTTATGTGGACGACGAGCGCGTCATCAATATTCCCAAAAGCAGCGATTTCAAGGCCGGCCGCCTGGAGCTTTTTCTCGCCGGCGCGGATGAAGAAGACGCGAGCGACGACAAGTGCTGGTTCACCAATTTCACCGTTGCTGCCGGCCCGGCGCCGCTCTCGAACCAGCTCAGCAGCTCGGGCAAGATCGTGGCCTATGGCATCTCGTTCGAGCCGGGCAAGGCCACCATTCTGCCGCGCTCCACCCCCACGCTCAAACAGTTTGCCGACCTGTTGCGCGCCGATGCCACTCTGAATTTTTCCGTTGAATGCCACGACAACGAACTGCCCTCGGAAAGCGACAACGTCAAGCTGTCACAGGCGCGCGCCGAGGCGCTCAAAGATCATCTCATCGCGCAATACAAGATTGCCGAGCAGCAGCTCAGCACCAAAGGCTGGGGCGAGACCCGGCCGCTCAGCGATGCCAATACCGTCGAGGGCAAGAAGGTGAACCAGCGCGTTGAGTTTATTCGCAAATGACCAGGTCATTCCTTTTCACGCGGGGCGGAATGCCCGCCTGGGTCACCGCGGCCCGGAAGCAGCAGCCCAAGTTGCTCAACGCCAGCATGACCGCCGGTGTTTTTCTGATGGTGATCGGCGCGGCCGTGCTGCAGCCAGGCTGCAACCGTCAGCCCGGGAATCCGCTGCTGCAAGCCGGAAAGTTTGCCGAGGTGTACGTGGTCTTGTTGCAGTCGGCCCAGCCGGATTCCCTGCTGCCGGCTGCGGCTGATTCCATCCTGGCCTCGCATGGCTATGACCGGCGCATGCTGCAGGCGGCGGCGGAATATTATCGCGCGCATCCTGAGCTTTGGCAGGAGGTGCTGAATCGGGCGGTGCAGCGCCTGGAGCAGGAAGTTCAGGCGGCGCAGCAACGCCAGCCGGCAGATTCCTCAGTTGCGCTGCCCGCTCCCAAACCATCGGCCAATTGAATGTTGAACTCGAATAGTCGGATGATGACAAACGGAGGCGATCGCACCATGCACAAGCAATGCGCTGCAGTTCTGGCAATTCTGTTGTTGGCCGGGTCTCTGTGGGCCGGCGCACCGGCGGAACGTCCGCCCAAGAACATCATTCTCTTCATCGGCGACGGCATGGGCGTCGCCCAGGTAACCGCCGGCAAAACGGCCAAAGGCACGCTTCAACTAGAACAATGCACTTCCGGCGGCTTGCTGACAACTCACTCCGCCGAATCCTATGTGACGGATTCCGCGGCCAGCGCCACCGCGCTGGCGGCCGGCGTCAAAACCTACAACAAGGCCATCGGGGTCGATCTGAACAAACGGCCGGTGAAAACCATGTTGGAATATGCCGCGGAAAAAGGTAAAGCCACCGGGCTGGTGGCGACCTGCGCGATCACCCACGCCACGCCTGCTTCCTTTGCCGCGCACGTCGACGACCGCAATAAGTATTACGACATTGCCGCGCAGCTCGCCCAAGCGCCGGTTGACGTTATGCTGGGCGGCGGCTGGAGTCATTTCGCCCCCAAATCACAAAGCGGCGGACAGCGCGAAGACGAACAGGATTTGTGGGCAGTGCTGGCCAAAGACCGCGTCGCGATCCGTACGCTCGCGGAGTTTCAGAAGCTGGCCACGCCCAAGAGACTCGTGGGCCTGTTTGAGCCGGTGCATCTGCCCAAAGCGGACAAGCGCGAAGTCACGCTGCCCGCGATGACCCGCAAAGCGATCGCCATCCTCTCGCAAAATCGCAACGGCTTTTTTCTGATGGTGGAAGGCTCGCAAATCGACTGGAGCAGCCACGACAATGACAGTGAAGGCGTCGTCATGGAGATGGTGGATTTCGATGACGCCATCGGCGCCGGGCTGGAGTTTGCCAAAAGCAACAAGGAAACCCTCGTCGTCGTGACGGCCGATCATGAGACGGGCGGCTACACTCTGCTGGACGGTTCGATCAGCGAGAAGAAAGTCACCAAGACCGCCTTTACCACCGGCGGCCATTCCGGTGTGATGGTGCCGATCTTCGCCTTTGGCCCGGGCAGCGCGGCGTTTGGCGGCATTCACGACAATACTTTTGTGGGGAAGAAACTGATTGAGTTCGTGACGCAATAGCCGGTTAGGCTGGCGGCGACAATGCGCAGCAGGGCACCCGGCGGCTGCGGGCGAGTTGGTTGGTTGCGCGAGCTTGCCGGCAATGGTGGTGGAAATTGCAGAAGGTGAAATACCGTGATTCTGCGGCGAACGAAGATTGTGTGCACAATTGGTCCGGCGAGTGCAACGGCGGAACAGATCGCCGGCTTGATCGAGGCCGGCATGAACGTGGCGCGCTTGAATTTTTCGCATGGCGATCATGACGGCCATCAACAGCGCATCAGTTTGATTCGCGCCGCCGCCGGCGCCGGCCGGCAGCCGGTGGCGATTCTGCAAGACCTGGCCGGCCCGAAGATCCGCATCGGCGCGCTGGCCGCGCCGGTGACGCTGCAGGAAGGTGCAACCTTCACGCTCACCAACCGCACCGTTAGCGGCGACGAGCGGGAAGTCGCGATTTCGCTGGCGGACCTGCCGGAACAGGTGCAGGTGGGTGACGCGATTTTGCTCGCCGACGGCGCCCTCGAGCTGCGCGTGTTGCAGGCCGATCGGCATGACATCACCTGCCGCGTCATCAACGGCGGCCGGCTGACTTCCCACAAGGGCATCAATCTGCCCAAACGCTCGTTGCGCGTGCGCGGCTTGACGCAGAAGGACAAGGACGATTTGCGCTTCGGCCTGCAAGCCGGAGTCGATTGCGTGGCAATGTCTTTCGTGCGGCAGGCGGCCGACATTGAGGAGTTGCGTGAGCTGATGCAGCAATGCGGCCGCGTTGTTCCAATCATCGCCAAGATCGAAAAGCACGAAGCGCTGGAGAACATCGAAGCGATCATCGCGGTGAGTGACGGCTTGATGGTGGCGCGCGGCGACTTGGCGGTGGAAACCGCGCTCGAGCGCGTGCCGCTGGTGCAGAAGAATCTGATCGAGAAATGCAACCAGCTCGGCAAGCCGGTGATCACCGCCACGCAGATGTTGAAGTCCATGGTCGAGAGTCCCCGCCCCACGCGCGCCGAAGCGGCCGACGTGGCCAATGCCGTGTTCGATGGCACCGATGCCGTCATGCTTTCGGAGGAGACGGCCGTGGGCGAGTATCCGCTGGAGACGGTGCGGGTGATGGATCGTATTCTGCGCGCCGCGGAAACGCGTCTGGCCGTCAAGAACTGGCTGCCGGTGGAACGCACGCGCGGCGAAGTGACGGTGCCGGCGGCGATCAGCCACGCGGTGGCGGCCATCGCCGCGGATTTGAAGGTGGCGGCCATTCTCACGCCGACGCAATCGGGCGCGACCGCGCGCATGATCGCGCGTTACCGGCCCGCGGTGCCGATCATTGCGATCAGTCCGGTGCTGGCCACCGCCCGGCAATTGGCGCAGGTGTGGGGTGTTTATCCCGTCTTTCTCGAGCGAGAATATGAGCACACCGACGCGTTGATCGAGAAGTGCAAGGAAATCGCGCTGGCGCACGGCCTGGTCCAGCCGGGCGAGAAGGTGGTGATTGCCGCCGGCCTGCCGCCGGGTGCGACCAGCAAAACGAATCTGTTGAAGGTGGAAGTGGTGGAGTAGGGGCAGGCGGGTACGAGGCCGCCGGTTTACTGGTGCCGCAAACCGATGTGAATGGAATCACGAGAACAGGATTCCCAATGCGACCTAAGGTTGAAGAGGCAATATTGACAAAGGCAGTGGATTTGTCTGGCCGGTCGCCGACAGGTGTGACGCCGGTGCGAACCCGGCAGTTAAGCAAGGATGAACAAGACCTGGCGCGGTATGTCCCCGGGGAGATCGGTGATATTGCCGGTGACCATCAGACTGCGCTGCCTCGTATTGCCAAGGATCAGAGCCTGACGAAGTTGATCGATGAGTCGCTCGCACGTGTTCCGAGCCAGCATGACCTCTGTTTGCGGGATTCACGATATATGGATTTCCTCGATCCGGAGAGTGTTCATCTTGTGATCTGTTCTCCACCGTACTGGACACTCAAAGAATACAGAAAATCAAATGGTCAACTCGGTGAGGTAGCAGACTATGAGGAGTTTTTGACAGAGCTTGACTACGTTTGGTCCCATTGTTACCGAGCCTTGGTGCCCGGGGGCCGGCTCATCATCGTGGTTGGTGATGTTTGCCTGTCCCGGCGGCGGAACAAAGGCCGGCACACGGTCGTTCCGCTCCACGCTTCCATCCAGGAGCATTGCCGAAAGCTTGGGTTTGACAACCTGCAGGGCATTTTCTGGCACAAGATCGCCAACGCCGCATATGAAGTCGAGAATGGCTCTGGCTTCCTGGGGAAGCCATACGAACCCAACGCGGTCATCAAGAATGACGTTGAATACATCTTGATGCAGCGGAAGCCGGGAGGATACCGAAGCCCGTCGCTGGCGACGCGCGTCATGAGTGTCATTCCTGAGAAAAACTATCAAAAGTGGTTCCGGCTGATTTGGGATGATGTGCCGGGTGCGTCAACCAGGAACCATCCCGCACCCTATCCAATCGAGCTGGCGGAGAGGCTGATTCGAATGTTCAGCTTTGTTGGTGATACGGTGCTCGACCCATTCATGGGAACGGGCACGACCAACATCGCGGCAGCGCGCTGCGGTCGCAATAGCATTGGCGTCGAGGTTGATCCCCACTATTGGCGAATGGCCTCCGGCTTGATCGAGCAAGCGACGCAGAGTCTTTTCAGCGAGGTGACGCTCAATTTTCATCGGGAATAGAGGCCGGCATGGATCGTCTGGACAGCAAAGTTCGGGCTGCCGTTCGTCAGTTCTGGGAGACGCGCCAGAGGCAGGCAATGGCACAAGGACACAAGACAGGTCAGAAGGACTACGGCAACCGTAGCGCAGTAACCGGCGGCAAGCATATTGATGGCTTTGTCCAGCTCATGGCCGGCTTGTTGAAGGACAGCGAACTGCCTGCGGAAGCCATTCACGTTGGCAAGAAACACAAAATTGTCCCAGGCTGGTTTCGGCCCGCAAAGGAATGGGACCTCGTTGCTCTGGTGGACGGCACACTTCTGGCGGTCGTGGAGTTCAAATCGCAGATCGGTTCATTCGGTAACAACTTCAATAATCGAACTGAAGAGGCGATCGGCAGCGCAACTGATCTACTCCTGGCTTACCGGCAGGGAGCATTCACAGGCTCACCGCGCCCCTGGACCGGTTACTTTATGTTGCTCGAGGACTCGCCGAAATCCAGGACTCCGGTCAGCCTGCAACAACCGCACTTCCCAGTATTCCGAGAGTTCCACGGCACCTCATACGCCGAGCGCTACCGCATCCTTTGTGAGAAGCTTGTTCGAGAACGGCTCTACGACGCAGCCTGTCTTTTATTATCCAACGCAAAAGATGGTCTGCGGGGAGCGTACAGCGAACCCTCTGCAGAGGTAGGATTTCGTAACTTTGCAGCGTCATTGACTGCGCATGCTTTGGCGTATGCGAGAATCCGCCGGAAATAGTGGAAAGACAGCGATCGTGAGGCCTGCAAGCCGGAGAATCAGCACCATTCAATCTGCCGGCACCGATCCGCGTGAAAAGCTCTTCCGGCCGCATGAGCCAGTGTTGACCAACTTCGCCAGTTTTCCGCATGCTTGCTCGTTGTCACCGGCGGCAGCGGCGCATCTGTAGTTGCACAATTCTCAAATCACAGGCGGCGTCTGTTCCTGCCGCCGGTCATCTGCAAGGAGATTTTATGACGACGATTGTCGAAGTTCATGCCCGCGAGATCTTGGACTCACGCGGTAACCCCACCGTTGAGGTGGACGTGGTTTTGGAAAACGGCCTGCTCGGCCGCGCGGCCGTGCCGAGCGGCGCTTCCACCGGCGAGCATGAAGCCATTGAGCTGCGTGACAAAGATCCCAAGCGCTACAACGGCAAGGGCGTGCTGCAAGCCGTAAAAAACGTGAATGAAGTGATTGCGCCGGCGGTGGTGGGCCTGGAAGCGACGCAGCAGATTCAACTCGACCGCACCATGATCGAGCTGGACGGCACCGAAAACAAAAGCAAGCTGGGCGCCAACGCCATCCTCGGCGTATCGCTGGCCGCGGCAAAAGCGGCGGCGAGTGCCAGTGATCTGCCGCTGTTTCACTATCTCGGCGGCGTCTCGGCCTGCACCCTGCCCGTGCCGATGATGAACATCATCAACGGCGGCGCGCATGCCGACAACAACGTCGACCTGCAGGAGTTCATGGTGATGCCGGTGGGCGCGCGCAACTTTGCCGAAGCGCTGCGCATGGGCACCGAAATTTTTCACAGCCTGAAATCCGTTTTGAAGAAGAAAGGTTACAACACCGCGGTCGGCGACGAAGGCGGCTTCGCGCCGGATTTGAAATCCAATGAAGAAGCGTTGATGGTGATCATGCAGGCGGCCGAGGCCCTGGGCCTGAAAGCCGGCGTGGATTTTTGCATTGCCCTCGATCCTGCCTCCAGCGAGTTCTACAACAAGGAGCGCAAAGTCTACGAGCTGAAATCCGAGAACCGCAGCCTGAGCGCTTCGGAAATGATTGCCTACTATGCCGAGCTGGCCAAGAAATATCCCATCATTTCGATCGAAGACGGTCTGGCCGAAGATGATTGGGCCGGCTGGAAAGAATTCACTGCGAAGATGGGTGATAAACTGCAACTGGTGGGCGACGATCTTTTTGTCACCAACACCAAACGCCTGCAATCCGGCATTGCGCAGGGCGTGGGCAACTCCATTCTGGTGAAAGTGAATCAAATCGGCACGCTCACCGAGACGCTCGCCGCCATCGACATGGCGCACCGTGCCGGCTACACCGCGGTGATTTCGCATCGCTCCGGCGAAACCGAAGACGCGACCATCGCCGACATTGCGGTGGCCACCAACGCCGGCCAGATCAAGACCGGCAGCGCCTCGCGCACCGATCGCATCTGCAAATACAACCAATTGCTCCGCATCGAAGAGATGCTGGGCGAGAGCGCACGGTTTCCCGGCCGCGCCGCGGTGAAATCGCGCTGACCTTCCTGCACAGCCGGTTTGCAGCAATGAGAGCACGGAAACGCCTACCCGGCTGTTGTCCGTGCTCTCTCATTTTGTGAAACCGGTTTGGGATTGAAATCATCAGTCACGTTACCGGCACGGCGGGGAATTGGAATTCGCCCAAACTTCAAGCAGCGCGGAATCGTTGAGGCGTTTGCCGCAACGGCCGGGCCGCTGCAGCAAACTTTTCATCAATAGGCTGGAACTTCGATGGACGACTTACTTGCACAGTGTTTGCCATGAACAACCTCTCCCCGGCAGCGTTGGCGAAGATGATCGATCATTCGCTGCTTCATCCCACTTTGACCGATGCCAAAATGGCGGCGGGTTGCGAGCTGGCCAAAGCATATGGCGTTGCGGCCGCGTGCGTGAAGCCTTGTTTCGTTGGGCAGGCTGCCGGCATTTTGCGCGATTCCACCGTGGCGGTTTGCACCGTGGTGGCCTTTCCGCACGGCAACAGTCCGGTGCGCATCAAGCTGGCGGAAATCGAGGAAGTGATGGCGTGCGGGGCGACGGAGATTGATCTGGTGGTCAATATCGGCAAAGTGCTGGGCGATGACTGGGATTATCTCGCAACGGAAATTGCCGCGGCCCGCGAGCTGACGGCCGGACAGCGCGGCATTCTGAAAATCATTTTTGAGAATGATTATCTCCAGGACCGGCACATCATCAAGCTTTGCGAGATTTGTTCTGCGCACCGGGTCGATTTCGTGAAGACGTCGACCGGCTACGGTTTCGTCAAGCAGGCGAACGGCATGTACGCATATCACGGCGCGACTGATCGGCATCTGCGCCTGATGCGGGCGCATTGCCCGTCCACCGTGGGAATCAAAGCTGCGGGCGGTATCAGGACGCTGGAGGATTTGCTGCGCGTGCGCGGCTTGGGTGTCACGCGAGTGGGTGCCACCGCCACGACGGAGATTCTCACCGAAGCCAGGCGCCGCGCCATGGCCTGAGCCGGTCGCGCCGTTGCGCAAAAAACGAATTGCATTTCTGTGGGGGAATTTTAGATTGCGGTTCACTTGTTTTGCCGGCGCCCGGTCAACGGGCTGAGACGCTCACCCTCACGGCAGGAGCATTCATGGCGCTGAAAGATCCCAAGTACGACAAGCCGATTCAGTTGCGCAAGACGCGGCGGCCGAAGCAGCTCGCGGTGATCAATCAAGCCGGCTGCACCGGCTGCATGGTGTGCATTGATTTTTGCCCGCCTGATTGCATCGTGGTGGTGCCCGGACCGGATCCGGACAATCCCACCGTGCACAAGCTCGTCGAAGTGGATCTCACCCGCTGCATCGGTTGCACCTTGTGCGCGAAGTATTGCCCGTGGGAAACCATCGCGATGCTGGATTTCAATGAAGCCTACCCCAAAGCCGAAGAGTGGACCATCCGCTCCGTCCTCGGCGAAATCATCGAGCCGGTACCGCCTGCGGCCGGCGCCCCCGCACGCCGCGCAGCTCACGCCGAAGCTGAGTGAGCAGGATCGCGCCGATCTCGCACACGGTGTCGCGCTATTCAACGCCGGCGAGTATTGGGAAGCGCACGAAGCCTGGGAGCAAATCTGGCAGCGCCACCCGGAAGCCTGGCGCTTCTTCGTGCAGGGTTTGATTCAAGCGGCCGCCGCGCACCATCAAATCCGCCGGGGCATTCGCCACGGCGCGATCAAACATCTCAAGAATGCGCTGGTCAAACTGGAGGTGGCGCCGCCTGATTTCGCCGGCCTCGCGCTCGCGGCGTTCCGTGAGTATTTGCAGGCTTTGCTGCAGGCTCTCGAGGCAACGCCGGAGGGTGGCGAGCCGTGGGAGAAGCAATCCTTGCAGCCGTTGCACTGGCACCGGCAGGCTGAGCTGCCGGCTGCTTCGGCGCCTGATGATGCCACTGCATTTCCGCAGTGAAAATATTCTATGCGAGGTGCTCTGCCTTGGATAACAGGGCGGCGGGCAATGTTTGGAAAAGGCCTTTGAGGGCACCGCGGTGCGCAAGGGCCTTTTGCTTTTGACTGCAAATGTAACGCCAATTGTTACAACGAATTGTTTTTCTGTAACATCCTGCTGGTTGGCGGGGGGAATTTTTGCTTGACTAGCGGAAGCAAAAGTAGTATCTTCACCGGCCAAAACTCGAATTTTGTTGATCATCGCCGCCATTCATGCCTGAAAATATCATCGAATCCGTTCCAAATGGAAGCGATCAAAAGTCATGAGCCGCTGACTGAGCGCGAGCGCTTGGTTCTCAACTTGATTGTTGAGAATTTCATCCGCAGCGCGGTGCCGGTCGGTTCCCGCATGATTGCCAAGAAAGTCGGCATGACTCTGAGCTCGGCCACGATTCGCAACGTCATGGGCGATCTCGAAGAGCGCGGCTATCTGACGCATCCGCACACCTCGGCGGGCCGCGTGCCGACGGACAAGGGCTACCGTTTCTATGTCGATTCGCTGATGGGCGTCGAGGCGCTCTCGGAGCCGGAGAAGCAGAAGATCACCGCGCAACTCGTGCGCGTGTCCAAAGAGGTCGACGTCATTCTCGATGCCGCCTCGCAGGTGCTGGCGCGCGTCTCGAGCCAGCTCGGCGTGGTGCTGTCGCCGCGCTTTTTTCAGGGCATTTTCACCAAGATCGAGCTGGTCCCGGTTGCGGACAAGAAGGTGTTGATGGTGTTGACCATCAACTCCGGCCTGGTGCGTACGATCATGCTCAAGATGGATGCCGAAGTTTCGCGCGAAGTGTTGGAGTGCACTGCGGAAGTGATCAACGAGCGCCTGAACGGCCTGAGCCTGCAGGAAATCAAGCGCACGCTCGATGGCCGGCTGCGCGACCTCAACGTCGCCAACCCGGAGTTGGTGCTCACCATCGCCAATTCGATGGCGCCACAGCTCGAACAAGTGGTCCATCGCAATTTCCATTTTGGCGGCACCAACAACATCATGGCGCAGCCGGAGTTCTCCGATCAGCAGAAGCTCTCCAATGTGCTCAATCTGCTGGAAAGCCGGGAGATTTTGATTCATCTCTTCGAGCAGAATGACAGCATGGGCGATTTGTCGATCGCCATCGGCGAGGAGAATCGCGAAGAACTGATCAAGTACTGCAGCTTGATCACGACCTCGTATCACATCGGCGGCGTTTCCGGCACGCTCGGCGTGCTGGGGCCGACGCGCATGCACTATTCCAAAGTCGTGGCGCTGGTGGATTTTATGGCCAAGGCGCTGAGCAACATCTTGACGGAGGAAGCGGGCGGCAGCAGTGCGGCGAACTAGTATTCTGCTACCGTGATCTCGAAGTCCTGCCCCTCCGGGGGCATTGCGTCTACCCGCACAGGCATTGGCTGCGACAGCGACCCATCACGGGTCGGGACTACGAAAGACCAAGAAGCCGCCGGCTGCAGTGCCGGAGGCATCCTGCCATGAATGATCTGCAAACACCAGTTGAACATTTTACCTGAAATGGATTGCATACCAGGACTATGAGCAAGCACAACCAAGAAATTCCCGTTGCACAGACGCAAACCGAAGCTGCCGGAGACGAACAGCCGGAGACCGTGACCGGCGACGCCGCACCGGTGTTCGAAGGCGCCAGCAACGGTAATGGCCATACGGCGGAGCCCGCCGGCCCCGAGAAGCTGGCGGAAGAGACCGCAGCCGAGGCCGCCATCGCTGAGGCCACGCCGCCAGCGGAAGGAGTCGGCAACCTGTTTGATGAAGCCCCGCTCGAGGAAGCCGTCACCGAAGAGGGCGCCAAGAAATCCAAGCTGTTTGCCAAGCGCAAGAGCACGAATGCCGAGCTGGAAAAACTGAAGGCAGCGCATGAGAAGCTGGCGAGCGAACATGACAGCCTGAAGGATCGTTACCTGCGGCTGGCCGCGGAGCTGGAGAATTTCCGCAAGCGCACCGACCGCGATTTCCACAGCCGCCTGCAAAGCGCCTTCGCCGGCCTGATCACGGATTTACTGCCGATCATCGACGATTTGGAGCGGCCGCTCAGTGCCAAGGATCAGGTCAAGGACTACGATTCACTGCTCAACGGCATGGTGCTGATTCATCAGAAGTTTCTCAAGGTCTTGGAAGATCGCGGCGTGAAGCCTATGACCACGATCGATACCGAATTCAATCCGGTGTTTCATCAGGCGGTCTCGGCGAAAGTGGTGGAAGGCAAACCCGCGGGACTGGTCGTGGAGGAGTTGCAGCGCGGCTACCTGTTCAACGACCGTGTGTTGCGGGCCGCGCAAGTCATCGTCAGCCAGGAACAACCCCCGTCAGATTCGAACGCGGCCTAGCACCCGGTAAGCGCGATCATGCCCAAACGAGATTATTACGAAGTGCTCGGCCTGCAAAAGAGTGCTTCGGAAGAGGACATCAAGAAGGCCTACCGCAAGCTGGCGATGCAGTACCACCCGGACCGCAACTCCGGCGACAAGACGGCGGAGGAGAAATTCAAAGAAATCGCGGAAGCCTACGAAGTGCTGCGCGATCCGCAGAAGCGCGCGACCTACGACCGCTTTGGTCATGCCGGCCTGCGCGGCGGCGCCGGTGGCGGCTTCAGCGATTTTGAATTCGACCTCTCGGACGCCTTGCGCACCTTCATGTCCGAGGGCATCTTCGGTGAGTTCTTTGGCGGCGGGCGTTCCGGCCGGCGCCGCGGTGAAAGCCCGCGCGGCAGCGATTTGCAGGTGCGCCTGAATCTCACCCTCGAGGAGATCGCAACCGGCGTCACCAAGAAGATCAAGATCAAAGCCTACACCCGCTGCGACGCCTGTGAAGGCCTGGGCGGCGCCAAGGGCAGCAAACCGGTCACTTGTCCGGCGTGCGGCGGCACCGGCGAGATTCGGCACCGGTCGAACACGATTTTTGGACAGTTCATCAACGTTACCACCTGCCCGCAGTGCGAGGGCGAAGGCCGCATCGTCAAAGAAGTGTGCATGTCCTGTCGCGGGCAGGGCCGGGTTGAAGGTGAGAAAACGCTGTCGGTGGAAATACCCGCCGGTGTTGCTTCCGGCAATTACCTCACCATCCGCGGCGAGGGGCATGTCGGCCCCCGCGGCGGCGCACCCGGCGACGTTATCGTGGTGATTGGCGAGCGGGAGCACGAGCATTTCGAGCGGCACGGCGACGATGTTCTTTATGAATTGCCGATCAGCCTCACGCAGGCTGTGCTCGGTGATCGCGTCACCATCCCGACGCTGGAGGGCGAGGCGATTTTGGAGATCCAAGCCGGGACGCAATCGGGCCGCATTTTGCGGATGCGCGGCAAGGGCATCCCGCATTTGAACGGCTATGGCCGGGGCGACCAGCTTGTGCGGGTTTTGGTGTGGATTCCGACCAAGCTCTCCGCCAAGGAACGGGAGGCCTTCCTGCAGCTTGCGAAGCTCGACGGCTTGAAACCGCCCTCGGACAGCCGGAGTTTCTTCCAGAAAATGAAGGAAGCATTTTCCTAAGCCCGCGAGTCGTACAAACCGGCCCGGAAAATTCGGGCCCAATTGCACCGAGTGGCCATGTGGGGGCTGACCAGACAAGAACAGCGCGCGACAATATTCTTGTTGGCGGCATTTGGCGCCGGCTGTGTGGTGATGTTCTATCGGCAGCAATTGCCGCCGCCTCCGCTCGATCCGGAGCAGGCCGCGGTGATGGACGATTTCGTGCGGGCCGTGCAGGAGCGCGCGCGCCCGGTGCCGTCCGACACGGCTGCGGCTGCTTTCGCCAAACCGGTTGCGGCCCGTGTGAATCTCAACGCCGCCACGCCGGCGGAATTGACGGCTTTGCCCGGCATCGGGCCGGTGATGGCGCAACGCATTGTCGACTACCGCACCCGGCAGGGCCGGTTTCGCAGCGTGACCGAGCTGGCCAAAGTCCGGGGCATCGGCAAGAAGCGACTGGCCGAGCTGGCGCCGCTGGTGACCGTTGATTGAGGCGAAAGCCGCGGAAGCGGCAAAACACCTTCGCCAAAATCAGATCTTTGTCGATAGTTAAGGACAATGTCCAAGAACCTGCTTGTCAGGGTCTCCATGCAGGCAGGCCCGAAGGCAGATGAAGTTACAGTCACGACAAATCTACTGTTTGGTTCAATCGTCTGATCGACGTGAACGGCTGGGATGACTATGGTGGACGCTTCTTCACAAGGGATTGTGGGCGTAAGCATTCGTGAGACGACTTTGCGCCTGACCGAAATCTCGCGGGCAAACGGCGAGGCCAAGATTACCCGGCTGGCGCAGGGCCGGGTGCGGGCACCGCTGCAGATTACTTCCTTCAAGGACAACGCGCTGATCCACAAATTCGCCGAAGACGTCAACCGCTTGTACGAGGTCTCCGACTTTCAGGCCCGCCGCGCTGTTTTCACTCTCGATTCCAATGCGGTATTGATCAAGAAGATCCCGGTCGATATGAGCTTGAAGGGCAGCCGCCTGAAAGACCACGTCGACTGGGAAGTGGAACAATGTGTGATCAATTCGCTCACCGACTATCACATTGCCTACGAATACTACGAACCGGGCGCCGGCCAGGAGTTCGCCGAAGTCGTGGTGGTGATCGTGCGCAAGATGGTTGTGGATTTTCTGAAGGAGATTTTCCACAACACGGACCTGCGCCTGCGCGCGGTGGACGTCGACGTGTTCGCGGCGCAGCGCGTGGTTGAAGCCAACTACGATTTTGCCGAAACACCATGGGTGGCTCTGGTGGATGTGCGGCGGGAAAACCTGCAATTCTCCATCCTGCAGAACGCCAAGTTTTTTGCCGCGCAGGAGGTCGAATATCCCCTGGAAGACCAGAACGACGTGACCAACATGGATCGCGACTTTCTGCCGCGCATCATCTCCAAGGAACTGCGGCGCATTGTTCTGGAGAACAAGCTCGGCAAGGGCGTGGACGAATTGAACGCCATATTTGTCTACGGCGATCACGTCACCGATCGGCTGGTCGAGGCTCTGCAGAACAGCCACAACGTCCGCATCGACCGCGCCAATCCTTTTCGCAGACTGAAAACGGCGCCTGTCGTTGGCGATCTCTCCATGCAGGAGAATCCCGAAACCTTCGTGGTCTCCGTCGGCGCGGCGCTGAAGAAATTATAGATCGCAATTCATCACTTCTATCATCGAGTGGAGGCCGGTAATGGTCGACATTAATCTATTGGGAGACGACGACGCGAGCGAGGACCGCCAAAGCGAAGAGAATTACGCCAAAACGGTGAACCTCGATGAGCCCAGCAAGGCCAATGAGGCGGGCACGACTTCGTTTGGCCGTGAAACCG
This sequence comes from bacterium, assembly GCA_023150945.1. Lineage (NCBI taxonomy): Bacteria > bacterium. Next base: position 237,379 of record JAKLJX010000007.1, on the reverse strand, counting down.
CGGGAACGAGCTTTCAACGTGACACCATCGGCTCTTCCTTCGCGCGCAAATCGCTGGAGACGCAGAGCGAAGGCTCCTCCCGCACCAAGGCCTATCTCATTGTCCTTGGCTTGATTCTGGCGGCCCTGACCGCGGTCTTCTTCATGATCCCGCGCGGCGAGCGCAAAGCGACCACGCAAATGCCTCCCATTCAAACCCAACCCGACGAGCCGTTGGCGGGCGGTGAAACCACCGGTCTCGATTCGGCCGCGGGCATGACCACCACCCCGCCGGAACCCACCGGGCTGGAGGCGTTCGAGACGCTTGCGCCGCGTGAGCGGGAAGTGGTTGCCTCCACCCGCACAGGCATGTGGGCGGTGATGTCGCTGGTGCGTTCCTTCGCGGCCCCCAACAATTTCACGTTGATCACCTATCACGGCGACCGCAACAATCGTTTTCTGGTGGAGTTTCTCTCCAGCTCCTCTGATGCCACCAGCACGCTGACCAGCGCCATTCAAGCCAACGTCTCGCCCAGCGATTTGAAAACCGTTTCGGAATCCGAGCAGCCCAGCAGCGGCGGCGCGTTGCGCAAAGTTCTGGTTGCCGGCACGATGGATGACCGTGCCGGGCTGGCCGGCTTTCGCGGCACGCTCAATCGCATGAGCGGCGAGCAGGTGACCGCCTGGCTGCGCGAATTGGCGCAGCGCCAGGGCTTGAGCATCAAAAGCATGCGCACCGGCCAGGCCGAAGCCGCGGGCGCCGGCACACCCATGCAGATTCATCTCGCCGGCGCCAACGCCGGTATCCAGGGCTTCCTGCAGGAATTCACCGATGCCAATCCCAACCTCACCATCGCGAAGATCATCCTCTGCCCGGTGGATCATAAGACGTTCAGCGATGAGAATTTGGATTTGGTGATGAATTTCAATCTTGTCGAGATGCTCTGATCGCCATGCGAGTGATCGCCGGCACGCGCAAGGGCCACTTGTTGCTGGCGCCGCGCCACCGGCAGGTGCGCCCGACCAGCAGCCGCGCCCGCACGGTTTTGTTCGACGTGCTGGGGCAGGAAACTCGTGCCACGCGCGTGCTCGATCTGTTTGCGGGTGCGGGTGGTCTGGGCATCGAAGCGCTCAGCCGGGGCGCCGCCTGGGTCGATTTCGTGGAAAGCAGCCGCCAGCACGCCCAGCTCATTCAGAAGAATTTGCAGAAAACGCATCTTGACGACCACGCGGCCGTGCTGGTTGAAGATGCGTTTGCTTTTTTGGCTCGCCGGGGCGAGGCCCACCCGCCTTATGATCTTGTCCTGGCCGATCCACCTTACGACTTTGACGGCTACTCCCGGCTGTTGCAGGCGCTGGCCGCACCCGCACTGCTGGCGGCCTCCGGCAGGCTCGTGCTGGAAACCTCCGTTCGCCTCCGCCTGCCCCCGGCACCTTCAGGACTACAACTCCGGTCGGAACGACGCATCAGTGAAACCAGGCTGTTATTCTACCAACGGGAATAACATGAAATTGGCGATCTACCCCGGCACCTTCGACCCCGTGACCAACGGCCATCTCGATATCGTGGAGCGCGCCGCGCAGTTGTTCGATGCCGTCACGATCGCAGTCACCACCAATCCCGCGAAGAATCCCCTGTTCACCGTCACCGAGCGCATCGCGATGTTTCGCGAAGCCACCGGGCATCTGCCACGTATCGAAGTCGAGAGTTTCTCCGGGCTGCTGGTGGAATACGCCGCGGCGCGCGGGGCAAGCGTGATGATCCGCGGCTTGCGCGCCATCTCCGATTTTGAATACGAATTTCAGATGGCGCTCATCAATCGCAAGATCTCCCGCGGCCTGGACACGGTGTTTTTGATGGCGAGCGAAAAATACACCTACCTCAATTCCACCATCGTCAAGGAAGTGGCCCGGCTCGGCGGCGACGTCAGTTGCTTCGTGCCGGCCTCGGTGAACGAACGCATCCGGCAAAAGCTGGCGCAATCATGAATTTTCTGGAAAACCTGGCGGCACGCGCCCAACAGCAGCCCCGCCGCCTCGCCTTTCCCGAAGCCACCGAAGCGAGAACGCTGCAGGCGGTGGTCGAGTTGTATCGCCGGCGTCTGGCCGTGCCGGTGCTGATCGGCAACCCGGATGACATTCACGCCGCTGCCCGGTCCCTCGGTGTTGCGCTGGCGGGAATCGAGATCGTTGACCCCTGCCGCCATCCGCAGCTTGCCGCCTGGGCGGAAGACCTGCGACGGCGGCATGCGCACAAAAATCTTACCCAGGAAGAGACTCTGGCACGCCTGCAGAATCCTCTTAATTTCGCCGCTGCTTATGTCAATGGCGGCGGGGCAGCGGGTACCGTGGCCGGTGCCACCGCTGCCACCTCCGAAGTTTTGCGGGCCGCGCTGCAGTGTATTGGAACCGCACCGGGCGTTTCGCTGTTGTCGAGTGTGTTTCTGATGGTCAATCCGCTGAACGGCAAGGTGTTGACTTTCGCGGATTGCGCGGTAGTGCCGGAGCCGACGCCGCAACAGCTCGCTGAGATTGCGGTAACCGCTGCGGACACGCATCGCAAACTGACCGGCGAAACGCCCGTGGTTGCGTTGCTGTCCTTTTCCACCAAGGGCAGCGCCACGCATGCCGCGGTCGAGAAAGTGCGGCTCGCCACCGCCATGGCGCAGCAGTTGCGTCCGGAGCTGGCGCTGGACGGCGAGTTGCAGGCCGATGCCGCCCTGGTGCCGGCGATTGCGCAGCGCAAGGCTCCGCACAGTGCCGTGCCGGGCAACGCCAATGTCCTGATCTTTCCTGACCTCAACGCGGGCAACATCGCCTACAAGCTGGTGCAGCGGCTGGCCGGCTACCAGGCGATCGGCCCGATTCTGCAAGGCTTGGCGAAACCGGCCAACGACCTTTCACGCGGCTGCACGGTCGAGGATATTGTGAATGTCGCGTGTATCTGTTCCCTCATGGCAGGCGAAGAGTTTTGAATTCGCATCTCCCGCAAACGGCATTCTGGGCCGTGGCCAGGGTTTGGCCGGCCGCGACCGTTGCGTTTGTTCACTGAGGTGTTTCAAATTTTGCACGAAACGGTGTCATGCAATTTCAAGAATCCGAATTCTGCCAGCGCATTCAACCTTCTGAGACGCTCGCCCTCACCACGCTGGTCGCCGAACTGCGCCGCCAAGGCAAGTCGGTCATCGATCTGGGTGCGGGTGAGCCGGATTTCGACACGCCGGAAGACATCAAAGCAGCGGGCATTCGCGCCATTCGCGCAGGTAAAACCAAATACACTCCCAATGTCGGCACGCTGGCGCTGCGCGAAGCGATTTGCCGGCATCTGCACGCACTCGGCGGCCCGGCGTACACGCCGGCGCAAGTGGTCGTCTCCAACGGCGCCAAGCAGGCGATTCACAATGCCCTGCTGGCGCTCTGCAATCCCGGGGATGAAGTGATCGTGCCCTCGCCCTACTGGGTGAGTTATCCCGAACAGGTGAAAATGACGGGCGCGACGCCGGTGTTCGTGCCGACGGCAGATGAAAATGATTTCAAAATCACGCCGGCGGCCCTGGCGGCCGCGATCACGCCGCGCACCCGGCTGCTGATTCTCAACAGCCCGGGCAACCCGACCGGCGCCGTGTATTCCGCCGCCGAGCTCGAGGCGCTCGCGGCGATCATCCGCCAGCAGCAGATTTACGTGCTCGCGGATGAGATCTATCTCAAGCTGGTTTATCGCGAAGCGCAAACTTGCAGTCTCGCGAGTTTTCCCGAGCTGCGCGAGCATTTGATTCTGATCAATGGCTTCTCGAAAGCCTACGCCATGACCGGCTGGCGGCTGGGCTATCTGGCGGCGCCGGCTGCCATAGCCAAAGCAGCGGCCAAGATTCAAAGCCACACGACTTCGAATCCCTGCTCCATTTCGCAGGAGGCTGGTTGCGCGGCGCTGGCCATGGAGGAGCAGGCGCTGGCCGCCATGCGTGATGAGTTCGAGCAGCGCCGTGATTTTGTGCACGCCGCGGTCAATCAAATGCCCGGGCTTTCAGCACGCCTGCCCGGCGGCGCGTTTTACATTTTTGCGAATGTCGCGCCGTTGCTCGGCAAAACGTTTGCCGGCAAAACCATTGCGTCCCCCTCCGATTTGGTGCATCTGTTCATCGAACACGCCGGCGTGGCGCTGGTGGGCGGCGAGGCTTTTGGCAGCCGGCAGCATGTGCGCATTTCATATGCGAATTCCATGGAGAATTTGCAGGCCGCGATGCGCCAGCTCGATCAGACGGTTGCAAAGATCGCGAGCATGTCATGACCCGGCAGTGAGCATGTGAGACGGTGGCCTTGTCCGGTCATCCGCTTGGTCCACATTCGTGCCGAAGCGTTCTCTCTCCAGTTTGTTCTCACATACCCAGCCTCGAGATAGTGGAAGCGCGACGCCACGCTTGCGCCTTCAGCCCGGAATTGCACCGCACGCGCTGCAAAACGATGAATGCCGAAACAAACGACTTCACCCATCCAGTTGCCGCGCGTGCGGAGATTTGGTGCACCGTTACCTTGATAGCGTAAATCCACCATCAATATCATCCTGTTCGGTTGCCTGACTTACACTCCTGCCGTTCACGAAAAAATGACGCATTCGCCAGAATCGCGCAGCGGGCCGCAAGCCGTTTGTCAGCGCATGCTGCAGAAACAACGCTCGCCCCTCTGCAAGCGCAGATTGCTGCCGCGACCGCAGTCGCGGCAAGAACCGTGGCTCGCCCCGCGGGTTTTGCATGGGCGCGGAATTATCCGAATTCCTGCAACCGTGCGACAGTCATCCGTTTTCGATTGGCAGTAGACAGTTGTGCAACGTTGAAAGTTTTCGCAGTGAATGGCAGAGAGGTCACGACGATGGTGCCCAGCGAATTGGGGGAGCCAGCAGGCTTTGACGTTCGCCCCGCGTGATTTACCTGGCGGCGATTATTCCTGCAAACACACCGCCGAAAAGAATTCGCAAACGCGTAACGCGATTCGAGTGTAGCAGAAAGTGAGGATGGGCATGAGAAGACTTCTGATTGTGTTGACAGCAGTTCTGTATTTATCCGCGCGCCTGTGCGCGCAGACGCCGCCGGCTGCATTACCGCGGCTCACCGTTGCGATGATGCAATACGAAGGCGCGTTTCGTTTGCCGTCGGATGACTTCGGCGCGTCGTCTCTGAATTATTCCGAAGGCCCGTTGGTTTATAATCCAGCGCGCAATTCAATCTTCATCGTTGGGCATAGTCAGCAACAAGCCATTGCCGAGTTTGCCGTGCCCGCGTTGGTCAAGAGCACCAGACTCGCAGATCTCCAGATGGCTGCCGCGCCGCTGCAAGATTTCGTCACGGTGTTGGATCGCGCAAGCAACGGCAATCCGCAGGCGTTGGACGTCATCGGCGGCTTGGGATTGCTCGACGGGCAGCTCGTCGTCAATGCGTACGAGTATTACGACGCGGACGGCAGCAACACGCACACGACACTCATCGTGCGCAACAGCAGCGATCTTGCGCACTCGCGGGTTGAGGGCTTTTATGCCTTCGCCGGCGGCGCGGGTCACACTTCCGGCTGGCTTGCGCCGATTCCGGAGGTGTGGCAAAGCCTGCTCGGCGGCACGCATCTCACCGGGCAATCGAGCGGCATGCCGATCATCAGCCGCCTGAGCGTCGGACCGTCGGCGTTCGCATGCCACGCGCGCGATCTTACGAATGCGAACGTGCCGAATCCGATTCCAACCACCACGCTGCTCGATTTCAGTCTCGCTCATCCCCTGCACGAGGATCTTGAAAACACTTCACGCCAGAACGATTTGTGGACCCATCTTTCGCGCGTGACTTTTGGCTTGATTGTGCCGGGCACGCGCACGTATGCGACGTTCGGCTATTCCGGCGGCCATCAGAGCGGCGTGTGCTACAAATGCACGCAGAACAACGGCAATGAGTGCGGCGGCTATTGCGCCCCCGATGCGAAAGACTATCAGCAGTCCTATTGGTTTTGGGACGTGAATGATTTGCTCAACGTGAAGAACGGGCGGCTCGCGCCGCATGCGGTGCGGCCCTATGCTCATGGCGCGTTGCCGACGCCGTTCGAGAATGCCGAGCACCAAATCGGTGGCGGCAGTTTTGATCCGAACTCGGGCCAACTTTTTCTAGCCATACAGAAAGCGGACACCGCGCAGGGAACCTATGCGAACCCGCCAGTGATACTCGTCTATCGTTTTGTCGTCAGTAACGCCGTTGCCGGGGGCGAGATGAAACCTGTCTCGCCGCACGATTTTCATTTGTGGCAAAATTATCCAAATCCGTTTTCCATGAACGGCGTCGCCGGCGACCCGTCAACCGTGATTGGCTTTCACTTGGCTGTGAAGAATCACGTGACGCTGCAGGTCTTCGATGTGTACGGCCGCGAAGTGGCGACGCTGGTGGATGGCGAAAGGACGGCCGGAACCCATCAGGTGACGTTTACGGCGCGCGCGGCAGCCGCCGGCCTCTACTTCTACAAAATAACCGCAGGGAAATTTACACAAACTCGCAAGGCTGTCTTGCTGCAATGAAGCGGACCGCGGAGAAGAAGGCGAGAGCAGCAAATGGGGTGCGGAAGTGGATTTCTCTGTTTTTTCATTTTGACGCCGCCCCAAATTTTCATAAATTCCGCGCGCTCGAAATTTTTCCAGCATTTGGGAGTCGTTTATGCCAACCTACGATTATGACTGTTCCTCCTGTGGCCGCACCACGGAGATTTTTCAAAGCATTACCGCGCCGCCGGTGGAGAAATGCCCGCATTGCGGCGGCAAAGTGAACCGCCGCATTTCCGGCGGCACCGGCTTGATCTTCAAAGGCAGCGGCTTTTATTTGACTGACTACAAGCACGCCGGCACGAAAAACGGCGACGGCAAAGCAGAAAAGGCCAAGCCCGCTGCCGGCGCGGCGGAAGCCCCGGGCAAAGAAAAAAGCGGCGGCGAAGCCGCGGGCAAGAAGGCGGAGCCCCCGCCGGCCTCTTCGGAGTGAGTTTTTGCTTGGTGTCGAGCGCATGCCGCCCGCACGTTGGCCGGAGAAATCTGCCGGCGCGCGTGCCTCCGCCGGAATGATGATCTCCCGGCGCCAGTAGGATTAGAACGATCCTTCCTTCATCTCAGGAGCAGGCGCGCAGTTCATTCTCAGACAGACTCATGCCACACCTCGGATTGAACAGTGATGTACAGGCCGGAGGCCATCGCTTTCATGTGCAAACGAGCTTCTCGGCCAGCAACGCCAAGATCATCTCCCACATCTTCGACCATGGCCGCATCGTTGCCCAGCGCGAAGTGCCCGTGAACGGCGATGCCGGCGATCAACACCTCGCCAAGAAGCTGCATGCCGTGCACCAGGACATGGTGGCGGAAATGGAGTTGCTGTTTCACATCGCGGACAAAGTGCGCGAAGTGAAACATCCGCTCTCCTGCCTCAAGCTCGGCCAGCTTTTTTTGCAGAAGAATTTGCTGGACGACGCCATCGCCACACTCGAGCTCGCCCTCACCCTGGACGTCGACTCTCCCAACGCCTACAACTACCTCGGCATGGCCTATCTGCGCCGCGGCGAATTCGGCAAAAGCGAAAAGGTTTTGCGCGAAGGTCTGGGGCGCGCCCCCAAGTATGCCGACGGCTATTGCAATCTCGGCGTGGCCTATTTGGAGCAGGAAAAGTTTGCCGAAGCGCTGCAGGCGTTCGATACCGCCCTGCAGATCAATCCCAGGTTTTTTCATGCGCTCTTGCTGCGCGCGCTCGCCAATCTCACCATGCTGGCCTCGCCGGCGGTGCGCAGCGCGCTGCCCGAACTGCCCGCACACATCGAGCAGGTGCGCGAGCAATTGGAGCGCGTGCTGCAGGCCACGCCGGCAGGGCGCGACAACAGCCGGCTGCTGAAATGCCAGGAACACTTCGGTCGCAACGAGTTTGGCCGGGCGGCGGCGGAGCTGCAGGCCATGCGGCAGGAGATGCAAGCGGAGGCCTTCAGCCACTATGAGAATGAGTTTTATCTCAAATTCATGTACGGCGGCAAGGGTCGCGATGACGCCTTTGTGCAGCGCTACACCGACAAGCTGCGCGAGGCCATCCAGGATTATCCCGAGTATGCCGATTTGCACAACCATCTCGGCATCGCCTATTTGATTCAATGCCGCAATCTCTTCCTGCGCGCGCTGGATGAATTCCGCACGGCGCTGCGCATCAACCCGAATTTCAAGCGCGCGGAGAAAAACCTGAAGCTGACCGAAAACGACGGCAAGGGGTTTCTCATTCTGTTGCGCGCGCTGTTCAAATAATGCCGAAGCCGGAGCCGCCAGGCTTCGGCGTGCGCCCGAGGGTTGTTGGAAAACTGGAGCAACTCAGTCCCTCTCCGGCTGTGGAGAATGCGGCGTGAAATGTCACGCCGTGGAGCAGATCGATTTGCGTTTGTGTCAACTGTGATACTTCTTGGGAATTTCTTCGCTCTCCGGAAGCGCCGCCCACCGATCCTGCCTTCTCTAATTGCAGTCATACCATCAATTTCATAATGACCACGGGGCTGCCCCTTTGTGGCTTGGGATTTGCATAAAAAGTCGCCGGTTACCGAAAATTCAAATATTAACAACTGCTTTCGTGTCTCACCCCGAAACAATGTCACTTCGCTGATACAAGAAGAGGAACGCATGAGCCACTCGAGATTTGTCTCATGGTGCCCGGTGGTGATTCTCGCTGCCAGCTTGCTGGCAGCCGCGCCCGGCCAGGCACAAACCAACCCACCCGCTGCCGCGCGACCGGATTTGCCCGTCAAAGTGCGGGCGCTGGCGGCACAGCCGGGCGAGGTCTCGCTGTACGAAATCAGTTTCACCACGGCCGATTCCCTCACCCGCCGCGCGGAGATCATTCTCGATTTTCCGGCAGAGTTCGATTTGAGTTTGTTGCGCGTTGCCAGCTCGACCAGCATCAATGGCGGCTTCAAACTGGTGCGCGAACGCAATCAGGTGCGGGTGCAGCGCACCGGCCTGGGCGCGGTGATTCCGCCCGGCCGCAAAGTGGAGCTGCAGCTCGGCCTGATCAAGAATCCCAGCCGGCTGACGAACAGCTATGAAGTCGGCCTGGAGATCCGCTCGTCCGGCCAGACCGTGCAGGTGGCCCGGAAGAATCATCGCATCGAATTCTAACTCCCCGTGAGATCAGCAATGCAAGTCATGAATTTTGACGCGCAGCGGGTTGCGGCGCCAAGCTGGCGCGCGCTGGGGCTGGCCCTGCTCCTCGCCATCGCACCCGCCTTCGGACAAGGAAGTCTGACCAAAGTCACGGTCACCCCTTCTGACACCACCGCCGGCAAGGGCGCCATCTACAAAATCAGTTTCATCACCAGCCTCACTGGCGGCGTAGGCGGCACCGGCATACCGGCCGACGGCAAAATCCGTCTGTCCTTCCCGCCGAGTTTCGTGGATTCCACCGCGACGGCAGCCTTCAACGACAACGGTTTGGACGGCGGCTATGCGGCGATCGCCGACACCAATCACGTGATCACGCTCACGCGCGACAGCACCGGCACGGCACTCGCCGCCGGCGACACCGCGGTGTTCAGCATTGCGATCGTGTACAACTCGACGCTTGCCGACAGCTTCCGGATTTTTGTGGAAACGCTGAACGCGGCCGGCGCGCGCATTGACAGCGCACGGTCGGCATATTTTCGCATCGGCGCGGCGCCGCTGCATCATTTCAAGATCGACAGTGTCGCCACGCAAACCGCGGGCGATTCCTTTTTCATCAATATTTCGGCGCGCGATGTTCATGAGAATCTGGTCAAGACCTTCAAGCGCAAAGTTGCGATCGCGCTCAATGCCGATACGATTGTGCCGGCGCTGAGCGACACGTTCCTGCTGGGCCAGCGCCTGCAGAAAGTCGTCATCACCAAAGCCGGGCTTGGCCGCATCATCACGGTGAGAGACAGCCTGAATCACACGGGCAGCTCGAATGTGTTCAACGTGAATCCGGGGCCGCTGCACCATTTTGCCGTTTCCCCGATCGCCACGCCGCAAACCGCGGGAGTGGGCTTTGCCGTCACGTTCACCGCCCAAGATTCCCTCAACAATACCATTGCCACGTTCACCGGGCCGGTCACGATTTCCGATCTTACCGGCACCGTGACGCCAACGTCCAATAGCGGTCCCTTCAGCCTCGGGGTGCGCACCGAAACCCTGCGCATCACGCAAACCGCCACGAACAATCGCCTCACCGTTAGCGGCGGCGGCAAAACCGGCCAGTCGAATATGTTCGACGTGAATGCCGGCGTGCTCGATCGTTTTGAATTCTCGCAGATTCCAGCTTCGCAGACCGCCGGCAATGCGTTCTTGTTCTCCGTGACCGCACGAGATGCCAACGGCAATGCCATTCCGCACAGCGGCACGGTGACGTTGACCGACAACACCGGCACGTTGAATCCCACCAGCGCCGTGTTCTCCGGGCAAACTTCGCAAAACGTCAACGCTGTGATTACCAAGGCGCAGGCCAATGTGGTGATCACCGCGAGCGGCGGCGGCAAGACCGGGCAATCCAACAGCTTCACGGTCAACCCCGCCGAGCTTCATCATTTCGAAGTGACCAACACCAGCGGCGGCAGCATCGGCAGCCAGACCGCCGGGTCGGCTTTTGCGATTCGGATTGTAGCCCACGATTTCTACAACAATATCGTGACTTCGCACAACGGCCCGGGCAGCACGGTGACGCTGGCGAACACGACCGCGAGCATTGTCCCCACCACCAGCGGCAATTTCGCCAATGGCATACTCGCCGCGCAGAGCGTGACGATCACCAAGAGCGCCAGCGCGGATGCGATTACGGCCGAGCACAGTGCCTCCGGCGTGAGCGGAGTCTCGAACAATTTTGCCGTGAATGCCGGGGCCTTGGCCGATTTTCGCATTGCGCCGGTGGGCAGTCCGCAAACCGCGGGGGTGCCGTTTCCGTTGATCGTGAGAGCGGTGGATGCGAATGAGAACACCGTGACCGGTTTCACGGGCACGGTAAACCTGACGGTGAGCGGCGGCGGCGCGATTTCTCCCGCCACCAGCGGCAATTTCGTGGCGGGCGCGTGGAGCGGCAGCGTGAGTGTTTCGAATGTCGGCTCCGGCCGGATCATTACGGTTTCAGGCAGCGGTTTCAATGAGAATTCCAACCCCTTCGACGTAACGGCGAGTGGTATCGATCGTTTTGTCATCGATCCTGTTTCCAATCAAACCGCCGGGCAGAATTTCAACCTGACGATTCGCGCAAAAGACGCGAACAATAATGATGTGTTGTTTTCGGGGAATGTGACCTTGACGGACAACACCGGCACGTTGACGCCGGCGAGCGCGACTTTTTCGAATCAAGCGTCGGTGACGATCAACGCGGCAATGATCACCAAAGCGCAGAGCAACGTGGTGATCAACGCCAGCGGCAGCGCCAAGCCGGCGCAATCGAACAGTTTCAGTGTTGCGCCTGCGGCGCTCGATCATTTTGACGTGACCAACACCACCGGCGGCAATCTCGGCAGCCAGACGGCCGGCACGAGTTTCCCGATCAAGCTGGTGGCGCGCGATGTGTACAACAACGTGGTCACTTCCTTCAACAGCGGCGTGACGCTGTCCAACACCACCACCAGTATCGTGCCGGCGACCAGCGGCAATTTCACCAACGGTGAGCTGGCTTCGCTCACGGTGACGATCAGCAAAACCTCCGGCACTGATGCCATTTCGGTGAACGGCGGCACGCCGGCGCGCAACGGCATATCCAACAATTTTGCAGTGAACGCCGGGCCGCACGCGGATTTTCGCATCGCCAGTGTTGCCTCGCCGCAGACCGCGGGCGTGCCGTTTCCGTTGATCGTGCGGGCGGTGGATGCCAATGACAACACCGTCACCGGCTTCACCGCCACGGTGAATCTGACCGTCAGCGGCGGCGGCACGATTTCGCCGAATGTGAGCGGCAACTTCATCAGCGGCGTGTGGAACGGCAGCGTGAGCATTTCGAACTCCGGCACCAACCGCCAGATCACGGTTACGAACGGTGGGTTCAGCGAGCTGTCGAATGCCTTCACGGTCAATGCCGGTGTGCTCGACCGCTTTGTGATCGACGCCATTCCGGCGCAGACCGCCGGCCAGAACTTCAGCGTGACGGTGCGCGCCAGGGATGCGAACAACAATGACGTGGCCCACACCGGCACGGTGACGTTGACCGACAACACCGGCACCTTGACCGCCTCCAGCCTGGTGTTCAGCGGGCAAACTTCGCGCACGATTGCCGATGCCCGCATCACCAAAGCGCAATCGGGCGTGGTCATCACCGCGAGCGGCAGCGGCAAAATCGGCCAGTCTGCCTCCTTCACGGTCAATCCCGATTTGCTGGATCATTTCAGCCTGACCAACACCAGCGGCAATCCGCTCGGCACGCAGACCGCGGGTGCGCCTTTCACCGTCCGGTTGGTAGCGCAGGATCAATTCAACAACACGGTGACGGGCTTCAATCAATCCGTAAGCATCACCGACTTGACTACGCTCAATGTCACCACCGGCAATTTCAGCAACGGCGTGCTCGCCGCGCAAAGCCTGACGATCACGCAGGCCCGCACCGACAATCAACTGACCGCGCGAGGCAGCGTGCCGGAAAAGGCTGGAACCTCCAACTTGTTCAATGTGGTCGCGGCAGCGCTCGATCATTTTGCGCTCGACACCATTCCGGACCAAGCCGCCGGCGTGCCCTTCACCATTACGCTGCGCGCCCGCGATGCCTACAGTAATCTGGTGACCGGCTACAGCGGCACGGTCACGATTTCCGATTTGACGGGCACGATTTGGCCAGCCAGCAGCGGTGCGTTCATTGGCGGGGTGCGCAATGAGAGCGTGACCATCACGCAAACACGCACGGCCAATCGCATCAACGTGAGCGGCGGCGGCAAAGCCGGGAACTCGAACAACTTCAACGTGATTGCCAGCACGGTGGATCATTTCGACCTCAGCACCATTGGCAATCAAACCGCGGGAGTGCCGTTCAGCGTGACCATCACCGCCAAGGACGCCAGCAACAACCCGGTGACGAGCTTCACCGGCACGGTGACCGTGAGCGACGTAACCGGTTCGCTCTCTCCCGCCACCAGCAATCCCTTCACTGCCGGCACGCTGACGCAAAATTTCACGATCACCAAGAGTGCGAACAACAATCGCTTGACGGTTACCGGCGTGGGCAAATCCAGCAACTCGAATGCGTTCAACGTGAGCCACGCCGCTCTGACCAAGTTTTACCTCGCGCCCATTACCGACCAGGTGGCGGGGCAGAGCTTTCCGCTGATCTTGACGGCGCAGGATCAATATGACAACACGGTGACGAGTTTCACCGGCACGGTGAGCATCGGCATCAACAGCGGCTCGATTCAGCCGGTGACCAGCGGCGCCTTCAGCGCGGGTGTGCGCACCGAGGCCGTGACGGTTCCGCAAGCCGGCAGCAACCGCCAAATTACCGTGAATGACGGCGCCGGCCATTCCGGCACTTCGAATGCCTTTAACGTCAATGCCGCGGGCCTTGACCGCTTCGTGTTCAGCAGCATCGGCACGCAGGCGGCGGGCGCCGGTTTCAGTTTCACGATTACCGCCAGAGACGGCAACAACAACGACGTCAGTTTCATCGGCACGCTGACGCTCACCGAGGCCACCGGTACGCTCTCACCCACCAGCGTGGCGATGAACGGCACGACCGTGACGGTTTCGAATGCCGTCATTACCAAGGCGCAAAGCGGCCTCACCCTCACCGCCAGCGGCGGCGGCAAAACCGGCACCTCCGGCAGCTTCAATGTGAATCCCGGGCCGTTGCAGCGCGTGCGAGTGGTGGAGAGCAGCGGTGCCGAGTTGGGCGCCAAGTCGCTGAATGCCGATCAATCGCTGACGGTACGCGCGGCCGGCTATGATGCTTACAACAACTTTGCGGGCGACCAGACGGTGACCTGGTCGGTGCAGACTTTGACGGGCAGCGGCATCGGTGAGGTTTCCCCGGTCAACGCCAATGCCACCACCTTTACCGCCAGGAAAACCGGCACCGGCCGCATTGTGGCTGATCATGCCAGCGTGATCGATGACAGCTCGGGTGTGATCACCATCACGACGGGCGCCGCTTATCGCGTCAAGATCTTGGCCAACACCTCCGGCAATACCGGCGTGGTAACCACGCTGAACTTGACCACCGGCGCCACTTTCGACATGCACGCGGCAAGCTTCGATGTCGATGACAACTACATTCAGGATGTGCCGGTGACCTGGAGCGTCACGGGCGGCATCGGCGATCTCAATCCGCTCAGTGGCATTTCCACGCGCTTCACCGCACGCAATCGTGGCACGGGCCAGATTACCGCCGACCACGCGACGCTGATCGACTACTCCACCGGCGCGATCGAAGTCAATGCCGGCAATCTCGCGCGCATTCGCATCGTCGAAGGCCCGACCGGCGACGGCCCGGCAGTGGGTGCCAGAACCCTGACCACGGACGACCCTTTGAAGGTGCATGCCGCCGGCTATGACGCCGAGGGCAATTATCTGGGCGATCAATCCGTCACCTGGCTGGTGCGCAACGGCATCGGCGTGGTGACGCCAAGCGTGGGGACGGTCACGGACTTTGATCCGCGCGTGCCTGGCTCCGGCCGCATCGTCGCGGATCATGGCTCGGTTCCGGATGACAGCACCGGCGTGATTACCGTGAATCGCGGCCAACCTTTCCGCATCAAAGTTTTGAACAGCCTGTCGGGCAACACTTCCGAGGTGCAAAGCCCGACGCTCACCACCGGCGAAACGTTGCCGGTGCATGCCAGCAGCTTCGATCGCGACAACAACTATATCGGCGACGTGAGCGTGAGCTGGTCGGTGAGCGGGAACATCGGCACATTGAGCACCAACGTGGGCAGCAGCACGGTTTTGACCGCCACCACGCCGAACACCGGCGTGATCACCGGCACGCATCCCACGCTGGAATCGGATGCTACCGGCCCGATTACGGTCATTGCCGGCAATCTGAGCTACATCAAGATCGTGCGCGGCCCCAGCGGCACCGGTCTGGAGCTGGGGAATCTCAGTTTGACCACCGACGACGTGCTGGAATTGCACGCGGCCGGCTATGATGCCAACGGCAATTATCTCGGCGATCAGAATGTCACTTGGTCGGTGACCAACAACATCGGCACGTTGACCGCCACCAGCGGCACCGCGACGACGCTGGTTCTGAGAAGGCCGGGCACCGGCAGAGTGTCGGCGGATCATGCGTTTGCCACCGATGACGCCACCGGCGACCTCACCGTGTCCTTCGGCGCGCTGCATCACATTAAGGTACTCCTCGGTGGCAGCGGCCAAACCGCGGAGCTGGAAAACGACTCGCTCACCACCGACGAGAGCCGAACGGTGCATGCCGGCGGCTTCGATGCGGATGACAACTATCGCGAAGATGTTTCGGTAAGCTGGAGCGTGACCAACGCGATCGGCGTGCTGACCCCGACGATCGGCATTTCCACGACGTTGAATGCCATGAAAGTGGGCGCCGGCCAGATTCGCGCCACGCACGCGAGCGCCGGCAGCGATTTGACCGGTACGATCACCGTGACCCCGGGCGCTTTGAGCTATGTGAAAGTCGTGGAAGGTCCTGCCGGGCCGGGCACGGAACTGGGCCCCAAGACGATCACAGCCGATCAGGAACTGGCGCTGCATGCCGCCGGATTCGACGCAGACAACAATTATATCAGAGATGAGTCCGTGACCTGGTCGAGCGCCGGCACGTTGGCGCCGGCGGTCAATGCCACCGGCGCGTCCGTCGTGTTCCGGCCGACGAAAGCCCCG
Organism: bacterium; assembly: GCA_023150945.1. Taxonomy (NCBI): domain Bacteria; species bacterium. Next base: position 221,575 of record JAKLJX010000007.1, on the reverse strand, counting down.
GCCAGCGGCACCATTCGCGCAACCCACGCGAGTGCCGGCTTCGACAACACCGGCACGATTACAGTGAATGTCGGTGCCTTGCATCGCGTGGTGGTGTTGAGCGGCCAGGTGGGCGAGACGGCGCCGCAGGGCAACGTCACGTTGAACCCCGGGCAGACGCTGCCGGTGCACGCCGGCGGCTATGATGTCGACAACAACTATATTTCAGATGAAGTGGTGAATTGGAGCCTGGACGGCGGCATCGGCAATCTGAGCACGAGCAACGGAACCTCCACCACCTTCACGGCGGTGACCGAAGGCACCGGCTCAATTCGCACGCTGCATCCGAATCCGGCGGTGATCAACGGCAACAGCGGCACGATCAACGTCATTCGCGGGCAGGTGTCCAAGGTCATCTTGCGCACTGCGCCCAACAACGGCGGCGCGCCCTATCCCAGCCGCACCATGAGCACGGATCAGGAAATCACCATCTATTCGGCGGGCTATGACGTCGGCAACAACTATCTCGGTGAAGTGCAAGTGACCTGGTCGAGCACCGGCACACTCGCGCCGCCCGCCAGCGGCACTGCTTCTTCCTTTACCTTTGCACCTTCTTCCGGCGCCGCGGACGGCTCAGTCGCGGGCAAGATCGTGGGAACATATGGCCCGGGCATTTCAGCAGAAACCGGAGTCATCACGGTTCTGCCGGGCGCGCCCAAAGGTGCGGTCACGCTCACGCCCGTGCCGACCAGTCTGCCGGCGGATGGCGCCAGCACTGCGGTGATTACCAGCTCGATCATTCGTGATGCCGAAGGCAATCTGGTCGGTCCCGGCCAGACTTTTACGGTCTCGATTACACCACAAGCGTTTGGCGAGATCGTGAATCCGGACACGGACGGTGAGACCACCGGTCATCAGATCGAGACCAATGCGCAGAGCCGGCTGCAGTTCACCTTCCGCGCCGGCACGATTGGCGGGTCGGCCACCATTAACGTCACCAGCGGTTTGAGCGCCAACGGCAGCACCACCATCACGCTCGGCAGTCTGAGCATTGCCAGCATTTCCACCAACCCGACGTTTGTTTCGCAGGGCCAGACCGGCATCAACGTCAGCATGTCGGTGCAAAACCTCGGCACGGCGACGATTCAAAATCTGGCTGCTGGTCTGACTTTTCAGGGCACGGTGGATCGCACCTCGGACTATATCGTCACGCCCGGCGTCGGCAACCCCACCAGTATTCCGGGGAACTCCACGCGCTCGCTGTCATTCGACGTGACGGTGAAACCAGGCGCGGCGCTGGAATTGATTACCCTCAACGGCAACGTTTCCGGCACCATCAACGGCACTCCGGTCAGTTCCAACAACGCCAACAACAAGGACACGTGGACGGTGTTGCGGCCGGCGAACTTGACGGTGCAGTCGGTCACCACGGCGCGCGACACAGTGGCGCGCGGCCAGACCGGGATCGCCGTGACGGTGCGCATCGCCAACAATCTGGGCATCAGCAATTCCGCGGCCGCGGTGATCGACAGCGTGCGCCTGAAATTCGCGCAGGGCCCGCTCAACAAAACGGGTGATTATATCGTGGCAGCCAACGCCGGCAATCCGACCGTCATCGCCGGCAACGACGCCAAAGATTTCAGTTTCATTGTGAATGTCGGCCTGGGCGCGGCCACCGGCGCGATCACGCTCGATGCCGCGGCCTACGGCAAAGATTCGAATTCGGTCGCGCTCACCAGCGATCTCAACGCCACCACCACCGACAGTTGGGTGGTGATAGAAGGCAATGCCTTTCGCATCGTCTCGCTCACGCCCTCGCAGGGTGAAGTCACCGTCGGCATGACGCGCGAGTGGAATGTGCGGATGTTGTTGCAGAATCTCGCGCCCTCGAGCGTCAACCTCGACCTGGCGGCGACGCGCCTGACCTTCACCATCGGCAGCCAGAACGTGACTGCGCAATACACCATCGCGCCGCCTACGCTGGAGGGCGGCGGCACGGTGCTGCCGGGCAATTCGACGCGGACGGTGATATTCCGGGTTACGCAAACCGGCAGCACGCCCGGCATCGCGGGCATCTCGGGCGTGGCGCGCGGCACGGATTCCGGCACCGGCCTGGTGGTCAGTGATGATACCAATGACGGCGGCGGCAGCGAAGTGAATGTGCAAACGCGCGGCGTGTTGAATGTCGTGGCGGTGCAGCCTTCGCAGCCGAATGTCACGGCCGGCCGCAGCTTTGCCTGGACGATCACGGCCACGGTGACCAACACCGGCGGCAGCGCAGTCAAGCTGAAACCGGATTCGATCACCGTCGCGGTGGGCAACAATCAAGGCTATGTTTTTGACAAGTCGCGCACGTTTGCCGATGGCGATTCCATCATTGCCGGCCTCGCCACCAAGACTTTGCGCGTCACGGTTACCCAAACCGGCCTGCTCACCGGCTCACAGCCGCTCACGCTGCGCCTGAAGGGAATCGAGCTCAACAGCACCCGCGAACTGCCCTCGAACATCGGTAGCGGTGCGGTGACGGTGCAAAGCGCGGCCCTGCTGGAGATTTTGAGCGTGCGGCCTTCACAGGTGAAGGTGACGGCCGGGCAAACCACGGCCTGGAGCGTGGTGGTGGAGGTGCGCAACCAGGGCGACAGCCAGGTATCGGTGCGCGCCGATACTTCGACCAATCTGCGCTTCCGGTTGGGCAATCAATTTCAAACCGGTTACACGGCGGTGCTGCAACCCGCGTACTGGCTCGGCACTTCTTCGCCGGTGCTGCTGGGCGGCCGCACGGACAGTTTGAAATTCAATGTCACCATCACCGGGAACAACCCCGGCTTTGTGCGGCTGTGGCCCAAGGTCGCGGCCATAGAGACCAACAGCAATGTCACGGTGGCGGACACGACCATTGGCCGCACGCTGGTCGAAGTGCAGACCATTCCCGTGGTCACCTATCTCGGCGGCAGTCTGACGCCGAAGATCGTCAACAATGGTGGTGTTTACGCCTTCAAAGTTGGCGTGATCAATAGCGGCACCGCGGAAGTCGATCTGCTTACCAGCCTGACGCGCTTGCGCTTCAGCAGCGGCGGGGTGAGCTACACCGCCAACCTGGATGCCAACATGACGACGCGTTTGGCCGCCAGCGACACGACGATCCTGACCTTCCAGCAGCAGGCTGTGCCGGCGAACATGCCCAAGACCACCTACACGCCTACGATCGAGTTGCGCGGCTCCCACAACGGCAACGGCTTCACGACCAATCTTAGCACCAATGCCAACGAGCTGACCGTGACCGGCGCGGGTCAGGTGCAGGTGGTGAGCCTGCGCAGCAGCCAGGCGACCGTGACGCAGAACATGGACAAGGACTGGTATGTGATGATGACGGTCACCAACAACGGTGATTTCGACGTGCGGCTGCAGAGCGTGGATTTGCAGATGCTCAACGGCGGCCAGGTGACCGGCGAATATGACTTGGTGAAGCCCACCACCTTCCGCGCCTCGGGCGGGGTGATCCTGGCGCCCAAAGCCACGGATTCACTGCGCTTTGAAATCCGGCGCACCGGCGTCAAGCGCGGCCCGACCACGGTGATCGGCTCGGTGCGAGTGATCGATCAATCCAACGGCCGCACGATCGACGCGGTGAGCGACGGCAGCAGCGGCAGTTTTGTGGTGCAGACACCGGCGCTGTTGGATATCACCTCCCTGGTCGCTTCGCAGGCCACGGTGACGCGCGAGCAGACGCGCGCCTGGACGGTCGACATGAACGTGACCAATCGCGGAGAAAGCGACGTGCAGGTTGATTTCGCGCCGGCGCAAACACGCATCGATTTCGGCGTGGATGGCGGCAATTATGTGGTGGAGTATCCCACTACGCTGCAAGGCGGCGGCAACCGGATCGCCGGCGGCGCCTCGGCAGTCTTGCAATTCAAAATCACCAAAACCGGTTCACAAACCGGGCCCAGCAACATCAGCGGAAAGCTGCGCGCCACCGAGTTGAACAGTGGCGAGTTTCGCTCGGACGACACCGCCAGCGGCGGCGACACTTCAGTGACGGTGCAGACGCCGGCCCTGCTGCAAATTCTTTCCGCTGTTCTCACGCCCAATTCCGCGCCCAATCTGCCGCGCGTCAACACCAATCAGAGTTTTGGCGTGCAGGTGGAAATCTACAACTCCGGGCAAGAGAGCACGCAGGATGTGAAAGTGCGGTTGGCCAGCAGCGGCGGCTCGGTAATCAATCCCGATGAGCGGCCGGTGCTGGGCGGTGTGCCCGGCCTGCAGGCGCGCACGGTCAACTTCACGGTGAGCGCGAGCGCCACGGAGAATCCCAATGAAGTGATTACGGCAGTGATCTCGGCGGCGACTGCGGGCAACACGCTCACCACCGCCAACACGAATCCGCCGGTGGACAATTCCGAGATGGTGATTGTGCAGCGGCCGGCCGGCCTCTACCTCAGCAATGTGATTCCTTCGATTACGCAGGTGAATGCTGAGTCCGGCGTCTCCTGGTATGTTCGGGCCGTTTTGCAGGATACCGGCGGCGCAGTGGTGAAGCTCGATCCGCCGCAAAAATCCGACGTCGTGATCAAGGTCAATGATGTCGTGCAGGAAGACTACGTCATCTCGCCGCCCGCGGCGCTGGTGAAGAGCGGCGATTTGTTGCTGCGGCCCGGTGAAGTCGATACGTTGATCTATACTGTGACCAAGACCGGCGGTTTGGGCGGCACCGCCACTTTGCAGGTGGCGGCCAACGGCTTGGACGTCAACAACAACCAACGGCTGCGTGACAGCCGCAACAGCCAGTTCGAAATCGTCACCACGGCTGCGGTTTTTGTGCGCGCCACCACGCCGGTGGTCAACAACTTCTTTGCCGGCACCAGTGTGGGTCTGGTCAATACCAATCAAGACTTCAGCGTGACCGTCGAGATCGAGAACAGCGGCTTCGAAGATGTCGAAGACGTTTTGGTCGAGCTGGTGACCGACGGCGGCTCGTTCATTTCGACGCCCCAGCAAACGCTGGCGCAATTGCCGCAACGCCAGCGCGGCACGCTGAGCTTTGCCGTCAATGCCGCCACGGCGCCGACACCGGGGATCACCAATGAGCGCTTCGTGGCGCGCATTCTCTCCGCCACCGCCGCCAGCAGCGGCGGCCCGGCCCTGATTTTCAACGGCACCGACACCACTGCGTTGGTGCGGATTCAGTTGCCGGCGCGCCTGGAACTCACGGCCAATGTCGAGAAACAGGATCTGACCACGCGCGAGATCTTTCGGTTGTCGGCGCGGGTGAGTAATCGCGCCAATGCTGCGGCAGTGGATGCCAGCGGCCGCCTGGCGTTGTTCCTGCCGAACGGCTTCGAAATCACCGGACCGGTGCCGGGCGAGAGCGAGCAGTCTTTCACCGTGGGCGACAGCGTGACATGGAGCATTCGCGCGCCCGACGTGCCGATCAACCTCACGCCGTTGGTGGTGCGCATGACCACGGTGCCCATGGATTTGAACAGCCGGCTCTCGGCCGAAATCGAAAACGACGCCGACTCGGTGCAGGTGGAAGTCGTCAAATCCGATCTGAGCGTGCTCAAAACCTATGTCAGCGACCCCGCGGGCGCCCGCGACGGCACGGTCTCGACCGGCCAGGAGTTCATGCTGGTGGCGACTTTCCAGGGCAGCCGTGACCTGAGCGACCGCCGTATTCAGCTCGCGCTGCCGAGCGGCGCCGGCTATAACCTGAGCAGCGAATCGCCCGCGCCGCTGTTGTTGGTGGTGCCGGCGGAAGCAGACTTGCCGGACACCGTGCGCTGGGAGATTGTCGCGCCCGGCGAACCGGCCGAAACGGCGCGCCAGTTCGTGGTGATTGCCACCGGCCGCACCGGCCTGGGCACCACCGTGAGCGATCGTGACACGATCGCCGTCACCACGGTGAGCAAAGCCCGCTTGGATTTCAGCGTGAGCTTGTACAACAAGGACAATGTCGAGCTGAAGAACGAGCTGTCCGTCGGACAGACCTTCAAGATTCGCGCACGCTTGAGCAACCTCGGCCGCGCCGGCGTGGTGGATTCCGCGCGCGTTGCGCTGCAACTGGGGCAAACGGGCGTGGTCGCGCTCGATGAGCTGGAGCGCAATATTCCCGTGGACGGCGTGGTGGAATGGTTGGCGCAAGCGCCGGCCACGCCCACGGTCTCGGACTTTCTCACGCTGCGCATCACCAAACGGCCGTTTGACGAGAACATCGGCCTGGAGGCCGCGTGGGCGGAATCGGCGAATGAAGGCTTCAAGCGCATCCCAGTGTTGACCGACCTGGGGGCGGCGATCAATCCCATCACCTTTGTGATTTCGGAGCCGGGCGGCGCCACCGACGGCATCGTCAGCACCGAGCAGGAATTCAAGGTACAAGCCACCATATCCGGCCGCAAGCTGGTCGGCGTCAAGGCCGAATTGTTCCCGGCGAATTTCGAAGTGATCGACAACCGCGAAGTTTTCATCAGCTCATTGGATTCCACCAAAGTGAGCACCACCTGGCGCCTGAAAGCGCCATTGCTCGCGACGACCGGGCAGCTCGTGCACGTGCGCGTGAGCGGCAAGGATCGCAACAGCGGAGAAGAGCTGCTGGCGGTTTCGTCGCCGTTGAAAATCGACATCGTTCCCCGCGCCACTCTCGCGTTGGAAGGCGAGATTACTGATCCGCCTTCTGCCGCGCTGGATGGCGTGGTTGGGCTGAACCAGATCTTCACGGTTACCGCGCGCGTGGCCAATCTCGGTGCGGCGCAGGTCAACACGGCTTTTCGCTTTGCCCTCCAGTTGCCGGAGGGTTACGCCGCTTCGGATCCGCTGGAACAAATCACCACGGCGCAAACCGTGAGCTGGCGCGTCAAGGCGCGCACCACACCCTCGACCACGCAGGAGAGCATCCTGCTGGAGTTGAAGGAGCCGCTGCCCTTCGATGAGAACACCAATCGCGAAGCGGATGTGCGCGTGCAGCGCGCCAACGTCTCGATTCAAACGGAACGCAAGCGCTTGACGGTCGCTTCTTTGAGCCGGAGCGAGGGCGGGCCCGAGGACGGGCCGGTGGCACGCGGCCAGGAAAACGTGCCGGCGATGACGCTGCGATTGCTCAATGACGGCCGCGCGACTTCCAGCAACATCCTGTTGAAGTCACTGGCATTTCATTTGCTCGATCGAAACGCCAATGCGATTGCGCCCAATACCGCCATCAAGCGGCTGCGCGTGGTTTCGCATGCCGATCCGGCGATTCAGTACGGCCAGTTGTCTGCCATCACCAGCACCAATCCGTTGATCATCTCCTTCACCCGGCAGGACACGCTGCCCAGCGGCTCGCCGGATTTGATCGATGTGCTTGTCGATATTGCGGATAACGTGTCAGTGAAGAATTTCAAGCTGGCGTTCGTCAACAGTGAAAATGTCGAAGCCATTGACGAAGTGGAGCCGCAGCCGCGCGTGCAGGTGGTGACCAGCGACGGCCTGAGCGGCAGTGACTTTGTGCTCGCCTCGGCCATGTTGGTGCCGTTTGACGACAAATTCGAAACTTCGTTTTACAACTATCCCAACCCGTTCGCGCCGCGTGAAGATGGCAGTGTGATCACCCGCTTCAATTACTTCCTGCCGCAAGACTCCGAGGTCGAGTTTCGTATCTTCACCTTGATCGGAGAGTTGGTATATGCAAAATCTTACAAGGCGACCGATCCGCAAGGCCGGGCGGGCAGCCGCGGCGGCTCCTTTGCCAGCAGCCACATCGAGTGGAACGGCTTGAACGGCAAGGGCAATCTGGTGCTCAACGGCGTCTATGTTGGCATCTTGAAAACCAAGTTTGGTGTGACCACCACCAAAGTGGCCGTGGTGAAGTAGTGGCCGGCAGCGTGCGCGCCGGTCCGCCGGCGAAGTCTGCGCGCAACGCCAGTTCGAAAGTGCACGAGCGTACGTTCGGTGACGCTGACATTAGAAAGTCTCGATAGAACCAAAACCGGGACAGCCCCCGGGACGCGGGGCCGGTGAACGTTCAGAATCCCAGCAGGTGACGACATGATGCAACTGCAAGCCAAAGCTAACAACCCCAGCCGTGAGGGCGAGCGGCGGTTTCAAGCGCGAAACCGCCTACCGGCCTGGCTCCTCCTTCTTGCCAGCGCTGTGCTCGTTTTGCCCGCGCATGGGCAGGATGGCGGCACTCATCCGCTGTTTGCCCTGGGCGTGGGCGCGCGCGCCATTGGATTGGGCGGCGCCACGGTTGCGATGCCGACGGATGCCACCACGCTCTATTGGAATCCCGGCGGCCTGGACTTCATCCAGCAGAAGAACGTCGCGCTGTTTTACACGCCCCTGATCGACGGCACGAAGTATCACTTCGTCGGCTATGTGCATCCCACGCTCGATTACGGCACCTTCGGGGTGGGCTGGTTGCACTGGGACGTGGGCGACGTCAAGCACGTGCGGGATGACGGCGAGATTCTGAGCGAGAGCAACACCTTCGGGCAGGATCGCATCATCATCGGCGGCGCCAAGAGCCTGAACTTCGGGCTTTCGGTCGGCGCCAATATCAAGCTTGACCGGCAAGTGATCTCAATCCAATCCGACCCCACTGCCAGCGTGGCGTTTGATCTCGGCGCGGTCTATCGCCCGGATCTCGGCGAAGGCGTGCTGGAGGATCTTGCGCTTGGTGTGGCGCTCGAGAATTTGGTGATGACACCGTTGACGCTCGGCTCCACTGAGGAGACTTTTCCGCGGCTGCTGCGCGCCGGACTCGCCAAGCCCATTCGCGTCGGCGAGGGCGGCGACGCCCTCAACCTCTCCTTGTGCTATGAACAGCGGGCGCAGGCCGACAGTCGCATGGCCTTCGGCAGCGAGTACATCTATCGCAACCAGGCCATGCTGCGCGCCGGATACAACGGCAGTGTCTTCAGCTATGGCGGCGGCGTCGTCTACCAAAATTTCCAGATCGACTACGCCATGGGCAAGTACGCCAGTGAAGAGAGCTTTGGCGTGTTCGGCATGGAACATCGCGTGAGCCTGACGATTCACTTCGGCCGCACGAAAAATGAGCTGATTCAGCTTGCGCGCGACCGGGAAAAAGACCGTATTGCTAAGCAGATTGAGAACCAGCGCCGTTTGGAGCAGCAAACGGAATTCGACGAGCTGATGGCCAAGGGCCGGACTTATTTTCAGCAGCAAAACTTCTTTCAAGCCCGCCTGAATTTCGCGCAGGCCAGCAACATCTTCCCCAACAACGAAGACGCGCTGGTGTGGAAGAACCGGGCGGAAAAGAAGATGGAGGAAGAAGAAGCGCGCAAGCAGGCGGAGATTGCCCAGGCCGAGGCCGCGAAAGTGGCGCGCGCCGACAGCATGTTCGTTGCGCAGCAGCTCGACAAGGGCAAGCGCTATTTCGATGTGGAGCAGTACCGCCAGGCCATCGACGCCTGGGAAGCCGGGCTGGTGCGCGTGCCGGATAACGCCGAGCTCAGGAGCTGGATCGAACGCACCAAGTCCCTGATGGAAAACCGCGTGGCGGAGATGCGCCGCCGCGCCCAAACCTATGAAGCCCAGGGCAACAACGTCGAAGCCATTCAAACGTACAACCGCCTGCTCAATGAAGCCGAGTTGGGGACCGCGGAGCGCAATGCCATCGCCGCCAAAGTGGCGGAGTTGGACCGCAAGCTCACCATCGGCCAGCATTTCAACCAGGGCGTGAAATACTACATCGACCGCCGCTATGCCGAGGCCATCGAATCATTCAAGCGCGCCAAGGAAGCGGAGCCCGGCAACAAGACCATCGACAAGTACATCTGGGACGCCGAATCACGCCTGAATGCGCGCGAGGAAGCCTTCGCGAGCGAGGACGTTCGCAGCAAGTACGTGGAAGCGCTGCGCCTCAACAAGAGCGGCCGTTCCGAGGAGGCGCTCAAGATGCTCGAGGAGATTCAGCGCCAGCAGCGCTACAACAAACGCATCCTGGACTTGATCGATCTGATTCGCGACAAGCTACGCAAGTGAAAGCCAGGCTTGCATCTCTCGCGAAAAATGCCGATGTTTTGACCGGCGGCGCACCGGCCGCCTGAGTCATCCGCAAGGCACAAGGACGCGCTGCAAGTCGGTGCGCGTCGTTGTGCCTTGATTTTGCGCCACCGGACCGTTTCCTGCCGGGGCCCCCTCGCCCGGAAGCGTTCATGCCTGCACAAGGCCTATCGGAGAAGCTTCTTGTTCAAGCAAATCGTCAAAGAGGAACTCAAAGTTCCGGCTCATATCGATTACCTGGCGGATTTGCGCGATTTCATCAGCCGCATCGGGAAGAAGTACGGCTTCTCCGAAAAAGTCATCAAGAATTTCAAAGTGGCGATCGACGAAGCCGCCACCAACGTCATCCGCCACGCCTACCGTGAAGTCGAGGGCGGCGGCTTCATTCTCATCCGCGCGCTGATCAAGAAGAACAGCCTCACCATTTGCCTGATCGATCAGGGCAAATACTTCGACCCCAAACATGTGCAAGCCCCGGATCTGCAGCGCTACGTGCAAATCGGCAAGCGCGGCGGCCTGGGCATTTTTATGATGCGCAAGCTCATGGATGAGGTCGACTACCGCAAAACCGAAGAGGGCAATGAGCTCCGCCTGACCAAGCTGCGCGACGGCACCCGCTTGCGCCGCAGCCTGGCCAAGCCCATTGCCTCCGCCGTCAAGGCCATTCCGTTTTCGCTCAAGGCCAAGTACTGGCTGCGCACCTTCGGCATTTTGCTCGCGGTGATTGCCGCGGGCTACTTCTACTCCTTTTTCATGCTGGAGCGCGCCGAGCGCGAAACCTTCCTGAACACGCTGCGCTCGGTCGAATCCCAGGTCACCAAAGCCCTGCGCGAGCAGCCGGAAGTGCTCGATGACATGACCGGCGACGCCATCGTCAACCTCCTGAGCAGCCTCTACCGGCCGTACAACAATCTGCTCTACGACCTCGTGCTGGTGAATGAGCACGACGAGATCATCGGGCACAACACCACGGCCGCCCTGTTTCTGCCCTACAGCAAGTCGGTGTCGCCGGGAGAAACCGTGGCGGAAGGCATTCAGTTGTATCAAGCCACCGGCATTGCCAACCCTTCGGCCGGGCAAACCGAAGTCTACGATCTCACCAGCGTGCTGCCGGTGAAGGATGCGGGCGGGGGCACCAAAACGTTGCACGTGCGCGGCTCCGCCGCCTATGTCCGCGCCCGCATTTCCGCGCAGCGCTGGGATCAGGCGCGGTTCGCCATCGCCGTGACGGTGGTGGCGGCGATCGGCTCGTTCCTGATGATTTACATGCTCATGAATCCGCTGCGCAAGCTGACGGAGTGGATCCGGCGCGCGGGCCACGGCGAGCTGGGCGACGAGATGGACATCGACGACTCTTCCGAGATCGGCGAGATTGCGCAGGCGTTTTCGGAGATCACCAGTAAATTCCGCGAATCGCAGAAGAACCTCGCCGACCAGGAACGGCTGCAGCGCGAGATGCAAGTGGCGCAGGAGATTCAGCAGACGCTGCTGCCCAGCGATTTCCCGGAGCTGGAGGGCTATGAGCTGGCCAGCCACTACGAAGCAGCACGCGAAGTGGGCGGCGATTACTATGATTTCGTCGAAGTCGACAAGGACACGCTGGGCGTGGTGGTCGCGGATGTGTCTGGCAAGGGCGTGCCGGGCAGTTTGGTGATGACCATGATTCGCACCGCGCTGCGCACCGAGGCGCGCGGCGTGAAGGACGCCGCCGAGGTGTTGACCCGCGTCAACAAGTTCGTCAGCGGCGACGTGAAGAAAGGCATGTTCGTCACGCTGTTCTATGTCATCATCGACAGCAAGCGCCGGCGGCTGAACTACGCCAGCGCCGGCCACAACCCGATGATTCTCTACCGCGCCTCCACCAAGAAAACCTATTATCTCAACCCGCGTGGCTTTCCGGTGGGCATCCAACTGCCGGACGAAGACCTGTTCCGCAAGTCGATTGAGAGTGATACCATCCAACTGATGGAAGATGACATTTTGCTCATCTACACCGACGGCATCACCGAGGCGATGAACAGCCGGCGCGAGCTGTTCGGAGAGGAACGGTTGCTGAAAATTATCCGCGACCATGGCCATCTGCGGGTAAAACCCTTTGTCGAAATGATCAAGGACGAGATTCTGTCGTTTACCGAGGGCGCCCCGCAGTCGGACGACATCACCCTGGTCGCGGTCAAAGAGAAGACTTCGCCGGAAAAGGAAGAGCTGCGGCGGGCCAAGCAGGCGCACCTGGCGATTCACACCGGCGCCAGCATTCGCGAAGCCTGTGAAGCCGCCGGCATCACCACTTACGCTTATTACAACAAATACAAAAAGGATTTCGAAGAGAAGGGCTTCGAGAATTTTGAAATCGATACCGAGACCTCGGTCGAGGCCAAGCACATCGCCATCGAAGACAAGATCAAGATATTCGATATCATCAAAAATAACCCCGAGTTTGGCGCCAAGCGCATCAGTGAAGAGCTCAACACCGAGAGGTATGACTTCTGCGGCATCAGTGAAAACAAAATTTATGACGAGCTGGTGCGCAGCCGGCTGAACACCCGGCAATTGCGCGAGGCGTTTGTGGCGCGTGGCATGCGCAGCAAACGGCCGATGAAACCGCCGGGCACGCCGATGTTGACACTGAAGGGCGAAGTCATCATCACCCGACCGCCAGCCGGCGAGCCGGCCCCTGCCGAGAGCAAAGCAAAACCGCCATACGAAAAACCGGCCGCAGCCGAACCGCCCGCCCGCGAGCGGCAGCCGGTGGCCGCGCCGGAAAGAAGTCCGGCAGAGACACCCTTCGCGATCGTTTCGCGGCGCCGCCGTGATTTGACCAAAAGCGGCGAGGAGAGCACGGCGCCACCGCCCGGGCCGCTTGCGGAACATGTGCCGCCGGACTTGTCGGTTGATCCCTCGATTTTTGATTTCAGCGCCGCACCGGAAACGCCGGCGCCGGAAAACAGCAGCACCAGCAGCCTGGACGCCATCGCCGCCACGGATTTTGATTTTGCCGAGCTTTTTGCCGGCGGCACCATCATTGACGAGCCGCCCGTACCACCGGTGGTGTTTCCCGAACCGCCTTCCATTGAGCCGGTGGTGTTGCAGGAACCGCTTGCGCCTGAAGTCAAGCCCGGCCCACGCCACCAAGAAACCAGTGGCATCACACTCAACCGCGGCGATGACGACATCTACTCTGCCGTCGAAGATCTGTTGCAGAGTGAAATCGAGTCGAGTTTTGGATTTGATTACGGCGCGCCGGCTGCGGAAACCACTCCGGCCAACGGCGCAGCCGACGAAGTGAAGCCCGCGCCACCCGCTTCGCCAGGCACTCCGCCGCCGATCACCACGGAGACGCCGGCAATGCCGTTCGTCGAAGTCGACGAACTGCTGCAGCATGCCTCGACCGGCGCGGTCGAGGAATCGCCTGAGCCGGAGGCGCAGCCGCCGCACGACCGTGCGCAAGAACCTGAGCAGGTGACCGAAGCGCCCGCAGCCGCAGCAGAACCTGCAGTTGCGGCAAACGACTCCCGGCCTGCGGCGGTCGCGACACCGGCGCCCGAGCAGCCGGTGGTGGCCGCGCCGCAGAATCCGGAAGACAGGAACGGCGAGCCCAGCGAAGAAGAACGCGAAAAACTCCTGATCGCCGGCTTGCGCTATTACAAACGCGGACAGTTTGACGAGGCTATCACGGAATTTTGCCAGGCGATTGCACGCTATCCCAACTTCAAGGAAGCGCACAGCATTTTGGGCAACGCTTATTTCCGCAATCGCATGTATGAAGATGCCAGCCGTGCCTACCGGCGGGTGAAAGAGCTCGATCCTTCGGACACCACCGCCTATGAAAATATGGGTGTGATCTTTGCTAATCGGGGTGAGTACCTGGAAGCCATGAAGGAATGGCAGCGCGTGCTGGAAATCGACCCCAGCCGCGACGACATTCGCCGCAAGATCGAGCTGGCCGCGCGCATGATGATGAAGCGCGCTTCCGCCTGATGCAAAGCCCGGCCGCTCCGGCATAAGACAGTCTGCCATTTCGCCAGGTGCCGGCAGTGACGTTCCGCCGGGATTACCGGCCGCAGCACGCGCAAGGGAGCGGCAAATCCCTGTTGACTTTGATCCCTATTCTTGTATATTGCGCAACGGTTCGAACATAGAGAGAATGCCTCAGGAGTGAACCATGGAAGGTATTCAGGTGTCCGTGGAAAAAACCGGTGTCAACAACAACATTGCCGTGATCAAGGTCGGTGGCTACATCGATACCACCACCTCCGCCGAACTGGAGCATGCGCTCGAAGGTTTGCTCAAGAACGGTATGAACGACATTATCATCGATCTCGGCAATGTCGACTATATCAGCAGCGCAGGCTGGGGAATCTTCATCAGCGAAATCAAGGGCATTCGGGAGAAGGGCGGCGACTTGAAACTGGTCCGCATGATCCCCGATGTCTATGAAGTCTTCGAGCTGCTGGAGTTTCACTACATTCTCAAAGCCTTTGACACCATCGAAGAAGCGGTGAATGACTTTGACCGCAACAGCAGCCTGCCACGCAAGGCTACGCCCCGCCCGGCGCCCAAGCCCGTGCCCGCGGACAACGGCGGCGTGATGGTCAAAAACGCGCCCAGCGCCATGGTGATGGACCAGCCTGCACCCGCCAAAGTCAAGGCCACTGCGCGCAGCGTCGATGACTATATCCGCGAAATCATCACCGAACAGCCCGAGGCCGGCACCTTCAAGATCAAACAAATGCTCTCCACTCCGCGCTACGGCATGCACCGCCTGAGCTGGTTCGAAGTGCGGCGCCGACTCAAAGACCTGGGCCTGGATTCCAAACAGAAACGCCTGGACTTCCTGCGGCAAAGAGTCGCCTGAGCTCCGGGCAGCCGTTGCGATTTTCAATGGTTCACCGCTTTGCTGAAAACCCCGAACTCTCCGGGGTTTTTCTCGTTTTGGGCGGCGCGATTTCGTTTCATTCGGCGCCTGCCCGTTTCCAATTCAACCTCGCGCGCTGACAGACTGCCGTCGCGCTCCGGCATGATTCCGGGCCGGGCGGCCGCCAGCAACCGGGCAACAGCTCACCAACATACATTCAGTATTCTGAGAGGGATTGAGGATGGAACAGATGACACGTGTCAAAAGCCCTTCCGCCGGCCATGCGCTTGGCTTCGCAGCAGGCAAACTGATTGTGCCCGACGATCCGATTATTCCATTCATCGAAGGTGACGGCACCGGCCCCGACATCTGGCGCGCAGCCAAAGCGGTGTTGGACGCCGCCGTGGCCAAGGCCTACGCCCGGCGCCGCCGCATCGAATGGCTCGAAGTCTATGCCGGTGAAAAATCGGTGGCGGTTTACGGCAACAACACCTGGCTGCCCGAGGAAACCCTCGAGGCCATCAAGAAATATCGCGTGGCGATCAAAGGCCCGTTGACCACGCCGGTCGGCGGCGGCATCCGCAGTCTCAACGTGGCGCTGCGGCAACTGTTGGATCTCTACGTGTGCCTGCGGCCGGTGCGCTATTTCTCCGGTGTGCCCTCGCCGGTGAAACGGCCGGAATTGGTCGACATGGTGATCTTCCGTGAAAACACCGAAGACATCTATGCCGGCATTGAATACCGTGCCGGCACCGACGAAGCCAGAAAAGTCGTGGCCTGGCTGCAAAGCGAAATGGGCGTCAAGAAGATCCGTTTCCCCGAAACCTCCAGCATCGGCATCAAACCGGTGTCCTCGGAGGGTTCCAAACGGTTGGTGCGCGCCGCCATCAATTATGCGCTCACGCAAAAGCGCAAATCCGTGACCCTGGTGCACAAGGGCAACATCATGAAATTCACCGAAGGCGGCTTTCGCGACTGGGGCTACGAGTTGGCGCGCGAAGAATTCCGCGAACACACCGTGAGCTGGGAAGAATGCGGCGGCAAACCGCCGGCCGGCAAGATTCTCATCAAAGACGCCATCGCCGACGCCTTTCTGCAGCAAATCCTCACGCGGCCGGATGAGTATGACGTCATCGCCACGCTCAACCTCAACGGCGATTACATCTCCGACGCGCTCGCCGCGCAAGTCGGCGGCATCGGCATCGCGCCCGGCGCGAATATCAACTATGACATCGGCTTCGCGATTTTTGAAGCCACGCACGGCACCGCGCCCAAATACGCCGGCCAGGACAAGGTCAATCCCGGCTCGGTCATTCTCTCCGGCGCGCTCATGCTGGATTACCTGGGCTGGCACGAAGCCGCGCGCTTGATTGAAACCGCGCTTGCGAAAACCATTCAGCAGAAAGTCGTGACGTATGATTTCGCCCGCTTGATGGAAGGCGCGCAAGAAGTGAAATGCTCGGAGTTTGGGCAGGCGTTGATCGCAAACATGTAGCGCGCGTTTTTGAGATGATGTTCCTGCAACGGCATTCTCAGAATTTTTTCGACACGCATCTCGGCCGTTGCGTCGAGGTCTTCAGGATTTCCGCGGTACTCGCGGATTGGGGAGACTCGGCGCAGCCGAGGCTGAGCGTTTTCGATCAGACATTCGCGCGCGTTTGTGAGAGAATGTTCCTGCAACGGCTGGGCCGTTGCGTCGAGATTGAGAAAGCCTCGGCGCAGCCGAGTCCGGAGCATCTTCGATTTGACACGCACTCGCCTGCGTCCAATGAGTGACGGTCTTGTGAGCCGGCTCCCCCACGGCTTGGCCGTGGGATGCCCGAGGGTTGGATTCTTATTTGGAAGGATTCTGAAAAGCCTCGGCTCAGCCTTTCCTGACTGGCGTACGAACAGAAAACCCCGCAGAAACCGCGAGACGGCCTCGCGCTTTTGTGGGGTTTTTTTGTCACATTCCGGGGACAGTCCCGCGCTTGGGCTTCCGCACCCTGACGAAGAAGGCTGTAATATCGGACAAACAACTTTCGCCCGTGACCGTGGTCACCGCGAAAGTTGACTTCTACCTGCTCTTCGTCTCAGCCATCGAAAGGGTTCGCGCCATGAAAAACTGTCGCCGCATGTTCGTGATGTTGTGCGCACTCGGTTTGTTCGCATGGGGAAGCTCACCGTGTCTTGCACAGACACAGGAACGGGAGATCAGACGCACCTGGGGTGTCTCGACTTATCTGCAAACTGCGCCGGTCAATATTGTGATCCCCATTTGGCTCACGCCCCGATTCGTGCTGGCGCCCCTCCTCACCGTCAACTACCTGGAGAATTCAGCCACCACGATTGGCGGCGGTGTGGCCTTGCGTATCTACCCAGTCATGCAACGCGTCGCGCCTTATTGGGGCGTGCGGGCGCAGGCGATCAACACCAACCCCAGCGGCCCCGGCAGCGGTGCTACCGCGTATGCCGGCAGCCTTTATTTCGGCGGGGAGTTTTTCCTCAATCCCAAATTCAGCCTGGGCGTCGAGCCGGGCTTGAACATTACGCTGCCGCCCAATTCCGGTCCAATCGCCGTGACGACTGCCACCGTGATGGTGGCCACGGTTCATTTTTGAAAGGCTCGCAGGCAAGCGGGAAAACCGGGGGGAAAAGCAGCAGACGGCGGTGCTGGTCGCTGCCTTCATGCGGGCAGAGGCCAGCAGTGCCAGTGTCATGCCGGTCTTGCTGCTTTTTCTTTTTGGGGATAACCTCTCCTTCCTGTTCTTCCTGACGGCAGGACAGGATAAACTCTGCTGCCCGCCCCATTCGAGATTGTCACACTGGGGCGGGGCACGTCACTCAATAGAAAACTTCCGCGGACCACACCAGACTCGGCAGCCAGTCGGCATTGCCGCTCACGTGCCGCATGCCGGCGCTGAACCAGCCTTGATAATTTCCCAGCACGCCCGTTTTGGCCGAGCGCTTGATGCGTAACGCGCCCTTGTCCATGCCCTCCACCACCAGCTCGGCGGTCACCGCGCCTTTGTTCAGGAAATAGGTTGCTTCGAAATTGTTGCTCTCGCCCATGCGCCGCCAGATGCCGGTGAAGTCGCCCTCCTTGACCACCCACACCGTACCCAAACCGCGCTGCGTGCCCGGCGCCTCGAAGAAAAACTCGCCTTGCCAGGAAACCTGCGGCGACCAGGTGGCGGTGCCGTGAAAGCTCTGTCCGCTGGCCGCTGCCGTGCCGCGATAACTGCCCAGCGGTTTGCCCTGATCCGTGCGTCTGATTTCGAGCGCGCTGCCGGCCGGTTCCGCCATCGCCAGCTCGGCGCGCAAGCCGGATTTGGTGGGAAACCAGACGGCGTCGAAAACGTTGCTCTGGCCGCGCCGCGTCCATATCCCGGTGAAATCGCTTTCCTGCACCAGCCAGATGCGACCGAGCGTGGTTTCGCTGACCGTGCCGCCGCTGCTGGTGCCCTCTTCGGAAATGACCTTGGCCAGGCTCGAGCACATGTTGGAGATTTCGTCTTCGCTGTTGCCGCGAATGTTTTGGCTCTTTTTCACCTCGGCGGTCTGCACGTCGATGAAGCGCGAATTGAGCGTGTAGGTTTTGCCGGTGCGCACGATGCTGCCCACCACCACCATGCGCGCGCCCAGCAGCTTGCCGATTTCGACCATGGCCTGCTCATCCACCGCGCCGGAGATTTGCAGGCTTTGCTCCTCCATCACTTTCACCAGTTGCGAGCGCTCGATGATGCGATAGGTGCCCAGGCTGCCCAGCTCGGTGCGCAGGATTTCGGAGGCCGCCAGGCCGAGGGAGGAGTCGCAGCCAATGCTCTCGAAATCGAGCACCGCGATGCGCGGTTTTTCCTCCTGGCCGAAGCCGGCGTTGAACGATAAGAGAAAAATTGCAACCACAGCAGTGTGTTTGAGCCTCATGCAACAACCCCTTTCCGGTTGAATAGCCGATTGTTCCAGACAAGTACAGGCGTGGACCCAGCGGCCCCTCACCAGCCTCGGTATCCAGCCCTGGCAGTCACGACTCGAGCCGCGGCGCAATGTCCGAAATCGCGGGGAAATTCTCAAGACAAAGTTTGTCCCAATGGTGGGTGAATTCAGGCTTGGGATGAACGAGCTGCGACTGCCATCTCACCTCCCCCAAGCCCGGGTCTGGCCCCGCCTTTCACCATCTGATCGCCAGGATGGTTGTGAAAAAAGTGCAAAACTCCCGTGGGCAGTGAGTTGTGCGCACTGATTTCCAGCCGTTTGCTGGTATCTTGCCTGAGCGTAAGAGCTCAGCCGGCTGAATTCCGCCCTAACAACACTGTGATTCCGCAGGAATCATTTTGCTTTTCAAACAGATGCTTGCTGATACTTGGGAAGATTCCTCCGGAATGACATCCTAAACGCCACGTTCTCAGACAGACTGAAAACCTGGCGCAGGCTTATTAAGCACATGAACAGCCGCATATTGGTGGGAAAACGCCTGGCACGGAAGGCATCGAAAAACTGTGTCACGCATTGAATCGCTGGCATCAATTGGCGAACAATTTCAAAAGCAGGCCAGGATTGGTGGCGAGCATCGTGGCGGCACAAAATCCCTTGAGGGCTTGCTCAGGATTTGCGTGTCTTTGATTGAGCCCGCTTCGAACGGGATTTGTGTGACGAAGCGAAGGGAATCGACAGGCCGTTACGGCGCGCAGTGATTTTAAGAAAAGCCCGGGCGTCATAATAATAAGGCTCGCCCTCTTCGTCAATCACGCGCAAGAATCCTTGTTTCTCAGAGGCGGCGTCGGGAATGTAATCGTAGAGCTTCATCGCAAACAAGCTCGATCCTTCATATTCTCCGGCGTCAATGCAAAGGGCGAGCTTTTTCCGCTGCAGGCTTTGAAAAGTCATGATGTGGTTTTGTGTTTGATTTTCATGTCAACTTCGCCACAAACCCGCTGCGGCTTTTGCCGCGACAGAAATTCACCGCCGGCACCCTGCAAAGTTCGAATCCGCGCCAAGCCACGCCTGGCAGCAATGGCGCACAGCACCCGCCCAGGCCTTTGTAGTCAAGTCGACTTCCCGGTGTTTTCAGTCCACTTTATTTCCAGCTTGCGCTGATGAACCGCGCAATCGCGCAGGTAGAGATTGATCAAGCTCTGATAGGGAATTCCGGTATCCTGCGCCAGAGACCTGAAATAAGCGACGGTGTTACGATCGAACCGAATCGTCACAGTCTGCTTCAAGTGTTTGACGTAAGGATTTCTGCGGCTTTTCATCTTGGAAAAATCGTAATGCGCTCTCATTTTCTCAATCTCCAGTATGCGCGTTCCTCTTCCCGGTCCGCCTTTCTCGCCGAAATAATTCTGATGACGGTCTCGCTTCTTCGTAAACAGTGACAGACAATGAGAACCCGTAACTTCGCGCTCATTCCCAGAAGGATGAAGCGGTTTTCATGCTCGGAATGATCCGGATCGGAGAATTCGATGGCATTCTCATCGTAGAAGACCGTGCGCGCCCCATCGAAGGAAGTACCGTGGTTTTTATCTTGGACTTCTCCTTGCGGCGATCCCATTCAAAACTCACTGCTGTCATATTTGCAATATGCGTATGTGTTTCGAGGAAATCAACAAAGGCCTTGCGGTTGGCTCATGCGCAACTCGACTGAAGCCGCACGAACTCAGGATTGCACGCCATGATTCTACCCGCCATCCTGGCCGCTGGCATCCAAGTCTGGCTCCCTGGTGGGCCGGCTTCTACTGGACATTGGTGGCGAAAATACTATCTTGCGATTGACTGTGTGGTAGCGACGGCCATCCCTGACCAGGTCGAACCAGGAGCCAACATGGAAAATCGAAAAATCCGTTGGGGCATTCTCAGCACCGGCCGGATTGCGCAGGTGTTTGCGCAGTCGCTGGCAACTTTACCGGAGGCGCAACTGCAAGCAGTCGGCTCGCGCACCGCAGCCGCGGCTGAAGCCTTTGGCACGCGCTTCAATGTGCCCCGGCGCCATGCGAGTTACGCCGCCCTGGCCCGCGACACGGAGATCGATGTGATCTACATCGGCACCCCGCATTCCTTGCACGCTGAGAACTGCTTGTTGTGCCTGGAGGCCGGCAAGGCAGTGCTGTGCGAGAAGCCGTTCACGATCAACGCCGCCGAAGCGGAGCGCGTCATTCAATTCGCCCGCCAGCAGCAGGTCTTTTTGATGGAGGCCATGTGGACGCGCTTCCTGCCCGCGGTGGTGCAAGCACGCGCGTGGCTGGCAAACGGAATAATCGGCGAGCCGCGAATGCTGCTCGCGGATTTCGGCTTTCGCGCGGAGTTCGATCCGCAAAGCCGGCTGTTCGCGCCCGCGTTGGGCGGCGGCGCGCTGCTGGACGTCGGCATCTATCCGCTCGCCCTTGCCTCGATGGTCTTCGGCCCGCCGCAACGCCTCACCAGTATGGCGCATCTCGGCGCCACCGGCGTAGATGAACAATGCGGTGTGATTCTCGGCTATCCCAACGGCCAGCTCGCCGTGCTGGCCGCCGCCAATCGCACCGACACGCCGAAAGAAGCGACCATCATCGGCACCGCCGGACGCATCAAACTGCATTCCGCCTTTTTCAAGGCCACGCAGGTTACGCTGGCGCGCAGCGGCCAGCCGGAACAAACCGTGCACGCGCCTTATGAGAGTTTTGGGTATCAACATGAGGCCGCCGAAGTGATGGCCTGTTTGCGGGCCGGCCGGCTGGAAAGCGAAATCATGCCGCCCGACGAGTCCCTGCAACTCATGCAAACCATGGACGAGATTCGCCGGCAATGGGGCTTGCGCTATCCCCAGGAAAGGGCGTGAAGAAAGACCCGCAAACCGTTCCACCTCCAATCCACCTCCAACGCAATCATCCCGTGAGGAGAAGCATTATGTGCAAATCGAAAATTCCGGCTGTTGCCTGCTTGAGTCTGCTGTTGGCGTTGCATTTCGCACTGGCGCAGCCGCCCGCCGCCAGCGACACCACGAAAGCGCCGGCGAAAAAGGCGGACAAGAAAGAATGGGACGTGACCGCGGCGCACGGCCCGGCCAAAGAGATTGCCTTCACTGCCAGCGAAGGCACGTGGATGAATCTCGATGTTAGTCCGGACGGCAAGGACATTGTGTTCGATCTGCTCGGCGACATCTACCTCATGCCCATCACCGGCGGCGAAGCAAAACTGCTCAGCGGCGGCCCGGCCTTCGAAGTGCAGCCGCGCTTCAGTCCCGACGGCAAGCGCATCAGCTTCACCAGTGACCGTTCCGGCGGGGACAACATTTGGATCATGCAACGCGACGGCTCCAACCTCAAACAGGTAACGAAGGAAGATTTTCGTTTGCTCAACAATGCGGTGTGGACGCCGGACGGCAATTATCTCATCGCACGCAAGCATTTCACCAGCACCCGTTCATTGGGCGCGGGTGAAATGTGGCTCTATCATCTCACCGGCGGCGAAGGCTTGCAGCTCACCAAACGCAAGAATGATCAGCAAGATGCCGGCGAACCGGCGGTTTCGCCGGACGGCCGTTATATCTATTTTAGCGAAGACATGAGCGGCGGCAATACGTTTGAATACAACAAAGATCCCAACGGCCAGATTTACGTCATTCGCCGCCTCGATCGTGAGAAGGGTGATTTGAAAAACTATGTCACCGGCGCCGGCGGTGCGGTGCGGCCACAGCCCTCGCCCGACGGCGAGTATCTCGCCTTTGTGCGGCGCGTGCGGCTGAACAGCGTGCTTTATTTGCAGGATTTGAAAACGGGCGAGCAGATTCCGATCTATGACGGCTTGAATAAAGATCAGCAGGAGACCTGGGCCACCTTCGGCGTTTATCCCAACTATGCCTGGACGCCGGACAGCAAAAATATTGTGATTTGGGCGCAGGGCAAAATTTGGCGCATCGACATCGCAACGAAGCAGGCAACCCAGATACCGTTTACCGTCAACGTCAAACAAACCATTACCGAAGCCTTGCATTTCCCGCAAACCGTGCATGCGGATTCGTTTACGGTGAAAATGATTCGCGACGCGGTGACGTCGCCTGACGGCAAGACCCTTGTCTTCAGCGCCGTGGGATCATTGTGGAAGAAAGCTTTGCCCAACGGCAAGCCGCAACGCTTGACCAACAGCGCGTTGCATGAATTTTTTCCGGCGTTCAGTCCCGACGGTTTGTGGATTGTGTATGCCACCTGGAGTGATACCGCGCTGGGCGGCTTGTACAAAGTCAAACTGGATGGCCGCAATCCCGTCAAGCTCACGCGGCGCAAGGGTTATTACAACACACCCTCGTTTTCGCCGGACGGCAGGAAGATCGTGTATCAGCGCGACAACGGCAATTCGGTGCTGGGATTTGCGCACGGCGTGGAGCCCGGGTTGTATTGGATGTCTGCCGAGGGCGGCGAAGAGAATTTCATTCAAGAGGAGGGCTACGCCCCGCGCTTCAACCGCAAGGGCGATCGCATCTTCTTTCAAACCGGCGGTGGACTGGAGAAGAAATACAAAAGCGTTCGCCTCGACGGCGGCGAGGAACGCACCCATTTCAATTTGAAGTATGTCAATCAAATCGCGCTGAGTCCCGATGAGCAATGGGTGGCATTCACGGAGCTGTACAACGCATACCTCGCGCCGTTTCCGCAAACCGGCGGAGCAATTGATTTGAACAACGGCACCAAGGCGGTGCCGGTGAAACGCGTCACCCGCGATGCCGGCGACTATCTGCACTGGTCCGGCGACAGTCAAAAACTCCACTGGCTGATCGGGCCGGAATTGTTCTCGCGCGAGTTGCGTCAGAGTTTCGCCTTTCTCCCGGGCGCGCCTGACAGCGTTGCGGGCCCGGATTCCGTTGGCCTGCAAATCGGATTGAAATTGCAGACGGATGTGCCTGCCGGCAAGCTCGCGTTTACCGGCGCGCGCATTATTACCATGCGCGGCGATGAAGTAATCGAGAACGGCACGATCGTGATCGAAGGCAATCGCATTGCGGCGATTGGCCGGGCGAGTGAAGTCACCATTCCCGCCGACGCCAAACGCATTGCGGCCGCCGGCAAGACCATCATGCCGGGCATCGTGGACGTGCATGCGCATGCGGATCATTTCTTTGCGGGACTGCTGCCGCAGCAGCCCTGGGCCTATTTTGCCAATCTCGCTTACGGCGTAACCACGATGCACGATCCCTCGGCGTACACGGAAACGGTGTTCACGCTGGCGGAGATGGTGGCGGCCGGCAAGATCACCGGGCCGCGCGTGTACTCCACCGGCACGATCCTCTACGGCGCCGACGGCGACTTCAAAGCCGTGGTCAACAATCTCGACGACGCACGCTCACATCTGCGCCGCCTGAAAGCCGTGGGCGCATTTTCGGTGAAGAGTTACAATCAGCCGCGCCGCAATCAACGCCAGCAGGTGCTGCAGGCCGCGCGCGAATTGAACATGCTGGTGGTGCCGGAAGGCGGCTCGTTTTTCTATCACAATTTGTCGATGGTGATCGACGGCCACACCGGCATCGAGCACTCGATTCCGGTTGCGCCGGTTTATCAGGATGTCCTGAAACTTTGGGGCGGCACGGCCACGGCTTACACGCCGACGCTGATCGTGGGCTATGGCGGCATGTGGGGTGAGAATTATTGGTATCAGAAAACCAACGTGTGGGAAAAGCAGCGGCTGCTGCATTTCACCCCGCGCCCGATAATTGACGCGCGTGCACGGCGGCGCATGATGATTCCCGACGATGATTTCGGCCATATCGGCAATGCGCAGGCAGCCAAAGCCTTGTGTGATGCCGGCGTGAAAGTGAATCTCGGCGCACACGGCCAGTTGCAGGGACTGGGCGCGCATTGGGAATTGTGGATGCTGGCGCAGGGCGGCATGACGCCGCTGGAGGCGATTCGTGCGGCCACTCTGAACGGCGCGGAGTACATCGGCATGGGCAAAGAATTAGGCTCACTCGAACCGGGCAAGCTCGCGGATTTGATCGTGCTGGAAAAGAATCCGCTGGAGAATATTCAGAACACCGAATTCATCACGCAGGTGATGAAGAACGGCCGTTTGTACGACGCTGAAACCATGAACGAGACCGGCAATGTTTCGCGGCCGCGGCTGCCGTTCTACTGGGAGAATGCCAAGACCAGCGAAGCGTTTTTGTGGAAGGGCGCGGGCGTGGGTTTTGGCGAAGTGAAGTGCGGATGTATGCACTGAAAATCAGAGTATCGGATCGATGGAGTTTGGGATTGGGTGATGAGCAACAATCCGCCAATCCCATAATCCTGAAATTCGAAACGATGATTCAGACTGTCATTGTTCCAGGTGATGGGCTTTGACGGCCCTTCCGAACAGACGCGCTTTACAATTTGAGGTTGCGCGGCTGAGATTTTTTTCCAATTTTCAGGCAGACAAGGACTCTATTCCTCAAACATTGAGGGTATGAAACATGACAACAGAGGTCGATATCCTGACTCAGCCGCTGCCCCGCCAGGCGCCACCGCGCGAAAGAATCACGTTTGACGAATTTTGTGAAATCATTCGGGAAGACCAAAAGGCCGACCTTATCAATGGGGTGATTTATATGGCTTCGCCACCGACTTTTGAGCACGAGGATCTCTTTGGGTTTTTGTTGATGATCCTGCGTGGCTTTGTCCGCGAAAAAGGATTGGGGCACGTTCTCGGATCGCGCGCGGCAATGAAACTATCCGAGTTCAATGCGCCGGAGCCGGATTTGATGTTCATCAGCAAAGCCAGGCTTGCCCAGTGCAAAGGCAAGGCCCTGCTGGGTGCAGCGGATCTCGTGGTTGAAATCATCTCGCCGGGCAGCCGGAAATTGGATTTGGGCGAGAAGAAGGATTTGTACGCCGAGTATGGCGTGCTGGAGTACTGGGTGATCGATCCCTTTCGGCAAGAGGCTTTCTTCTGGAAAAATCACGATGGTGTTTGGGAAGAGTTGCCGGTGGATGCCAATGGCGTCGTTCGTTCTGCCGCTGTTCCAGAGTTTTGGCTACGAATTGACTGGCTTTTTGCGCAGGAGTTGCCAAATGAAAGCGCCGTCATCGCAGCTCTTCTTGCAGGTGACCCGGCGGCGCGTTCCGCTGCGCAGTAGTTCTCTAATTTGAAACAAAGGAATACTTTTCATGAAGCAGAAGTTGCAGGTTCCCTTCGATCAAAAGATCCGTTTGAAAGACTTTGATCCCGGCTACACCGGTGATTACAAAGACAAAGATGAGGCGAAGAAAGATCTGGAGAAGAATCTCGCGCGGCTGGATGAGCTGCAGGAAGTCATGTACGCGGAAGGCAAGCATGCGCTGCTGATCGTCTTGCAGGGGATGGACACCGGCGGCAAAGACGGCGTGATCGAGCACGTCATGTCCAGCGTCGATCCCCAGGGCGTGCGCGTGGCCAGCTTCAAAGCGCCGACGCCGGAGGAATTGTCGCACGATTTCTTGTGGCGCATTCACCAGCACGTGCCGCCGCGCGGCTACATCGGCATTTTCAACCGCTCGCATTATGAAGATGTGCTGATCGTGCGCGTGCACAATCTCGTGCCCAGGGAAGTGTGGCAAAAGCGCTATGATCACATCAACAACTTCGAAAAGCTGCTGGCAGACAACGGGGTCACGATTCTCAAATTCTTCCTGTACATTTCCAAGCAGGAACAAAAAGAGCGGCTGGAAGAACGTCGCGACGACAAGACCAAGCAGTGGAAGTTCAATCTCGGCGATTTGAAGGAGCGCGCGTTGTGGGATGACTACATGGCGGCCTACGAAGACGCGATCAATAAATGCAATACGCCCTGGGCGCCGTGGCATATCGTGCCGGCGAACAAGAAATGGTACCGCAATTTCGTGATATCGGAATGTATTGTCGAAGCGTTGGAGGGCTTGCAGATGAAATACCCGCCCGCGCCCGAGGGGATTGAGGGTATTGTGGTGGAGTGAGTTTGACACAGCCCGGGCGCTGGGAGCGCCCGGGCAGTAGCAGGAACTATCCCCTCTCCCTCAACCATCTTGCCATCAGCGGCACGCGCGTAATTTATTCCCCGGCACCATGGGCAACCACCAAACGCCGGCGCAAACACGCTCAACAGCGATACGTACTTCTGCGCCACCGGCTTGCAGACAGGGCTTCAAACGCTGCCACACCCATTCGCCCTGGTGGTGGGAGTAACTGATGAAAACGGTTTTGGGCATAAAAGTCCCCATCAATAATGATACCGGCAAGCCAGAATTCGAATTTTATCTTCGAAGACTTCATAAACTAAACGGTGCTCATCATCAATACGCCGGGACCAGCAACCGGCAAATTGATGCCGCAACGGCTCAGGTTTGCCGACACCTTGAAAAGGGTCGCGCTGGATCTCTTTGAGCATTTTGACAATGCGCAGCGCCTTCTTGCGATCTTTTTCCACCCACCAAGCCAAATCTTAAAAGCCGGCCGGGTCAAATTCCAAGCTTCTTGCGTGCTTCATCAAATGCTATCCCCTTTTTACGCTTTCTCGCAGCAAGCAGGCGTTGCTTCATGTTTTTGCTTCTGAGCAGGTAAGCCGTCTCCTTGGCGGATTTAATTTCTCGCCACAGCTCAATGGGAACGATTACGGCCGTGGGCGAGCCTTTTTCATCTGAGACATATTGGATAGTGGTTGGATTCATAGATGATTCTTTCCTTTTGTTTAAGGATGCGAAGAAGGATTACTGGAATGGATGATTTTCCACATATCCTCCCGCACTTGTTCATGCGAGTGAACCCTGCCTTGCTGGACAGCGCGCAATCCGTCCGCCACCTTTAACTTTACGTAAATCTCATAAAGCAACTTGTCTTGCTTGATTTTGGGCGGTCGCGCTTTGATCATCTCTACGATTCTTTCAGCATATTCTGAGGTCGTCATGGCCTTCTCCGGGTAACTTGAACACGCGTGTCTCGTGCGCGCTCGAACATAATGAAGTGCCGGTTTAGGCGCAAGAGGATTTCCTCGCTCGCATGAAATCCAACCCCTCCTCCTCATCGTATCTGTGAAGTACAATCACCACATCCCCGTAACCCATCTACTCGAGGAAAATTATGGCCAATCATCTTGACACCGTATCCGCCATCTATGCGGCGTTTGGCAAAGGCGATATTCCGGGCATCATCCAGCATCTCTCTGACAACGTGCAGTGGGAGTCCTGGGCGGACAATTCCGCGCAAAAAGCTGGCGTGCCGTGGCTGCAAGCGCGCTCGGGCAAGGCGGGCGCCTTGCAATTTTTTGAAATCGTGAGTACGTTCAAAATCAGAGAGTTTCGAGTGCTGTCATTGCTGGCCGGCGGCAATCAGGTGGCAGCCGAATTCGTTCTTGAATTCGAGGCCCCGGGCACCGGCGTGGTTTGCCGCGACGAGGAAATGCATCTGTGGACGTTCGATGACAACGGCAAAGTCATCCGGCTGCGGCATTATGCGGACACCGCCAAGCACATCGCAGCGGCCCGTGTTCAGTGACCAGGGGCAAGAGGCACGGGGCACGGGGCAAGTATCCAGCATCCAGTATCAAGAATCAAGCATCCAGCATCCAGCACCCAGCATCAAGGAGGAATTGCATGCGTGTTTTTCGGCGGTTGTTTCATCTGGCAATGATTTGTGGTCTGATCGGTTTCATCCCCATTGAGAGTTTGGCGCAGGAAACCGGCGCGATCAAAGGCGTCGTGCAGGACGCTGAAACCGGGAAGGGTCTCGCTGAAGTGAATGTCGTGCTCAGCGGCACGGGCCACGGGGCGAACACTGCCGCAGATGGCGGTTTTGCCATTACGCGTCTGAAACCCGGCGAGTATGAGCTTGTCGTGAGCTTGATCGGTTACGCGACGGTTCGCCAGCGCGTCGTAGTGGCGGCTGGAAGCGAAACAACTCTCACGTTCGATCTGCAGCAGAAGTCGCTCGATCTCAGCGAAATTCTGGTGCAGGCCGACCGGCCGTATTCCGCGGCTTCTTCGCGCGCGGTGCGCGAATTCGATCTGCGCGTGCGCCCGAATCGTTCCGCGCAAGAGCTGCTGCAAGCCGCGCCCGGCTTGATCATCGCGCAGCACGCGGGCGGCGGCAAGGCCGAGCAGATTTTCCTCCGCGGCTTCGATGCGGATCATGGCACGGACGTCAATATCTCGGTGGACGGCATGCCGGTGAACATGGTGTCGCACGGCCACGGCCAGGGCTATGCCGATTTGCATTTCATCATTCCCGAGGTGATCGACGGCCTCGAGGTTTACAAAGGCCCATACTTCGCGGAGTTTGGTGATCTCGCCACCGCCGGTGCAGTGGCCATGCGCACGCGCGATCACATCGAATCCAATCTAGTGCGGCTCGAAGGTGGCCAGTTTGAAACGTATCGTCTCACCACGCTTTACCAAATCCCCAGCGCCGGCATTCACAATAATGCCTACCTCGCCGGGCAGTTTTACGGCACCGATGGCCCGGTTGACAGTCCTCAGGGCTTTCGCCGCGTCAATCTTTTTGGAAAATTTCACACCCACCTGAACGAGACGTCCAAGTTGTCGGTTGACATCAGCGGATTCAGTTCGGCGTGGGATGCTTCCGGGCAGATTCCGCAGCGCGCGGTGACAGCGGGATTGATCAATCGCTTCGGTTCACTCGATGATCTTGAAGGCGGCACTACCGGCCGGCAGAACCTCAATCTCGCCTACGAGGCGCACGGCGAGGGCAACAGCGAGTTCCTGATTCGCGCTTACACCACCCGCTACAACTTCAAGCTGTTTTCGAATTTCACGTTTTTTCTGAACGATCCGGTCAATGGCGACATGATCGAGCAAACCGACGCGCGCACGCTTCTGGGCTTGAACAGCCGCTATCGTTTTCATCATGACATTGGCGGCATGCTTGCAACGGCGACGCTGGGCGGCGGCTATCGCGCGGATGACATCGCGGTCGCATTGTGGCGCAGTCCGAGCCGCGTGCGCGCGCAGGCGCTGGTGGATTCTGACGTTTTCCAACGCAGCCTCAATCTCTGGGCGCAGGAAGAAATCATTTTCAGCCCGATGCTGCGCTTGCAGCTCGGCTTGCGCGCCGATTATTTCACCTATGATGTTGAGGATCATCTCGAAGGCATGCCTTCCGATTTGCCGCATGCTTCGGGCTTCGCGCAGAAAACGATTCTCAGTCCCAAAGCGAATCTCGTGGTCAGCCCGACGAATGCGTTTGATATTTTTGTGAATTTCGGCACCGGTTTTCATTCCAATGATGCACGCGATGTCGTGATCGCCAAGCGCGTCAGTGATTCCATGCGACGATACAAACAGCAGGGTTTGAGCGAGGAGGAGATTTCCTCGCGGCTGGCAGCAGCAAACCTCGATCCTGCGATTCGCGACGATGAAACTCTGCCGCGCGCCACCGGCGGGGAGATTGGATTTCGCCTGCGCGCGAGTCATCGTCTCAACCTCGGCGCGGCGGCATGGGGTCTGAATCTCGAGCGCGAGTTTGTGTACATTGGCGACGAAGGTACCACCGAGCTGAGCGACCGTACCCAACGCTATGGTCTTGATCTCGAAGCGCGCTTTGGTTTGACTTCGTGGCTCTATGCTGATGCCGACCTGAATCTCTCGCGCGGCAAATTGCGCGATGAGCCGGCCGATGCCGATGAAATTCCGCTGGCGCCGCGCTTGACGTCGACCGGCGGTTTGACGGTGAAACATCCTTCCGGTTACGAGGGCAGCCTGCGGTATCGCCACCTCGGTGATCGCCCGGCAAACGAGGCAAACACAGTTACTGCGCTCGGCTACACGGTGCTGGATCTCACTGCGGGTTATCGTTTTGGCAATTATCAACTCAATGTGATTTTGGAAAATCTCACGGACACGGAATGGAACGAGGCGCAATTCGACACGGAATCGCGGCTGCCGAATGAAACTGAGGCAGTGTCGGAGCTGCATTTCACGCCGGGGAATCCCCGAAACGTGCGGGTGGGCTTGAGTTATTTCTTTTGAGAGGTGACCCTTTTGACCTGAGGATTTCCCGAACCTCGAGTGGCTGACTCGCGCGAGACAGCCTTTTGCAACAAAGCCAGGAGTTGATCTTGCGATCACTGCTGGCTTTTTTGTTTGGCGCGGCATGAGGGGCGGCGTTTGGCGAAAATTCCATGAGAAAGAGTTCCCGCGCTGGTGTCTTTGGGATAAAGCTAATATCAATGCTTGCATTGCTCACTCTCGGTTCTGGAGAATCAATGACACCAACTTTCAAAAACTTGTCATGGCAGGAACTCTTAAGCACCGGCGCTTTGTTTCTGGCGTTAATGGGATTCGCCCTGCTGTTGGCCGCACAGACCGAGCGGGTTCTGTTCTACAAAATCCTTTACACCGCCCGCACCACCATGATTCTGTTCACGCCGGCCATGTGCCTGTATGTGCTGCCGCAACAATCGCAGAAGAAACAGAACTACTGGCTGCTCTTTTGGACGTTCAGCTTTCTCTCGTATGCGATTCACATTTACTATTCCTTTTTCGTTTTCTTTCACGGCAGTCTCGCGGAGTTTTTTGCTGACCAGGGCGTCGCGGTGGCGACCATCAATCTGATCATCACGCTTTGGTGGGCCTTCGACATCGCGGCCGTGTGGGCGCTCTCTTCCACCGCCAAGTGGCTGCGCCTCCAGCGCGCCGCGATACAGATCGTCATTGCTGTGACCTTTTTCGCTTCGACCGTCATTCTGCACGGGGTGGACAACAAGGAACCGTTTGTCATCGTGCTGGGCGCGCTGCAAGCCGCGGCAATTCTGGCGTGCGTTGCCATTCGCCTCGTGGCGCAGCGGCAGGAATTCGCATGGCGCGCGAATTTCCCCTGATTCTGCCGGTTGCCAGACGCGGCCTCTCGTTCGTCACCCTGGGCCGCCGGCAGGCTGCATCAGTCAATCTCTTTCTTCACCAATAACTCAAAGGAGTGCACATGAAGCTGCACCGCAGGATCACGCTTTTTGTCGCGTGCGGGTTGCTGGCCTTGGGTTTGCTGGGCTGCCCACCCTCCCCCTACGATTGGGGCAACCACGACGTCTTGCGCGACGAATTGCCGGGGCCAACAATCCCAAAATACAACGGCCAGGAAATTCCCTATCAGGAATACATGAAATGGGTCGAGTGGGGGGAAGAGTGGTTTCGCAACGAAACATTCGGCAACGAACGGCTGCTCACCGACGTGACCGGCTTTCTCAACGGCACGGTGGAAGTGCCGGATACCGGCGGCTGGCGCAGAGAGAGTTTCTTCAAGTTTTTTGTCGAAGCCATCGATGCGCTCGACAGTGTGCGCGGCAATCTCTACAGCGGCAATGGCGGCGGTTACACGCATGATTTGGTTGTGACCTTTCCCGCCGGCAGCAAGCTGCACGGCGGTCTGCCGCTGCCGGAGCGGCTGCACACCGGTTTGGATGTCGAAGCCGGCGCCACTTGGCCGGTGGGCATTGTTGCGGTTCCGGCGCCCGAGGAAGAGAAGAACCTGCCCTATCTGCTCGATCCCAATCGCTACGCCGCCGGCGATCACGGCGTAGGTGCTGCGCCACCGGAAAAATATCGCGTCGGCATGTCGTGCGCGATTTGCCACTACTCTCTCGATGTCGATTGGGATGGCCGTACGGATCTCCGGTCGGCGCATTTGGGAGTTGCCACGCCCGGCACGCCTTTCAAACCGGAAGACGCTTGGGCCGTCGGCAATCAAGATTTACACCTCGGTTGGGTTTTTGTTTCGGCTTCCAATCCGATTGCCGCGTTGTTCGCTTCCGGCCGGCCGGGGCAAAAGACGCCCGCCGAGGCCAAGGCCTGGATGGAGGAAATTCTGCGGAACTATGAAAGCCGGCCGCAAGAGGTCACCAGCGAAATCGTGCGAGGGGTGCAGATGATGCCGCGCGGCTACTTCGACGACACGCCGGACGCGATTCACAATCCGCTGCAATATCCCGCGCTATTCACGCGGCAGAACTGGCCGTTTAACTACGACGGCGTGATGCTGAATGCCTCCGACCGCAACAACAACGTGTGGACGATTTCGTTCGATCCCTCGCAACTCGTGGGTTTGTGCAAAGATCGCGGCGGCAAAACCTCCAAACTGCTTTTTTGGATGAAGCCCGGGATTTTTTCGGTGTTGTCCTCGACGCAATATGCTGATTTGATCACACATTATTCCCCCGCAGTAGCGTACGATCCCGCGCAAAAGCAGAAACTGCGCGACGACATTCTCGGCCTCAGCGACGGCATGCCCGGTGTGTTGGACAACGATGCCGTGGTGCTGATCGATGATATTCCCGCGGTCGTGCCCAAAGAAGTCCTGGAGCATCCGGATAACAAAACGCATCGCCGGGTGCGCAAAGCCAGCGAGTTTGGAAGTGACGGCGGCCAGCGCAGCCAGATGACGGGCATGCTCGGAACACGCGTCATTACGCCGCGCCATGTGCGCGAGCAATACCAGATCGAGCAGTTGGCCGCGACCTACGGCCTCAATGCCGACGAATTTGTTTCCGAGGCCGTGAGCTTGATGTTGGATTGGGTGCAACCGCCTACTAATCACACCGCGCTGCTGGCCCGGGCGCGCAGCGCCGGTCTGGTGGAAAAGGGGTATGAGATCTTCAAGGCGCAGGGTTGCGCGCAGTGTCATGCCGGCCCGTTCTTCACCAACAACAAGATCATTCCGCTGCGCGAGATCGCCACGAACAACGCGCGCGCGCTGGCGACCGAGCCCCTGCAAACGTTCATCGCGCCGGAATATGATCCTGCCACCGGCAAAGCCATCGCCAAGGGCTTCTGGGGTTTTCTGGGAAAGTTTTTCGGCAGCAAACAGAAGTACGGTTACAAAGTCGTCACGCTGCGCTATCTCTGGGGCACTGCACCGTATCTGCATGACGGCGGGGTGGCGGTGGCGCTCGATCCGCAAATGCCGCCGGCCGGCGATGATTTGCAGGCGCTGCTGCGCCGCGCGCCCGTGGAGAAGATTTACGGCGCCGGTCAGATTCTCGCCTATCGCGAAGCGCATCCCGAATCCTATTTTCGTCCCAATGCCGCATTGAGCCTGCAGGCCGTCGTCCTGCAATCCGAGCGCGCCAAAGTGATTGCGGCGAACAAAGAGAAAGTCTATCCGGTGCCGGGCAGCCCGGCGCGCGTGGCGATGGAAGACATGAATGTGCAGGGCATTGGTCACGAGTATTGGATTGAAGACCAACCCGGCGGCGACACCGTCACCGCGTTGGTGGCCTTTCTGCTCGCCCTCGACGACAAGCCGGGAGAATGATTCGAACCAGCCGCCAGGGAGATTTTTATCATGCTGAAGTTTCACAAGACGGCACCTTTCTATCAGCCGCTCGTCCCGCGCGATCTCGGCGCGGACGATCTCCAGCAGGTTTTGGTGGTCAGCGACCTGCATCTCAGTGAAGGCCGCGCCTCCGGCTCGGTCTATTGGGATCGCTTGGAGAATTTCACCTGTGACGATGAATTCGCCGCGTTTCTGCAGCACAAGCGCGAGCGGGCACGCAACAACAAGCAGAAGTGCCTACTGATCCTCAATGGTGACTTCATCGACTTTCTGCGCATCACGCGCACGCCGGCATCACCGGCAGAGTTGCAGGCCTGGCGCAAACTCTTGCAGGAAATCCCGGCGACGTATTTGAAGCAGCGCGACAAGGGGCAGATGCTCGCCGACTTCGACGCGTTC
Source organism: bacterium (assembly GCA_023150945.1). Taxonomy (NCBI): domain Bacteria; species bacterium. The sequence continues at coordinate 187,125 of JAKLJX010000007.1, read as the reverse complement.
GCTGCGTGCTGGCGCAAGCATGTGTTGGGCCGCAGCCGGTGGAGCGCGTGCACCGCGGCAGGCAGAAGCGTGTTGCAGGAGAAGCGTTATGGACTTGACACGCAGGACTTCAAGTCGGTTTATCGCCTGCATCTCACCTGGCAGGGTCACGCCGCGGTATTCGCGGCGTTGCGAGCCTGGCTGCAGGCCGGTTTTCCGCTTATCATCATCACCGGCAATCATGATCAAGAATTCGACCAGGAACTGGTGCAAGCCTGGTTGCGCCTTCAACTCGAAGTTCCTCCGGACGACCGGCGGCTGCAGTTCTGGGGCCAGGGCGTTGAGCTGTGGCAGGCGATCCGCGTCGAGCATGGCCACCGCTACGAATGGGTCACGGCCACGCCCGAGGCCTGGCAGGAGGCCCGCACGCAGGCGCTTCAGCTTCCGGCCGGTTCCTGGTTCAATCGCTATTTCGTCAATCACATCGAGAGGGTCGTGCCTTATCTTGACAATGTGCGGCCCAGCATTCGCGTGGTGAATTATCTCCTGCGCGCGCACACCGGCACGGCCATCAAGCTGCTGCCACAATTGTGCAAAGCGATTCTCCTGCTCTGGCCGAAGCCGCCGGCGCGCCGGCTGATCTATTTGGGCGGCCTGCAGGTGGCGCGCGTGCTGGTTCCAGTGGCTGTCGCGCTGTGGCTGTATTTCACCAAAAGCGGACCGGAACGCTGGCTGTTGATTCTGCTTGCGCTGATTGCCCTGCCCTGGCTTTTTGCGCAATGGGGCAAACTGCTGCACCAACGCTACGCCCGCGGCAAAGAAGAAGGTCCGCGCGCTGTCATGACGAAAGAATTGCCTCGCCGTGTTGCTACGGCTTCCTTCCTTACCGTGAGCGGGCACACGCACAAGCCCGACAAGCAGTTTTGGCCGGAGGCAAACATGATCTATCTGAATTCCGGAACCTGGACAACCGTTTTTGAAGAAGAGAGCGGTGTGGTGCGCAATGAGTTGAGCAAGTCTTTTGTGGAATTGCGCCGGCTGCCGGCGCACGGCTGGCAGGCAGAGTTGAAGCGTTGGGAGTATTTGCCCGGACCCGAGCGCGAGTTGACGCTGTTGGCGCCGCGGTCGCTCCGGCAATCACCGGAAACCAGCACAATGCCGGCAACCGCTTCCGGAGAGATGAAGGCAAAGCCGGAATTGATTCCGCACGGTAATGGCGCAATGATGCCGGCCTCGGTGTAACGGCAGCGTGGGCATGGCAGCGTCGCGCTCCCTGGCCTCGGCTTTTTGTGAATGATGCCGGCCGCGAGTGGCCACAGCCCAGCCCTTGAGTTGAAAGCGTTGCTGGTGGTGACGATTTGGAATGAACTTGCGCGTGTCATTCGCCGTTCGATGACATGATACGCTGCCACGTGCCAAATCAATTGCCCATTCAAAACTCAAGTGCAAGGGGTTTCCTATGAAAACGATCAGATTGCTGTCCGTGCTGCTGATGTTGAGCCTTATGTCCGCGGCCTGGGCGCAGGGGCCGGGTTCTGCTGCTGCAACATTCTTACTCATTCAGCCTTCCCTGCGCGCCAACGGTATGGGAGGCGCGTCGGTCTCCTCCGCGAAAAACGATGCTCTTGGCATTGCCTTCAATCCTGCGCGACTGGGCGTTTGGGCGAATGAAAATTTCTTCATGGCGGAGTTTTTTCCCGCCAAAAGCGACTGGTTGGCGGGCTTGGCCCCGGATATTTTCTATGACGCCAGGACGTTCATCGCGGGCTATGATCTCAAGAAACTCGATCATCGCTTTCCCGTGAGCCTGGGTGTTGGCTATACACGCGTCAATCTTGATCTCGGCGAAATCGTCGTTACCGGCCCTGATGACCCCACGCCAATAGCCGTGTTGCATACCGTTGAAAGGGCCAAGCTCTGGACCGTCGGGTTGGGCTTCGATTATTGGATCAAAGCCGGATTCGGGTGGAGTTTCAAAAGTATTGAGTCGGAACTAGGCCCCGCCATAAATTTGGTTTATCCTGCCTCGACAAGTATCAAAGCGCATGATTTCGGCGTGGTTTTGTATGCCCCCGGCGAGGAAATCATTGCGCGTCTCACCGGCAAGACACTGGAGCTTCGCCCGGGAGTGCGCCCGGTCTTCGGCGTGGGCTTGGGATATTCGAAAAGCAATATCGGGGATGCCATCAGCTACATTGACGCCGCGCAAGCGGATCCACTGCCGCGCACCGCGAGAGTGGGATTGAGCCTGAACGCCGGGCTTACTAGCACTCGCCACGGTCGCCCGTGGCGTCTCGTCTCTCTCGAACATCAGTATGAGGCTGAACAGTTGCTCGTGCGCAGGGTTGATCGCCACAGCGTCACGTATGCCCATTTCCTGGGCGACATCGACTTCTTCAAGAATGTGATCCTGCGGCAGGAAAATGCCAAAATCATCACCAAGGCCGGCTGGGAACTCGGCGCCAATGAGTTTATATTTCTTCGTTATGGTCATTACCAAGATCCGCTTGGCCGCGTCGAATACAACACCTTCGGCGCGAGCATAAGTTCTTATGGCCTGCTCAATGTGATTTTGGAGCCCTCCCCGCAAAGTTCCTACTTCATTCGGCTGATTACGGAACATATCGAGTTGTGCTATGATTATGGGAGATATGACGTCACCGGTTGGCATCCGCTTTCAGGCACGGATTTTCATGGGGTGAGGATTCGCCTTTTCTGAGGAGAATGCGATGAACGAAGCATTCTTATCGTTGTTGAGCGGCTTGATCTCCGGCGCCATCACCGCGGTGATTACCTACTTTGTCACGCTATCGAAAGCACGGCTGGAGTTGACCGTTGAATATGACAAGGAACTGCGGAAAAGCCGGTTGGAGGCCTATCAAAAATTGTGGAAAATCATGAAGCCGCTGGCGCGCTATTCAGCCGAAAGGCCGCTTACCCATCAAACTGTAAAACAAACCTCGGAAGCGATGCGGGATTGGTATTTCGATGCCGGCGGCATCTTCTTATCTCGCGCGAGCCGCGAGCCTTACTTCGCCTTCAAACAAGAGATGCAGGCGATCATCGACGATTCCAGCCTGCAGGAAGCAACGGACGCGCCGCTGGCAAAGGAATTGATTCACGCGCTGCACGGACGAGGAACATTGCTGCGCGCGAGCCTGTCAGATGATATTGGCACGAGAAAAGGCCCGTTTGTTTGAATGGAGTTGCGCCCGTGTCTGCTAGAGTCGAGCGACGCAAAAAAGGAGGATGATTCAGGGAGATAATGAAGGGTGTTGTGAAAACGCGGGTCTCTGAAATTTCAGCGCGGGGCACAGCGCGCGAAAATAATTCCCAAACCCTCCAGTGTCAAATCCGGCTCGACGCGCTCAACGGTGTCAAGGTAAGGTAGGAACACATTCGCCAGTCCGCCCGTGGCGATAATGTGCGTGTCCTCGCCCAGTTCGCGTTTGATGCGGCGATTGAGGCCGTCGATCAACTCCACCCCGCCGAACATCAAGCCCGCCTGAATACTCGTTTCTGTGGTACGGCCAATCACACTTGGCGGAAATTCCAATTCCACGCGCGGCAGTTTGGCCGACACGTGATGTAAAACAGTTGCCGTGGTCTCCGGCCCCGGCGCGATGATGCCGCCGAGATACTCCGCGTTGCGGGTCACGACGTCGAAGGTCGTGGCCGTGCCGAAATCCACCACCACCAACGGCCCGCCGAATTTGGCATAACCCGCCACCGCGTTGCAAATGCGATCGGCGCCCACTTGCTGTGGATTCTCGTACAGGATTTTGATGCCGGTGTCCAAATCCGAAGTGACGTTTACGGAGGGAACGTTGAGCCGCTGCTGTATCATGCGTTCGAAAACCGGCGTGAGATGCGGCACCACCGAACTGAGCGCACAGCCCCGGATTTGCGCGAGGCCAAAGCCCTCCGATTCCAGCAGCAGCTTCAGCATGATCCAGACTTCGTCGCTGGTGTGGGCGTTCTTGCTGTGCAGCCGCCAGCTTGCCGCGAGGCGGTGTTGTTCGAGCAGGCCGAGCGTGATGTTGGTGTTGCCGATGTCAATGACGAGAAGCATGCCGGGGGTTCTTTCTGGGTGTTGCCGGCGCAGCGGGCCGGCGGTGGGGTGGGAGAGCCTCAGGGGCTGGAAGGCGACCAGCCTTCGCGCGCCAGGGTGATCTCGCCGGCCGAGAAGAATTGCAGGGTGCCGTTGGAAAGCCGCAGGATCAACTCACCGCTGTCGCCAATGCCTTCGAACACACCGGTGGTGATGCGTTTGAGCTTGTCCATCGGTGCCTGCGTCACGGTCAGGTGCTGGCCGAAATCGCGGCAGCGGCTGCACCACGCGGCTTTGAGCAGCACCAGTTTGCTGCGCAGATTGCCGAACAGGTTTTTCTCCAGCGCGGCCAGCAGCTCGAGCAACAGATGCTGGCGATCGACCGGATGTCCGCAAATCTGTTCCAGCGAAGTGGCGCGGTCGCGCAGCTCGCCGGGAAATTCCTGCGGCTGTTGCGACACGTTCACGCCGATGCCGGCAATGATCGCCTCGATTTCATCCTGCACGATTTGCGTTTCACACAGGATGCCGCACACTTTCCGGCTTTCAAACAACACGTCGTTCGGCCATTTCACTTGAAATTCCTGCCGGCAAAACTTCGAAAACACTTCCGCCACCACCGCTGCAATCGCCAGTGAAATCATGCCGAGTTTTTCGGGCGCAAGCTGCGGCCGCAACAACACGGAGAACCACAAGCCCTTGCCGGCCGGCGATTGCCAGGGCCGCTGCAGGCGGCCGCGGCCCGCGGTTTGTTCATCCGCCAACACCACACTGCCGGTGGCCGCGCCGCGCCGTGCCGCACGCTTGAGAAAATCATTGGTGGAAGTGATGCGGTTGAAAACGATCAGTTGGCGGCCGACGATTCGCGTCGGCAGCAGGGATTGCAGGGTGTCCGGATTCCAGAAGGGAGTCTCAGTGCGTCGGCTCATGGGGCTGCGTCGTGCTGGAAGGCATCGTTGTCATCGTCACAATTCGTCATAACCATTCACGAAGGCCATCGGTATTGGTAACCGGCCCGGCCTCGACGCCGGAGAGTACGAAAACATTCGTTCAGACTCAAGGGCAAATTATCGAGGCCAGTGTCATCTTACTCACGCAGCAAGCATGACGCCCGCGTCCGCTTGCGGCAGACAGGGGTGGCATCTTAGGCTCATCGATGAAATGCCAAATCCGATTTGCCTTGGTGCCTGTGGCACGGCAGAGCCGCAAAGGTTCCGCACAGAATCGCTCGTGCCTGTTCAGAAATGAAGAAACCACCCGGACGCTCGGCCCGGAAGCGTGCACGGGTCGAACAAAACGCGTTCTTATTCATGACGAAACGCCCGGGCGATAATGATTCCGGGCAGACGCTGGCCAGGCAGTTTGGCGACTCTGCGTGAGTTTCCCCTTTTCAGGTTCCGGCGCGTCCAGGCTGGATACTCGTCATTCACTGCACGATGCTTGACAAAGGCCTGAGCCATCGGGCCGGCTATTTCGCCTGATACCTCCCAAACACCTCGCGCAGCGAATCCGCGATTTCTCCCAGCGTCACATAGCCCTCGACACAGGCGATGATGTGCGGCATGAGATTCTCTTTGCCCCGGGCCGCGGTTTCCAGTCTCTGCCGCAGCTCGCTGGCTTTGGCATGGTCGCGGCGGCGGCGCAACTCGGACAGCCGCTGGATTTGCTGCGCTTGAATGCGGGGATCGACGCGCAAAAGATCGATCTTCTTTTCTTCTTTCACTTGAAATTTGTTGACGCCCACGATGATCTTTTCCCCGCGTTCGATGGCTTGCTGGTATTCCCACGCGCGCCGGCCAATCTCCTCCTGAAAATACCCGGCTTCGATTGCGGCCACCGCGCCGCCGAGGGCATCGATGCGCTTGAGGTATTCCTCGGCGCGGCGCTCGATTTCGTTGGTGAGGCTTTCGACCAGATAGCTGCCGCCGATGGGATCCGTGACCGCGGCCACGCCGCTTTCATAGGCGATGATCTGCTGCGTGCGCAGCGCGATCATCACCGATTCCTCGGTGGGCAGCGCCAGCGCTTCGTCGCGGGAATTGGTGTGCAGCGATTGGGTGCCGCCCAGCACCGCGGCGAGTGCCTGCAGGGTCACGCGCACGATGTTGTTGTCGGGCTGCTGCGCGGTCAGGGTTGCGCCCGCGGTTTGCGTGTGAAAGCGCAGCAGCAGGGCTTTGGGATTGGTCGCGCCGAATCTTTCCTTCATGAGGCGCGCCCACAGCCGCCGCGCCGCCCGGAACTTGGCAATCTCCTCGAAGAAGTTGTTGTGGCTGTTGAAGAAAAACGACAGGCGGGGTCCGAAGACGTTCACGTCCAGACCGCGCTTGACGGCCTGACGCACATACTCGATGGCATTGGCAAAGGTGAATGCCACTTCCTGCACTGCGTCCGAGCCGGCCTCGCGAATGTGATAGCCGCTGATCGAGATCGGATTCCATTTGGGCGTGTGTTGCGAGCAGAACTCGAACATGTCGGTCACCAGCCGCAGCGAGGGCGCGGGCGGAAAGATGTAGGTGGCACGCGCGATGTACTCCTTTAAGATATCATTCTGCACCGTGCCGCTGATCGCGTGCAAGTCCGCATTCTGCTTTTTCGCCACTGCGATGTAAAGCGCCAGCAGAATCGCGGCGGTGGCATTGATCGTCATCGAAGTGGTGACCGTCTCCAGGCGGATGCCGTCGAACAGGCGTTCCATGTCCTCCAGACTCGAGATTGCCACACCCACTCTGCCGACTTCACCGTCGGCCAGTTTGTGATCGGAGTCATAGCCCATTTGGGTGGGCAGATCAAAGGCGGTGGACAGGCCGGTTTGGCCCTGCGAGAGCAGATAGCGAAAGCGGGCATTGGTGTCTTCCGCCGTGGCATAGCCGCTGTATTGCCGCATGGTCCACAGCCGGGCGCGGTACATTTCCGCGAAGAGGCCGCGGGTGAAGGGGTATTCGCCGGCAGGCTCCGGCGCCGCTGGGACGTCCGCGGCCGTGTAGAGATTCTTGAGTTCGATTTCGGCGTCGGTTTTCATGGCAATTTCCTTGTGCGAATGAGCCTGACATGCCCGCAGGCTTGGGCGTGCGAGTTGGGCGTGATTTGCGCGATTTGACAAGAGTGTTCCTGTCACGGCATGGCCGTGGCATCAAAGACCTCGGAGTTTCCACGTTGCTCGAAGTACTGGAAACCCGGATTCAGCCGAGATTGGAGCATTTTCAGATTGAGACGAATTATTTACCTGTAGCATCAAAATGGCGTTCGCGCGGATGAAACTGGCGATGAACTTCCTTCAAGTACGCGCGATCGAGATGGGTGTAGATCTGAGTGGTGGCCAAATCGGCATGACCGAGCATTTCCTGCACCGCGCGCAAATCCGCGCCGCCTTCCAGCAAGTGGGTGGCGAACGAATGGCGAATGGTGTGCGGCGAGGCGGGTTTGGTGATGCCGGCTGCCTGCAAATGGCCGCGCAGAATTTTCCACACGCCCATGCGCGAGAGCTTGCCGCCGCGCGCGTTGACAAAGACCTTGTCCTGCGCGCGCCGCCGAATCAGCCGCGGCCGGGCGTGCGTGAAATACTCCTGCAGCCACCTGACCGCGACTTCGCCGATGGGCACCAGCCGTTCCTTCTGCCCTTTGCCGAAGATGCGCACCAGGCGCTGCGGCAGGAAGAGATCATCCATTCCCAATTCGATGGCCTCCGAAACGCGCGCGCCGGTGGCATAGAGAAACTCCAGCAGGGCGCGATCGCGCACGCCCAGCACCGTACTGACCTCCGGCTGCTGCAGCAATTGTTCGATATCGGAGATGTCCAGCACCCGGGGAATCTTTTGGCTTTGGCGCGGCAGCGCGATTGGCTCCGCCGGATCGTGATTGCAGTATTTCTCGCCGACGAGATAGCGATGAAACATGCGAATGGCGGCAAGCTGCCGGCCGATGCTGGTGGTGGCAAGCCCCAATTGCGTCAGCTCGGTGAGCAGTGCGCGGATGTCGGTGACGGTGACCTGGTCGGGGGTGGTGAGGCCGCGGCCGGCGAGGAACGCCGTATAGCGGCGTAAATCAAAACCGTAGGAGATGACCGTATTGTGGGCGAGGTGTTTCTCGGCGCGCAGGTAGTCGAGAAATTCAGAGAGGTAATTTCCCAGCGCTGTGTTCAATGCCGATTATCTGGTTGGGGCAGAAGAAGTTCATGCACCGAGAGCAAGCTGCACATCTCTGCGGAACGCTTTCGGTTATTTCCGCCGGCGCGGCGCGGCCTTTTGCCGGGATGACTTGGCCGCTTTTCTCGCGGTCTTTTTCGGCCGTTGGGCTTTCTTGGGCTTGGGTAGAATGTTTTCGGTGAGCGAGAGCGCGATGCCGGAGAGCATCACTTCCGGGCCGAGCGTGGTGAAATCGCCTGACAACACTCTGGCATCCACATTGGCGAACAACGAGCAACCGGCTTCCTTCTCGATGATCAAGCCGCACACTTTGCCCTTGTTTTCCGCGACAAAGGTGACCTCACCCAGGGACTCGCTGACGACGTAGCCGGTGCAGAAATGAAGCTGGAGATGGCTCGACGCGGTGTAGACCGAGATCAAGCTGCCCTTGTTTCTGCCGATGGCGATGTCCGGATAAATTTCCAGCGAGAGCCGCCGTCCTGATTCGGGATGGTCGAGCACCATGCGAAAGTTGTTGCCACGCTGCTTGGTCTCCGTCTGCAACGCTTCGGCAATCTTCTGGATGGCTTTGGCATCAAACTTCACATTCACTCCTCAGCGTGATCAGGCCCGCCGGGCAGGCGGTAACTCGGCACTGGTTCGGTGCGCCCCGGTCACAGCTTGATGACTTTGGTAGCCTGCAATCCCTTTTCACCCGGCACACATTCGAATTCGACCTCCGCCCCTTGCGGCAGCGTCCGGAAGCCTTCCATTTGAATCACAGAAAAATGCACGAACACGTCTTCGCCCCCATCGAGCTGCTCGATGAAGCCATACCCCTTGTTCTCGTTGAACCACTTGACCCGGCCACGCGGCATACGTTCGACAACCTCCATCTCTGCGCCAGCCCGCAGTTTCCGCACGCAATTGCCCGAGCGGAAACGCGCGCCGGCTCGTTTAAGCGCAAAAAATATAGACAGTTTTTGTTTGGATGTCAAGCGCAATTTCGGCCGCCACGAGCAACCTTGGCAACAAAACGCTTGAAATTGGCGGACGGAGAATTAGATTGACGGCCATTGCCACGCGCGTACGCGCCGGATTGTGCCGATCCCGCGCGGCACGCCCTGTTTTGAACCCAGTCCTCGGAGGTGAGATATGCCAACCAGTCCTTTGGCGGTTTTGGTGGCAGCGCTGGTCTATTTTGTGTTGGGAGGTTTGTGGTATTCACCCGTTATGTTCGCGAAGCCCTGGATGGCGCTGGTAGGTACTTCGGAGGAGGCGATCAAGCAGAAGGGAGGAGCGGCCAAGGCCTACCTGGTGGGCATCGTCTGCGCGCTGATCATCGCGTTTGTGCTTGCAATTTTCGTGGAGCAACACCCGACGGCGAATTTGTTCACCGGCGCGCAAACCGGTTTGATGGCCGGCTTGGGATTGGTGGCCATGACCGCATTCACCACCAGCACCTTTGAGGGCAGGCCGCTCAAGCTTTTCCTCATCGATGCCGGATACAACGTCGTGGGCTTCATTCTCGCCGGCGCGATTCTGGGCGCCTGGTGATAGACGCGCTGCCGCAACGTCGTTTAGCCTGCACTCGCCGAAGCACGGCGCAAAGCTTTCGCCAAGCCACGGTGAAAAGATTGGGCCGGCAGCCCAGTTGCCGGCCCCGCGATTTTGCCCGGCTTGGGCTTGACAGTGCGTGAGTTCACGGTTTCCAGTTCGATTGATCACAGCCGCACAATCTCGCGGGAGGCGTGCGGCTGTGGTGCAAGTAGTTTGTCCGGCTTGGTTGGAAGATTTCCTCGCATGTCTCTCTCCTCGACCGTCCCGGAAATGCCACCGCCGTTGCGCTGGCTCTTTCTCGATTTGAATGCGTATTTTGCCTCCATCGAGCAAGAGCTGCGGCCCGAGCTGCGCGGCAAACCGGTGGGCGTGGTGCCGGTGATGACGGACAGCACGTGTTGCATCGCTGCGAGTTATGAAGCCAAAGCCTTCGGCGTCAAAACCGGCACCATCGTGCGCGACGCCAAAAAGCTTTGCCCAAAAATTCAATTGGTCGAAGCGCGGCATCGCGTTTATGTCGAGTATCATCACAAAATCGTGCAGGCGGTGGAATCCTGCCTGCCGGTGGCCGCGGTGTTGTCGATTGACGAAATGGCGTGCCGGCTGATTGGGCGGGAGCGTGAACTTGAGAAGGCGCTGGCCTTTGGCCGGAAAATCAAACAGGCGTTGCGGGAAAAAGTGGGCAGCACGCTGCGCTGTTCTGTCGGCCTGGCACCCAACCGATTTTTGGCGAAAGTTGCAACGGATTTGCAGAAGCCTGACGGCCTGGTGGTGATTCGCGCCGAAGATCTGCCCGGGATTCTTCATCCTTTAGAATTGCAGGATTTGCCGGGCATCGGCGCACGCATGAACACGCGCCTGCTCAAGCACGGCGTTTATACCGTACAACAGCTTTGCGCGCTTTCGAAAAGCGAGATGAGCAAAGTTTGGGGCGGAATTGTCGGCGAACGCTTTTGGCACTGGCTGCGCGGCGATGATTTGCCGGAGATCGCAACGCAGCGACGCACGGTCGGGCATTCGCATGTGTTGCCGCCGGAATTGCGCAATGACGAGGGCGCCTACGCCGTGGCGAAAAAACTCGTGCACAAAGCCGCGGTGCGGTTGCGGCACATGAATTATTGGGCGGGTGTGTTGGCGGTGAATATCCGCTTCAGTGGGGAAGAGGGCTGGTCGGAACAAATCAGCATGGTCGAATGCCAGGACACTTTGACGATGCTCGAGGCGCTGGCGAGGTTATGGCAAGAACGCCCGCATGGAAACCCCGTGGCAGTGAGCGTGACGCTGCTCGATCTCGTGCCGAACGAGTTGCACAATCTCTCGCTGTTCGAAGATCCCAAGCGCAGCAAACTCGCGCAGGCGATGGATGCCATTAACGCAAAATACGGCAACGGCGTCGTCTACTTCGGCGGCATTCACGCTTCCAAACATGCCGCGCCCACGCGCATTGCGTTCAGCAGCATTCCGGATCTGTGGACGTTTGAATGAGAATACTGTGATCAGGATTTTCCCTTGCGCTTTTCAACTTGTTGTGTCAAATTAGGAAAACTTCGAACTTAAGTACGGTTAGGTTTTGTCGTCGTTGAACATAGGAGCGTGCCATGGAAGAAACAAATATGGATGCCTTTTCTAAAGATTGTGGAACATTCAGGGGCAGAAATTTTTGTGATGAAAAATGTTCCGCGGCTCCTTGGATCTGCGGAACATGATCAGATTAACGAGGTCGCACATGCCCTGGGCTTTAAGATGGCGTTTACCAAACTCTGTACAGCGGACTACGGCGTACCTCAAACCCGCTGGTGCGCCTTTATCATCGGATGTAAGTTTATAGATCTAAGCATGCTCTTTCCCCCAAGATTGATAGCGAACCAGCACCCTTGATTTGGATTTCGGGCGAAGTCCAGCCAAAAAAGCACAGATACTGGGCAATTCCAGAAGAAGTCATGACCTATTTCGACCTGTAGGAACACATTCTAAAGAAAGCTGGATGAGGTGCATCTAATGAAAATTTCCCTCACGATCGAGACTGAATTCGGTGATACCATTGCCGTGCCACTGACGGCAGAAGGCGACCGAGAATCAGGCAAACTGATAATAGACGGCGTTCCTTACCATATTGAGCGAATAGAACACGCATCTTTGAGACACAACTATCTTGTTGACAGGGATAGAGACTACGATCCCCAGCATGACAAGAACGGTATGTGCGTTGTTATAGCGCCATACAGCAAGAAATGAGGTCAGCAGTGGACAAGTATGGCACAGAGTGGAGCAGAGATGAGTTGATCTTGGCTCTTCACGCCTACTGTCAAATTCCATTCGCGAAGACAAGGGCGTCGAATCCGGACGTGATAGCCCTAGCCAATCTCCTTGGTCGGACACCAGGTTCGGCAGCTCGTAAACTTGGCAACTTGGGTGCGTTTGACCCAACGCTTGCTCAAAAGGGTATATCCGGCCTTAGGCATGTCGCGAAGACAGATAGGGCAATATGGGAGGAGTTCTATGGTAACTGGGATGCACTTGTCAGAGAAAGTCAACGAATCAGAAAAAAACTTGGCGCCTCGACTCCAAAAACACCCGAAATTTTTCGTCTACCTGAAAGAGCTACTGAGCGTCGAGGCATCACAAAGCAGCGAGTTTACCAGGATTTCTTCCGGCGTAGTGTGCTTGCGGGCTACGATTCTGTTTGCTGCGTCTGTCAGTGTGATCTCCTCCAATTACTCGTAGCTAGTCATATCGTCCCTTGGTCAGTTGACAAGAAGAACCGTCTGAATCCGGAGAACGGGTTTTGCTTCTGCCTCCTGCACGACGGGGCCTTTGATTCTGGTCTGCTTACTGTCACGGAGTCTTTCACTATCCGCGTGGCCGACGAAGCGCGTCGCAGTAACAACATTTTCGTGCGGCAAACAATACTAGACTTCGACGGAAAAATGGTTCAAAAACCACGTCGTTTTGTTCCGAAGGCAGAATTTTTGGATTGGCATCGTAGAAACGTCTTTAGGAAATGAGGTTTTTTGTCGCTTATTACCTATTTCGGAAAGGTTTTCACAACCCCCAAAATAAGGAAAGCTGCACGGAGCGAGTATGCTAGACGAATTCGAGAACTTTGGGGCGAGGAATGCTCTCAAATCAAGAGCCATGTAGACCGAGCCGATCTAAAGCCTGGGCAGTACATACTTGAAACGTTGGAATGTAAGCCTGTCATTGCTCGAGGCATTTCGCCCCAACTGCGAAACAAGATTCTTGAGCGGAACGGATTCACCTGCCAATTGTGCGGTGCCGGGCCTGGCGATCCAGATCCGTTCAATCCAAATCGCAAAGTCAGACTCCACATTGATCACATTAAGCCAATCAGCCAAGGTGGGTCAGATGACGAAGAGAATCTCCGTGTTCTGTGTTCCGCCTGTAATCAAGGTCGGGCAAATATTCAGCCGCCTTCAGATACAGCACTTAACATTCTTGGGAGAATCAGGAAACTACCCAAAAACGAGCAGAAGGAAGTTTTTGACTTCCTGAGGCGGAAATTCACTGTCGATAAATGATAAAATGGAAAACAAATAGTTATAGCAAACGGCGCTCCGCTCCCGCTTAACCGAAGTGTTGGAGTAATCCTTTTCGGATCATATTATGCCCCTCACCATCCCCGTCGGCGTTTCCAATCGCCACTTTCACCTTTCGCAAGCGGACGTCGAAAAGCTCTTCGGCTCGACCGGGCTCGCCGGAACCGGCGCCGGCTATCAGCTCACCAAACTGCGCGACATCTCGCAAAAAGGCCAGTTTGCCGCGAATGAAACCGTTGACGTCATCGGCCCCAAAGGCAGACTCGAACGCGTGCGCGTAGTCGGCCCGGCGCGCGGGCAGACACAACTGGAAATTTCTCGCACCGATGCCATCGCTCTCGGCATCAATCCGCCGGTGCGTTATTCCGGCGATTTGAAAGGCTCAGCCGGCGCACGGCTGGTCGGCCCGAAGGGAGAAGTGGAATTGCATGAAGGCATCATCATTCCACAGCGCCACATTCACATGAGTCCCGCGGACGCGAAGAAATTCGGCGTGAAAGATCGCGATCGCGTCATCGTTACGCCGCTGCCCAAAATGCTGCCGGCGGGCAGTGAAGATCGCGGCGTTATTTTTGATAATGTTTTGATCCGCGTCGATCCTTCCTTTGTACTCGATTTTCATTTAGACACCGATGAAGCCAATGCGGCGGGACTCACGAATGGCGACAAAGTCTATATTACCGGCCACTCGAAGAACGTCGAAGCGTCAGTAAAATTGATCACCGAAAACGACGTGCGCCGCGCCATTCTGGAAAAAAGAAGAATGAAAGTGCCTGCGGGCGCCAAGGTGACGCCCGCTGCGGCCGAGTTGGCCAAATCGCATAAGGTGTTTGTTTGAAGTAGCAGGTTTCTGGTCGCTGGATACTCGATGCTGGATAATACTGTCGAATTGCAAAAGGTAGCGGGTGCCATCACACCTTCTTCATGAAAAATTCTGCGCCTCTTTTTCGTCTGCTCTGCCAGGGCCATTGGCTGCCCCGTCAAGTGAGAGTTAATTTCCAAGATCATCTTCATGTATTGCCGCCGCCGCATGCCGGGCGGGCAGAGGCGTTTTGGCAGGAGTTGGCGGCAAACGCCGGCAATCACTTCTACAATGGCGAGCTATTTCGGTTGGAGAAATTTTCAGCAAATCCGGAGCTTCTGGAGTTGAGCTTGACGCGAACTTGCTATCGCGATCAGCTTTACAATAATGCCCATATCCATGAAATGGGCGAAGCCGCAGCCACACGCGGCCTGGGCGTCAGCGCCATTGTCGTCACCTCGGATGACTATACGCCCATCATTCGCCGCAGCATGCACTTGGGCGAAGCGCCCGGCATGCTGGACGTCATCGGCGGGCATGCGCATCCGAACCTGCATCTGCGCGCAGGCCAGCCGGATTTGTTTGCCGCCATCGCCGATGAAGTCACGGCCGAGTTGGGCCTGATGCCCGAGGAGGTAAATGTCGAATGCTGCAATGGCATCGTCGAGCATCCCGCCACATTGAAACCGGATATCGTTTTTTTGACGCGCATCAAATCCACAATGGCGCAACTCAAACAGTCCGCGCAGCATGCCAGCGAAGCAGAGGAATTCACCGAATTGCTGGCGGTACGGGTCTCCGCCGTGACCGAATTTATCGCAGCTCATCGCATGGAATTGACGGCCCCGGCGCTGGGCTGCCTGACGATTTTGGCAACGTCATAATCGAACGCATTTCGCAACGTTGACGCTGGCATCCACACCGCAATTGTCACTCTGAAAGAATCTTGTGCAGCAACTGCCCGCTCGCGAGTACTTCGCAAGTCCCTTGCGTTGTCGCGAGTACTTCACAGGATCCCTTCGGGATGACAGGCTGGTGGTTAATGGCATTATTTGAGATTCTCAGAGTGAGGTGACATGGCAGGTTCCCCCCTGGATGAGAGAACCGGTGGTTGATGACAAATCTCGAGTTTCATGGAGTGAGGTCATATGACAAGTTTTTTTATCAAACGGCACTTGATCGTCGCGTCGGCTGCGCTCAGCCTGCTGGGCTGCGCGGCCGGGACTCGATTGAAAGAAAAAGACACAGACGCCGTCGCGGTCTTACGGCGGCGCATTGACGCCATTCTCGCCGACTCCGCGCTCGCGCGCTCGACGTCAGGTGTGAAAGTCGTATCCCTGCAAACCGGCGAGGTGCTGTATGAACGCAATGCGGACCTATTGTTTCATCCTGCCTCGAATCAAAAGCTGCTCACCTCCGCGACCGCGCTCAAGCTGCTCGGCCCGGATTTCACACTCAACACCAGCCTGGACTGCGATTCCGCGGCTTTGCGCGACGGCATCATCCATGGTGATCTTTGCCTCGTGGGCCGCGGCAATCCCGATTTGACGACGAATGATTTGTTCGGCCTGGCACAATCGCTGGCGCAGAAGGGCATTCGTGAGATTCGCGGTAATCTGCTGTGCGACGATTATTACTTTGACGACGTGCGCTGGGGCGCGGGCTGGATGTGGGACGATGATTATGAACGCTTCTCCGCGCTGGCGGTGAACGACAACACTGTGACCATTACCGTTTCTCCGGCTGCGCGTATCGGGGAAATCGCGCAGGTACAAATCGTCCCGAACACGCCGCACACCGATATCATCAACACCAGTGTGACGGCGGCAAGCAAGGCGCAAATGGATTCATTGCGTCTGCCAAGTCTTTCGGTTAGCCGGCGCGGCGCGAATGTCTTTGTAGTCGAGGGCGCGCTGGCGCTCGCCGAGAAACCGCAGAAGTTCGAGCGGACCGTCGCGCAGCCCGAAGTTTTTGCCGGGCAGATTCTGCGCGAATTGCTGCGGCAAAACGGCATCAAGTTCAACGGCAGCGTATTGCGCGGTTTGCGTCCGGCACAGGCGGTGACGCTCGCCGAGCATCGCGCGCCGCTCATGCCGTTGTTGCTGAATCTCAACAAGATTTCGGATAATTTGAGCGCGGAGTTGTTGTTGAAGGTGGTGGCGGCCGAACGCGCCGGCCGGCCGGGTACGGGTGAGAAGGGCATGTCGGTGATTCGCCGGTTTCTGGCCACTGCACAAGTCGATACCAACGCGCTGAATCTGGCGGACGGCTCGGGTGTGTCGCGCTACAACCTCATCACGCCGGATGAAATCGTGAAGCTGCTGATCGCGATGTGGCGGGATTTCTCGGTGCGCAACGAGTTTCTGACCACGCTGCCGATTGCCGGCGTGGATGGCACGTTGGCCAATCGCATGAAAGGCACGGCGGCCGCGGGCATTCTGCGGGCGAAAACCGGGAGCTTGAGCGGGGTCAGTTCGCTGTCAGGCTACACCACGACGGCAGAGGGCGAGGAGATTGTGTTTGCGATGATGATGCAGCATTTTTTGGGTTCCGCCGGCGGCGTTCGGCGCGTGCAGGACAAGATCGGCGCGGAGATGAGCGGGTTTCGGAGAAGGTAACGAGGTATTGAGCGCTTGGAATCAGTCTACTTCTTTCTTTCTTGATAGGATCTCAAACCATAGCCGCTTCCTACGCCGCTCGCAAAAACCACCAAGAGCTTCAAGAACTCTGTAAGCAACTCCTGGTTTTGAGGCGCCAGAAAGAAGATCAAGGCAAGCAAAGAACCCAGCCCCAAGGTCACATATACAAGGTGAAACCACCGATTTGTGCTCTGCAATTTGTACTTGTTTTCATCTTCCTTTTGACTATAATCGAGAAACTTGTCGATATGTTGAGGTGTGAATTTTTCGAACAGGGGGTGCGATGGCGCTCGCCGAGAGACGGTTTGCATCATTGCCATCTGCATTTGAAACATCTTGCGAGCCGGCTCCGGAATCTGCTCTGCAATAACGTCGGCAAAATTCTCTTCCATTTCGGCTTTGTTCTGTGCCTGCGAGGCCTTACCGCTCTCATTTTCCTTTTTTGGTCCCTTGTCGCCGGGATCTGAGTCAGATTCTTCGATTGACCGCGACGAGGGTGGGTTGGTATTTGCTTTGCTAGGCATATACCTTCTCCAGAAAACGATCCATATGGGCTTCTAACCTGTCATCCCACACTGTTTCTTTGTCCTCCAAAAGTCTTTCAAGCCTCTCTTGCAGGTAAACCTGTAGCGAGAGTTGGATCCAAAGGTCATTGAGGAATTCCAAAGTCTCATGGTCCAGCGGCTCTTGATGATTATCGGACGATGTGGCGGCAACACGGTATTTGCCTTGAGTGTTCGCCATAATTGCGCACATACACAAAAGACGGAGTGAGTAACCGGGGAGTGTCAAGCACATTTAACAGTTGTGATGTAAAATAGCTGCAAATGTCAAAAAGTCAAGAACAATTCTGCTGCTCAGTACAGGCTTTGGGGTGGAGTTGCGGTTGGCATCATTTCGTGAACCCGATGCCAGCCTGCTGGTGGGGGGCGCTGGCTGGAAACCGTTGCCGGGTAATGGTATTCGCAATTGGCCGAAACAAAAAAAGCCATCCCATTGCGGGGATGGCTTTTCTGTTTCGGCTTTCTATGCGCGGCGCGTCAGAAGCGAAACACGCTGAATTGCAGATATTTTGAAGGGTTCTTCTTCACGTCTTCCAGCAGGCGATTGGCCTCATCGACCGTGCGGTTGAATTTGTCGTACAGCTCTTCATCATACATGGCCTTGCCCACCGCGCCCTGGCGGTTTTCCACCATGGCCAGCAGCTTTTGCGCCGAAGTCACGGCGCTGTCGAGTTTGGCCATGACCGCCGGCAAATTCGCGGTGCTGGCGTTCATGTTGCCGATGATGCTGTCCACCGAGGCGTTGTTGGTTTGCCAGAAGGCGCGTAGCTCGCGCGAGATGCTGTCAAACCGGGCGATGGTGTTGCTGAGGTGGCGGCGGTCCTTGTCGAGGTTGTAATTGATCTTGTTGGAAATGCTTTCCATGTTGATCAAAGTGGCGGAAACCGCGCGCTGGGCGGAGCGATCGAGCGCCGAGTCCACTGCGGTGTTGATGCGTTGCAGCAGCCCCTTGGTTTCGGCCATGATTTCGTTCATGCCGCCGCCGGCATCGGCGAGGTCACTGATGTATTCGCCGACAATGGTGTCGCCTTTTTTGAGCGCTTCCGGCGCCGTGCCGGGCATCAGGTCAATGTATTTTTCACCGATCATGCCGATGCTGCGAATGGCGCAGCGCGAATCCCGGCTGAACGGGGTTTGGCCGTTGAGCCAGGCGCGCACGACCACGTGGCCCTGATCGAGCCGCATGTCGAGAATGCGTCCGACCTTGTAGCCGCCCACGGTGATGGCATCGTTCTTTTCGAGACCGGTGACGTTGTTGAAAATGATGTTGATTTCAAACCCGTGCTGCCGGACGGGTATGTCGCGCAGGAAAACGTAGCCGTAGATTCCAATCGCGATCGCGGCCAGAATCATTGCGCCCACGATCACTTCATTTGTCCATCGCCGCATGGCGTAGCTCCCAAACAGATCAAAGATGACGAAAAACGCACGGCCCAACCTGGACCTGATTTGGCTTTGTCCTGAAACGGTGACTTGCGGTTGATTTTTGCGAGGAATTACGGCCTGGCTGATCAACGCGCCGAACCAGCCGGCGCGGCCGCCTCACGCTTCCTCGCGCTTCAACCATTCGTGTCCGCGCGCGCTTTCCAGGAATTCGAGCACCGCCGGCTCATCGCTTTGTGCCAGCTCCTCGGGCGTGCCATAGAAGTGAATCCTGCCTTCGTGCAGCATGGCGACCTTGTGCGCGACGCGGTAAACGCTGTGCATGTCGTGGGTCACCACGATCGAGGTCACGCCGAGCTGGTTGTTCAAATCGAAGATCACCTGGTTGATGGAATCCGCGCGCGGCGGATCGAGCCCGGTGGTGGGTTCGTCGTAGAGCAGAAACTGCGGCTTCATCGCCAGCGCGCGCGCGATCGCGGCCCGCTTTTTCATGCCGCCGCTCAGCTCGGCCGGAAACTTCGGCTCCACGCCCGCCAGGCCGACCATGCTCAGTGATTCCGCGATGCGGTCTTTGATCTCGCGGCTGGTCAATTTGGTATGGCGGATCAAGCCCATTGCCATGTTTTCTTCGATGGTCATGGAATCGAACAGGGCCGAGCCTTGAAACACCATGCCGATCTTCTTGCGGACTTCGACGAGGCGGGGATAGGGAAGCCGCGGGATGTCTTCGCCGTCCACCAGCACCGAGCCGGCCTCCGGCTTCAACAAACCGATGATGTGTTTGAGCAGCACCGACTTGCCGCACCCGCTGCCCCCGATGATCGCGGTGGTACAGCCATCCTCGATCGTCAGGTTCACGCCGCGCAAAACCGGCAGGTCTTCAAATTGTTTCTGCAGATTTTCAATGACTATCATGCGTGCAACGTAAGCTGAGACCACCTTTTTTTGCCGCCGGCCTGCGGCCGTAGAGCCGGCGCCGGGCGCATCACGCCAGGATGACGGTGGCCATGACAAAATCCAGAGTAAGAATCATCAAGCACGCCGCCACCGCCGCTTTGGTGGCGGCGCTGCCCACGCCCTCCGCGCCCTGCTTGGCGTTGAAGCCCTGATAGCAGGCGACCATGATGATGGACGCGCCGAACAGGATCGATTTGGAAATGGGCAGGGCAAAGTCGCGCCAGTTGGCATATTGCTTCGCCCCCTTGAAGAACTCGAAGGTGGTGATGTCGGCGAGCGAGACGGCGGTGAGCCAGCCGGAAATCATGGCGATGAAAGCGGCAAAAGCGGCCAGCGCCGGCAGCATTACCATGCCGGCGATCAGGCGCGGCACCACCAGATAGGCCACGGGATTGAAGGCCATGGCCTCCAGGGCATCGATCTGCTCGGTCACTTTCATCGTGCCGATTTCCGCGGCTATGGCCGCGCCCACGCGGCCGGCGAGCACCAGCGCCGTCATGGCCGAGGCCAGCTCCTGCATCACGGCTTTTTCCACCACGGTGCCGGTGATGTAGAGCGGCACGGTTTGGGTAAACTGATGCACTGCCTGCAGCGCGGTGACCATGCCCATGAACATCGAAATATAAGCGACCACGGGCAGGGACTGGACGCCGATTTTCATCATCTGCTCGGCCACCAGGCCCGCCCAGGTCCGCATGTCCGCGAAGGCAAGCAGTGTGCGATACATGAGCTTGCCGAAGCTGCCAACGTGGTACAAGAAGTTGAAGACTGCTGCCCCGACTTTCTGGAACAGAGCGATCATGTTAGTTCACGCTTTTCGATAAGTTGGCCGGCGCCGGCGACTGCTGCTTGGCGGGCGGCATGGTGCCGAAAATATAATCCCACAGCGGGGTGCTCACGCCGTAGCCGCGGTCTTCATTCTGGAAATGGTGTTTCATGTGATGGTGCTTGAGCCACAGGCCCGCCCGGCTTTTCAAGGAAAAGTGGTGCGTGGCGTAGTGGATCATGTCATAGCACAGATAGCCAACCAGATAGCCGGCAAACGTCGGGGCAAAGTAGGTGGGTCCGAAGATCATCCAGAACAAACCGCCGAACAGCAACGCCAGCGGCAGGCTGACCACTGGCGGCATCACCAGGCGGGTGGAATCATTAGGATAGTCATGGTGAATGCCGTGAAACAGAAAGTGAATCTTGCCGCCCAGTCGCGATTTGGGGTGATAGTGAAACACGAAGCGGTGCAAAACATACTCGGTCAACGTCCACAAGAACACGCCTGCGACAAACATGCCGGCGGCGGCAGGCAGAGTGATCGAGGTTTTCAGCGCCGCGTGATAGAACAAATAGAGCACCACTGGAACGTAGAGGAACAGTGGCACGGTGAAATGGACATGCGTGAAAAACTCGAGAAAATCGTTTTTGAAAAGCCGCGCGGTTTCATCTTTGTTGGAAACGAAACGCTGAGCCATCGCATCCTCCTTCACTAGCTCTGATTACGGGGTACTCGATCTTTTCCGCCGCCGGGGAACCGCTCCGGCCTTCCGGGAAGGACCGCGACAGCCGGGCGGCGAAAAACTTAAAGCGGCGGTAAAGATCGGCAAAAATATCTTGTCATTCAAGCCCAAAATTTGAATGGTCCAGGCATGCCTGGTGTCTCGGTTTTGGCCGCCCCCGCTCTCGAATAAACCATGCAGACCCGCCGCTTCATCCCGCTTTTGCTGAGAAAAATCTTGCCTTTGTAAACCAGTTTCCAGATATTGCGCCCGCATTGCGATTTGCTCAACGGTGCTGCCGTTGAGTTGTCTGCGCGGCGAGCTTGATCCCAGGTACGAGCTTTTCCCCCACACCGCCGTGACTGCGCGAAGGTCCTCCTGCAAGCATTCAAGTTCATGGAAGGCATGGCATTTCGCTATGAGCCCAGGCTCACCCAGAACCAGCTCTTTGTTCTCCGCCAGCAAGCCCTCCAACCATCGACCTTCCCGTCTGTGTGCACGTAATCCGCAATCTCCCAAGAGGCGGCGCAGCGCTGGTGCGCCCGGCTTTGCTTTGCTGTTTACCCTTCAATCTCAATGAGGAGCCCGACGATGAAGCGCAGTTCTTCATGTCTCCTGAGTTACTGGCTGCTTTCTGTTCTCTTGTTCGTTGCGGGCGCCGCGCCGGCTGCTGAGCCGGCGGGTACGAGCGCCGCACTGCCGCCGGGTTGGGGTTATGTTCCCGGCCGCGTGATCGTCAAGTTCAAACACGGCTACAAGAATACGGCAACGCTGCAGGCCCTCACCAGCGCGCACGGCGCCACTGCCGCGGCGCCGGCTTTCAGCAATATCAAGAACAAGGCACTGGCGCAGCGACCCGACCTCGGCCTGGACCGCATCTTCGAGTTGCAGGTGCCGGAGCCGACCGACGTGGTGCAACTGGCCGCCAAGCTGCAGCGCCATCCCGCGGTGGAATATGCCGAGCCGGTTTACGTCATTCCGCTGGACGTGGCCGTCCGCCAGCCAGCCGCCGCACCGCAAGCGGCACCGCTCGCCACCCCCAATGATCCGCGCTACCCGCAGCAGCAACATCTCCCCCAAATCAAAGCGCCGGAAGCGTGGGAGGTGGCCAAGGGCAGCGCGGAGGTCGTGGTCGCGATCATCGACACCGGCACCGACTGGAACCACCCGGATTTGGTGGACAATATTTGGAGCAACGTCGATGAAGTCCTGGACGGCATCGACAACGACGGCAACGGCTTCATTGACGACATCCGCGGCTGGGATTTCGTGGACAATGCCACAGATGTCGCCATCGGCGAAGACGGCGACGTGGCGGACAACAACCCGATGGATTTCAACGGCCACGGCTCGCATACCTCCGGCTTGGCCGCGGCGGTGACCGACAACGCTACCGGCGTCGCGGCGATTTCCTGGAATGTGACCGTCATGCCGCTGCGCATTGGCTGGCAAAACACCGCCGGCCTGGGTGTCGGCCGCTCAGATTGGATGTCGCAGGGCTTCATCTACGCTGCGGACAATGGCGCTGACGTCGCCAGCTTGAGCTACGGCAACTCGGAAATCGTTTTGGATGGTGCGCGCTATGCCTTTGAAAACGGGGTCGTCGTTACGTGTTCCGCCGGCAATGGCGGCACCGAAGCCGGCAATCCGCTGCCGACTTCGCCGTTCGCGCTTTCCGTGGCCGCACTCACCGAACAGGATCGCAAAGCCTCCTATTCTTCTTATGGCGATTGGGTGAAAGTTTCAGCGCCTGGCGGCGATCAACCCGCCGGCCGGGTCGGCATCTTGAGCACCGTTTTCAACGACAGCTATGCCTTCTACTCCGGAACTTCGATGGCGGCGCCGCTCACCGCCGGCCTGGCGGCCCTGGTGAAATCACAACATCCCGACTGGACGCCGGCACAGGTGATGTTTCAGGTCGTGGAGACGGCAGACAACATTGATGCCGGAAACAGCAGTTTCATTGGCAAACTCGGCACCGGCCGCCTCAATGCGCTGCGCGCCGTGACCGAGACGGTGACCCCGCAGCCGCGCATCAAGCTGGTCGCCACCACCATTGCCGATGCTGCCGGCGGCAATGGCAACGGCGTGCTCGAGCCCGGCGAAACCGCCACCTTGACCGTTTCGCTGGAAAACAACTGGGGCGATGCCACCAACCTCACGGCCACGCTCCGCAGCAATGATTGGGCGGTTACCGTCCCCAAAGCCGGCGCCAATTATGGCAGCCTGCCCGGCCTCTCCAATCTCAATCAGAATACCACAGCCAACACGGCGGATCCCTTCACCCTCACGCTCTCGCCGGATGCGTTTCCGCATCGCGCGCCACTAACGCTGGAACTGCGGGCCAACAACGGCTATCGCGCCAGCTTGGAATTCTCACTCGCCATCAGCCCCTCCATTCTCGTGGTTGATGATGATGATGGCACCAACAACGTCGAGCAATATTATGCCAGCGTGCTCGACAGCCTCGGCCTTGGCTACGAGATTCACGACCATGTTCTGCAAGGCACGCCTTCGTTCGACAAGATGAAAGGCTATTCCACCGTCATCTGGATCTGCGAGTGGCAGTTCCCCGCGCTCGATTCGACCGATCGCGCCGAACTGGAAATGTATCTTGCTGCCGGCGGCCATCTGTTCATTTCCGGGCAGGACATCGGCTGGGACATGTGCGATCAGAACCACCCCGGCGCCACCAATGAATTCGATCGCTCTGCCGGCCAATCGCTGGCCTTCTACGAGAGCCATCTGCATGCCAGGTATCTCGCTGACGATTCGGATTTCTCCTCGCTCACCGGCGCCAGCGGCGATCCCATCGGTGACGGCCTGAGCTTTGAAGTATTCCAGCCCGGCCGTTCGGCCACGCAGCAATTTCCCAGCGAGATCGAGGCCATTGCGCCGGCGGTGAGCATCTTCAATTACGGCAACAACCGCTCGGGCGCAGTGCGCTATGCCGGCGATCATCGCGTGGTGAATTTTGCTTTCGGCGGCTATGAAGCCATTGTCGACTCGCTGGTGCGCCGGGAAGTAATGTTCCGCGTAATGAACTGGCTCAACGGCTTTGCTTTCGAGCATGAACCGCTGCGCGATACCGAGGATTTCGTGCAGCCGCGCACCGTCACCGCGCGCATTACCTCGACCCTCAGCCCGCTGCAGGAAGCCGTGCTTTTCTGGGATACCGACGGCGCTTTTCCATTCAACAAAGCCGTCATGACCAGTGATGGCCAGGGCAACTATCAGGCGGTGATTCCGGGGCAGGCGAACAAAACGGTGGAATACTTCATTCTGGCGCGCACAGAGAAGGGCTTCTCCGCGCCCATTCGCCTGTACTCCTACAATTCCGCGGCCGATCTGACGCCGCCGGTGCTCGCCAACCTCACCACCCTGCCCAATGTGATCGACAACGCCGGTCCGTTTGCGGTGGCCGCGGAAGTGTCGGACAACCTCGGCGTGAATGACCAGGCAGTGTGGTTGCACTATCGCGCAACCTCCGGCCTGCGCGACAGCACGAAGCTGGCGGCCGCCGCGCCCAACACTTATACCGGCGCGCTTCCCGGTGGTTTTGCCTATGGCGACACGGTCACGTATTACGTCAGCGCGCGTGATGTAGCCGCTGCCGCCAATCGCGGCGTGACGCCGGAGCAAAGCTTCATCGTGGGCATGGAAGATTTCGAGAACGGCTTGCAGGCCTGGCAGGTCGAGCCTGAGCGCTGGGGTTTGACTCGCCAGCGCCGGGCGGACGGGCTCTGGGCGGCCTCCAGCAACCCCGGCACGCTTTACACCGCCAACGTCAACTCCGCAATGACGCTCAACCTCCCGCTCGATTTCAGCAAGCTCTCTGCAGCCACGCTGTATTTCTCCGAGCAGCATTATTTCTCCGCCAATCAGGAAGACTTCGGCGTGGTGGAGATCAGCGGTGACGGCGGGCAAAACTGGGCGCCGCTCACCGACCAATTTCGCGGCACGCAATCGCAGTGGCGTGAGCGCGGTTTTTCCATGAATGCGTTCACCGGCGCCGGCTTCAACAACGTGCGGATCCGTTTTCGCATTCAGACCGATGGCAACGCCGCCGCGGCTTCCGCGGGCTGGTTTGTGGATCGCGTGCGCGTGGTCGCGGGTGTCACGGTGGCGGTGAACGATCGCCAAGCGCCCGCCAAAGTGCCGGCGGATTTCAGTCTGGGCCAGAGTTATCCCAATCCTTTCGCGCGCAACCTGCCCTCGGCCTCCGGCAATGCTGCGTTGACAACAATTGCCTACAGTTTGCCGCAGAATGCCGAGGTCAAGCTCACGGTCTACGATGTGCTGGGTCAGCAAGTCGCATCACTGGTCTCCGGTTCGCAACCGGCGGGCACGCACCTCGCGACTTGGAACGGCAGGGATGCCCTGGGCCGGCCGGTGGCCAGCGGCATCTATTTCTATCGCATGCAGGCGACCGCGGCGCACGGTGGCCGCGAATTTCGCGCGGTGCGCCGCCTGCTGGTGCTGCAATGAGGTGAATCGCCGGCCGGGCTAAGCCGCGACTGCTTGCAGACAAGTGTGCCGATCTTCCGCTTTTCGGAAAGCAGGCGCGCGCGGCCAAGCCCGGCCGGTGTTGATCGAGCACTGCTTTGACAGATTTGTTGATCTCAAGAAGAAGAAGGTGCATGCGTCAACGCCTGCGCGCAATGAATCCGCCGGCAGAGTGGATTCGCACGCTTGCGTGAAGGCTTGGATCAATCCAGCAAAAAGAACCCACCGACTCAGTTCTCTCTCTGCGCGGGTAAAAGTTCATGGCATTTGAGCGCGACCGCGACCGCCTTTTTCATGCAATCGTTCTGACCGGCCTGTTGGCGGCTGCCGTCAGCGCCGCGCAGGCTGGAAGCGCCCGGCCGCTGCGGCCGCGCGGCCACGCTGTCGGGCCGGGGGAGTTTTCCCCGTGCGGCACCTATGCCGGCAGCGCCATTGATGCGATCGTGTTCGACCGCCTGCGCTCTGCCGAACGCCGGCAGCAGAAGGCCGCGAGCGCCCCCGCCCGCGTTCACATGGCCGGTGATTTGGTGATTATCGAAGACGACGGCACGCTCATCACCGAACCCGGCAGAAACGCCTTTGATCTCGATGGCCGGCGGCTGCATTTCGCGCCCAATGCCCGCGGCGGCTTCGAGATCAGCGCGTTGCCTTTTGCCTTTGACTCGGCAACCGGCACGTTGCTGCATCCCGGTGATGACACCAACCATCGTGTCCCCTTCGCCGCCGGATTCTCCTTCCCTTTCGCCGGTCAAGTGTGGGATCACGTGTGGATCCGTTCCAACGGCAATCTGACCTTCGGCGGCATCGGCAATCCCACCTTCTATGACCCGAGTGATTTCTTCCTGGCGCTGCCCCTGATCGCGCCGCTGTTTGCGGATCTCAATCCGCTGGCAGCGGGCACGCTTCACTATCGCCAGGCCGCTGATCGCTTCACCATGACCTGGGACAAGTTGCCGGAATTCGACACGCAGAATTCCAACACTTTTCAGGTGACCTTGTTTGCGGACGGGTCATTTGATTTCGTCTACCACGGGGTGGAAATTCAGCTCGCGCGCAACGGCAGCGCAATCATCACCGGCTTCACCCGCGGCGACCCCGACGCCGAATATCAAGCCGTGGATTATGACGATCTTCCTTTCCTCGGGTCAGAAGCCGCCGCTCTCTTTGAGTCCTTTGCCGAAATTCCCTACCGCATCGTCAACACCGCCGGCATTGCGCGCCGCTTTTTTGCAGTGCAGCCCGACAGCTTCGAGCAACTGGTTTTGATTACGGATTTCGATTTGCTGGGTGCGCCGTTCGGCGCCTTCTATCAGGGCGTGCGCAATGCGGTGGCCGGCATTGGCCTGGGGCCATTCGACTTCTCTTCCGCCTACGGCAGCACCGGCCGGCTGCAGGGCTTTCTGCACATGAACTACATCAACCACTGGCCGGTCGATCCCAACGGATTCAGCTTTCTGAATGTGCTGGGCCAGGAAGCGGAGCACGAGTGGGGCGCTTATGTACGCGCCCGCCTCAACGGCACAGAATCTGATCTGCTGCTCGGCCGCGGGTTGGCGCATTGGAGTTTCTTTTTCGAAACCGACGGCTCGGTGATGGAGGGCAATGGCTGGCACGACAACGGCGAGGGCACCTTCACCAGCGTGCGCGCGTTCGACAACTTCAGTCTGCTCGATCACTATCTGATGGGCTTGCGGCCGGCGCACGAGATTCCGCCCTCTTTCGTGATCAACTTTCCCGGCGTGACGCTGGAGCAGCGGGCGAGATTTCCGGCGGCCGGCGTGACCGTATCCGGCAGCAAGATTTCGGTCACGATCGCGGACATCATCGCGGTGGAAGGCGAGCGCCGTCCCGATTACGCCGCGGCGCCCAAGATTTTTCGCCAAGCCTACATTTACTTGCTGCAGCAAGGCGCCCAGCCTGCGGCTGCGGATCTCGCCAAGGCCGAGTTATTTCGCGCCTCCTGGCCCGACTATTTTGCACGACGCACGGACGGACGCGGCGTTTTTCAAACGCAGCTCGGTCCTGCGCTGCCGGTGGCGGTGGTGGCAGGCGGCGCGGCCAGCGCGGTTGATGGCAGCCCGGTGGCAAATCTGCGCGCCACGCTGGTGGAGCGCAATTTCGAGCAGCCGGTTTATCGCGGCGGCCGTTATGAATTTCGCTTGCTGGCGCCCGCACCGGCAGCCCCGCCGCAGACGGTGACCATCGTTTTGCAGGCCTTCCCGTTTGTGGCAGACACCAGCACCGTGACGCTGGTTTACGGCGAAACCGTGCAGCATGACCGTGTCCTGCTTCCGCAGCCACAAACGGAACTCACCGGCACGGTGCGTGACGTTTCCGGCAAGCCGGTGCGGGCCCGCTTGCGACTGCATGCCAGTAGTGACGTGGGCGCGGATTTCACCCGCACGGCGGACAGCGATGCGCAGGGCCGTTTTGCCTTCAGCGGCCTTTATGCCTCCCAGCCGCCGGCACTCCGCTATGATCGCCTGGAGATTGAGCCGGAAATTCCTTATGCGCGCGCAGTGGTTTCGCCTGTGGCAATCGGCCTGGCGGCGCGCAATCATCTTGATATTGCCGTCGCGGCCGCCGAGGTGTTGTTGGTAAATGATGATCCCGCCGGCGCATTCGAGGAATTCTATGTGCCGGTGCTGGAGCAACTGCAGTTGACTTGCTCTGTTTGGCGCCAGGCCCAAAGCGGTCCGGCGCCGCTGAGTTTCGCGCCCAAATTCAAACGCCAAACCGTCATCTGGTTCACCGGCAATGCTGCCGGCGCGGAGGTGATTTCGGCCGCTGAGGCGGATTCGCTGGCCGCGCATTTGGATCGCGGCGGCCGGCTGTTCTTGACCGGCCAGAACATCGCAGAAAGCTTGAACGGTACGCGCTTTCTCTCCGACCGCTTGCACGCTGCTTTTGATCGCAATCTCGATGATCCCCTCTTGCATGGCGTGCAAAGTGATCCGGTGGGCCGGGGACTGATCAATCTCATCACCGCCGGCGCGCTGGGCGCCAACAATCAAAGCTCGCGCGATGCGCTTCTTCCGCGCGGGCGGGCGCAAGTCTGCGTGGTCTATGATACGACGGCAGGCAGCGCGGCCGGCCTGCGGGTGGAGGATCCTGCCAATCATTCCCGGCTGGTCTTCTTTGGTTTTGGATTTGAAGCCGTCAATCCCGGACCCGGTGCGCGACCCGGCTATGCCGGCCGTGCAGAAGTAATGCAACGAGTGCTGGACTGGCTCGCAGGCACGACGGCAGTAATCGAGGCGCCGGCGCCAGTGAGCCTGCCGATGGCGTTTCAACTGCAGCAGAGTTATCCGAATCCTTGGCGCCGTGGGTCGAGCGTCGCTGCTGTCGAGATTCGGTATGAGCTTCCTGTTTCGCCGGTGACAGCGGGCCGCACCGTCCTTCGCATCTTCGACGTGCTGGGCCGCGAAGTCTGCACGCTGGTCGATCAAGCTTACCAGCCCGGCCACTTTCTTTCTCGTTGGGATGGCCGTGATCGCGTGGGGAATCTCGTGAGCGGTGGCCTCTATTTTTGTGAATTACAGGCTGGCGGTCATCGGCAATTGACCAAGTTGTTGTTGCTGCGCTAGCCAGCGAAACCGCGCGCAGCCCCGGCCGACCAGCGTCCGCGCGTGCGAGGGTCTCCTTGCCCTACTTTACCAATTTCCCTCCTTATCTGCCAAATCATCTGCTGGTAAGCCATCCTGGCAGGCGGGTTTCAATCTCCATGGTTATACTGCTTTCAAGTTTCTCAAAAACAGCGAGACGATTTCGCAACAATTCTGGCATATCAATTGCTTTTCATCCCCGGTTAAATCAATTGAATTTGTCAACTTGTCACAGCGCCCAGTAGAATGTCCACCGTGCAAGGTGAGGCAGCCGCTGTGCTTTGAGAGAATCTGTCAGTGACTTCCATCTCGCGGCAAGCAGTGCGGCGAGAGCATCATGGCTCCGAAGATGCGATTCAAAGACTACTACAAGATTCTTGGCGTGAGCGAGAAAGCCCCGCCGGAGGAGATCAAGAAATCCTACCGCCGGTTGGCCAAGCAATATCATCCTGATGCCAATCCCGGCGACAAGGCCGCCGAGGAGCGCTTCAAGGAGATCAACGAAGCGTATGACATCATCGGCGACGCAGAAAAGCGCCACAAGTACGATCAGTTGCGCTTCTACGGCCGGCCGGATGCCACCACCAACGGTGAATGGTTCTCTTTTGATCCGGAGTTTCTGCGCAGCCACGGCTTCGGCATGCCGGGCATGAGCGGCCACAGTCCGTTTGGCTCCTTTTTCGGGCAGGGTTTCGCGTTTTCGGATCTGTTGCGCGACCTCTTCGGATTCAATGGCATTTACTCCGACCCCACGCCCACGCACACCGCGGCGCGCAACATTACGGGCAAGATTCGCATCTCCTTTTTGGAAGCTGTGCGCGGCACGGAGCGCACAATTTCGATTCGCCAGAAGAAAACCTGTCCGGTTTGCCATGGCAAGGGCCAGGAAGGGTATGCGCCGTGCAGCCGGTGCAACGGCAGCGGCCAGATTTCATCGAAAAAGAAGATTCGCATCCGGCTGCCGGCCGGCGTCGAAAGCGGGCATCAATTGCGCCTGCGGGGACTGGCGGCAGAACCCAGCCATGGACCCTCCGGTGATATCATCATCAACGTGGAAGTGGAGCCGCACCCGCATTTTACCCGCGCCGGTGCGGACATTTACTTTGAAACTCACGTGGATGAACCTGCGTTGAAAGCCGGGACGCGCCTGCGCATTCCGACCATTGCAGGCAAGCTGGTCGAGCTGAACGTGCCGGCCGGCACCAAGCGCGGCACAGTGTTCCGGCTGCGCAATTTCGGCGTGAAGACGCTCAATCGCGTGGGGGATCAATTCATCAAGGTCGTTTGAATTCTGCCGGCGGGAAGCCGGGTTGCCATATTTTTGCGGCGATGGAGTCCGCCCTTAACCGCGCCAACGCTGATGACTCCTGCGCATCCTCAATTCTGAAATCAGCGTCATGCTCAAAGTGATCCTGGTGGGCATCGGCGGTTTTGCCGGATCCATTCTGCGCTATCTCGTCAGCGGCTACGTTCAGCAACTGACCAAAGACTCCGAGTTTCCTTTCGGCACGATCGTCGTCAACCTGGCCGGATGCCTGGCGATCGGGTTTCTCGCGCAATTGGCCGAGCGGCACGGCTACCTTACACCCGCAGCCCGGCTGTTGCTCTTCATCGGATTCCTGGGCGGGTTCACCACTTTTTCGACGTTTGCCAATGAGACGATGAATCTGCTGCGCAGTGGTGAAATCCTGGCGGCACTGGTGAATTTGAACGTCCAGGTCGTTGTGGGTCTTGCGGCCGTGTGGCTGGGACGCTCACTGGCCTACCTACTGTGGAGGTGAGCTCGTGGTTCTGCCCGAAGAAGGTTACTTGTTGCGCCTGTTCCTCGGTGAGAGCGACAAACACGAGGGCAAGCCATTGTATGAATGGATCGTGCTGCAGGCGCGCGCGCACGGCTTGGCGGGCGCAACCGTGCTGCGCGGCATGATGGGCTTCGGCGCTCACAGCCGGATTCATACGTTCAAGATCGAGCGGCTGTCCGAAGATCTTCCCATCATCGTCGAGATTGTGGATACCCGGGAGAAGCTGGAACGCTTCATGACGGTGGTGGACGGCGCCCTGAGCGGAGGCCTGGCGACGCTGGAGAAAGTGCAAATCCGGTTCTATCGCAGCGGCGCCGCCTGAGCCGCAGCGCACGGCTTTGCGTGGGACTATTTCGCGCCGGCAAGTATTCCGGCATTCGGCCTCTGCGCCGTCGGGAGTCTTGCGGTTCTGCCCGCCGGCACGCGCAGATGACCAATCCCTTTTTCAGGAGAAGGTGTGATGGCTAAATACAAAACCCTCGGCGTCATGTCGCTCATGCTGTTTCTCGGTGCGCTGGCGGGCTTGATTATCGCTTCCAATTTCGACTGGACCAAGCCCGGCTTGGCGGAGAACAAGCCGAAAGCGGCGCTCGGCGCTCCGGCTGCCACGGAGACGGAACTGTCCGGCGAGGCCGACCTCGCCGCCACCGGCAAAGCTTATGTGGCCGTGGCCAAGCGCGTGATGCCGACGGTGGTCAGCATCACCAGCGAGAAAGTCGTGCGCGTGCGCAATCCCTTCACGGAGTTTTTTCACGAGGAATGGTGGGGCCGGCGCCGCGGCCGGGGCGAGCGCGAGTTCCGCCAGGAGGGCTTGGGCTCAGGCGTGATCATCAGTCCCGACGGCTACGTGCTCACCAACAATCACGTGATTCGCGAATCGGACGAGATCGCGGTGTTGATCGAGAAGAAGAGCTATAAGGCCAAGATCGTGGGCAGCGACCCCAAAACCGATCTTGCGGTGATCAAGATCGACGCGACCAATTTGCCGGTCGCGCGCCTGGGTGATTCCGATGCACTCGAGGTGGGAGAGCTGGTGCTGGCGGTGGGCAGCCCCTTCTCGCTGCAGCTCGCCCATTCCGTCACTGCCGGCATCGTCAGCGGCAAGGGCCGCACGCAAGTGGGTGTGGGCGATATCGATTATGAAGACTTCATTCAAACCGACGCCGCGATCAACCCCGGCAACAGCGGCGGCGCGCTGGTCAATCTGCGCGGCGAGTTGGTGGGCATCAACACCGCCATTGTCTCGGGCGGCTGGGGCGGCGGCAATGTCGGCATCGGTTTTGCAATTCCGATCAACCTGGCCCGCCAGATCATGACCCAGCTTATTGAGACGGGAAAAGTCGTGCGCGGCTGGCTGGGCGTCAATATTCAGAGCGTGGATGAAGACGTTGCGCGCGAAATGAACCTGCCCTCCACGGACGGCGCGTTGATCACGCGGGTCATGCCCGGCAGCCCTGCCGAGAAAGCCGGCATGCAGGATGAAGACTTTGTGGTGGCGCTGAACGGCACGCCGATTCGCGACCAAAACCATCTCATGAATATTGTCGCCGGCTTCCGCCCCGGCACGGCGGTGCAGGTGAAGCTGATCCGCGACGGCCGCGAGCGTACCCTCACGGTGAAGTTGGGCGAACGGCCGGAGGATCCCAACCGGCCCGTGACGGCAGATGAACCGCGCACCGAAGCCCTGGGCCTGGCAGTGGCTGATTTGACCGAAGAACTTGCCGGCGAATTCGACATTTTGGAGTCAACCGGTGTCGTTGTCATCGAGGTGGAAGCCGGCAGCTCGGCCGATCAGGAGGGCCTTCGCCCGGGCGACGTGATCAAGGAAGTTGACCGCAAGCCGGTGCGCACGGTGGCGGAATACCGCCGAGTGCTCGCCGCGAGCAAGGATCGCCAGGTGGTTCTGCTTCGCATTTCACGGCGCGACGCCAATTTCTTTGTTGCATTGAAGAGGGGGAATGATTAGATTCCAGCCCATTTTTGAACGGGATGGTTTGACAGACACCGGGGCTTTGAGCAGAAACCTTGTTCGAGGAAAGGTCAGATTCATGGATAAAAAGAAGCTCGAATATTACAAGTCACGACTGCTGCAGGAACGTGAGCGCATCCTGCGCGCGCTCAATCAGAATGAGGACGACTTCGAAGGCTCGACCACGACGCGCAGCGCGGAATTCGAGGAATCGGCCAAGCTCGATCGTGACCGCGAGTACATTTCCGGCCTGCTGACCAAGGACACGGATGTTCTCTCCGAGATCGAAGACGCCTTGAAGCGTGTCAAGGAAGGCACCTACGGCTACTGCATCGACACCGGCAAGGAAATACCGGAATCCCGCCTGGAAGCCATGCCCTGGACGCCGCGCTGCCGCGAAGCGCAAGAAGCCTATGAGCGCCGCCGTGGGGCCGGTGACGACGATTTCTTCAGCGAAAAACGTTAGCATCAACGACCATGACGGCTCCATTCTCTGGAGCCGTCATGTTTTTTCCTGCCAGGCTGTCATCTCCCTGAAAAAAAGACCTGCTGCTCACCTCACCCGCCTTCACTCTCATTATTCTAAGCCATTTAAAAACAGTGGACGCGAATCGCGTCTTGTGTTTGTGAGCAATGGCATGGCGTTTGTTGATGACAAATGAAGTTATTAGAAAATCTTGGTCTTGCGTCAGAAACCAATCAGAACTTTTGATCTTAGATCTGGAGGATTTTTGCGATGGGCAAAATCATTGGAATTGACTTGGGCACAACCAATTCGTGCGTGGCGGTCATGGAAGGCGGCGAGCCGGTGGTGATTCCGAATTCGGAAGGCTCGCGCACCACGCCTTCGGTGGTGGCCTTTTCCAAAAACGGCGAGCGCCTGGTGGGACAGGTGGCGAAGCGCCAGGCCATTACCAATCCGACCAACACGATTTATTCGATCAAGCGCTTCATGGGACGCCGGCATAGTGAAGTCAAACGTGAGCGCGAGTCGGTTCCTTACACTGTGGTCTCGGGCAAGAATGATGTCGCCGTGGTTCGTATTGGTGACAAGGAGTACTCGCCCCAGGAAATCTCGGCGATGATTCTGCAAAAGATGAAACAAACCGCGGAAGACTATCTCGGCGAAAAAATCACCGAGGCGGTCATCACCGTACCGGCCTACTTCAACGACAGCCAGCGCCAAGCCACCAAAGAAGCGGGCGAAATTTCCGGCCTGACGGTGAAGCGCATCATCAACGAGCCCACGGCCGCTTCGCTGGCCTACGGCCTGGACAAGAAGAAAGATGAAAAAATCGCGGTGTTCGACCTGGGCGGTGGCACCTTCGACATCAGCATTCTGGAAATCGGCGACGGCGTGTTCGAAGTGAAGGCGACCAACGGCGACACCCATCTCGGCGGCGATGATTTCGATCAGCGTATCATCGACTGGCTGGTGGCGGAATTTCGCAAGCAGGAAGGTGTCGATCTCTCCAAGGACCCGATGGCACTGCAACGCTTGAAGGAAGCCGCGGAAAAGGCGAAATGCGAGTTGTCCACCGTCATGCAGACGGACATCAACCTGCCGTTCATCACCGCCACCAACGCCGGCCCGAAGCACATGCAAATCACGCTGACGCGCTCGAAGTTCGAGCAGCTCTGCGATGACTTGTTCGAGCGCACCATCGGCCCGTGCGAAGCGGCGTTGCGCGATGCGGATCTGCGCACCAGCGACATCGACGAAGTCGTGCTGGTGGGCGGCTCGACGCGGATGCCGAAAGTGCAGGAGATCGTGCGCCGGTTGTTCGGCAGAGAGCCGCACAAGGGCGTCAACCCCGATGAAGTCGTGGCGGTGGGCGCTGCGATTCAAGGCGGCGTGCTGTCCGGCGACGTGAAAGACGTGCTGCTGCTCGATGTCACCCCCCTGTCCCTGGGCATCGAAACCCTGGGCGGTGTGACCACCAAGTTGATCGAGCGCAACACTACGATTCCGTGCAAGAAGTCGGAAATCTTCTCGACGGCGGCGGATAGCCAAACCCAGGTGGAGATTCACGTGCTGCAGGGCGAGCGCGAGATGGCGATCGACAACCGCACGCTCGGTCGCTTCATTCTCGACGGCATTCCGCCCGCACCGCGCGGCGTGCCGCAGATCGAAGTCACCTTCGACATCGATGCCAACGGCATTCTGCACGTATCCGCGCGCGACAAAGCCACCGGCAAGGAACAGTCGATTCGCATCGAAGCCTCGACCGGCCTGAGCAAGGAAGAGATCGCCAAGATGGAACGCGACGCCCGTGAGCACGCGGCGGAAGACAAGAAGCGGCGCGAGCTGGTGGAAACGCGCAACCGCGCCGATCAACTCGTTTACCAGACCGAGAAAAACATCCGCGACATGGGCGACAAGCTCGATGCCGCCTCCAAGGAACGGCTGGAAGCCGCGGTGAAGAAGATTCGTGAGGTGATGAAATCCGAGCGCGTCGACGACATCAAGATGGCCTCCGAGGAGCTCAACACGATCTGGAACCAAGTCTCCACCCGCATGTATGAAGCCGCCAACGCCGCCGGCAAGCAAACCAGCACCAATGGCGGCGCCGGCAAGGGCAAAGTCGAGGACGCGGATTTCGAAGTCGTCGATGAAGGTTCTACCAAGAATTGAAGCAATGATCCTGTGATGCAGCAAAAGGCGAGAGTGATCTCGCCTTTTTGTTTTCAGGGGGAGAATTCCCTTGATTTTATGACGCTCCCTCGTTAGATTTCCGCGCTCCAAGAAAATATTCGACCCTACCAGCGGAGGATGTGATGTTCACGACCAGGCTGCTGAGCGGATTGTTTGCGATATCCCTGCTCATTACCGGCTGCGGTGAAAAACTCAATGAAGAACAGCTCTACAGCAAGGCGCGTGAGCTGGAGTTGCGCGGTGAATTCACCCAAGCCGAAAATTACTATAAGAAGCTCAACCAGCAGTTTCCCCAGAATGCCAAATTCGACGAGGCGCAAACGCGGCTGGCGCTGCTGAAAAGCGCGAACACTTTGAGCGAAGCGGAACTGCGCGACCAGATCAAGAATCACGAATCCCGGCAGGAATTCGACAGCGTGCTGCTGCTTTCGCAGGCGCTGCTGCAACGCTTTCCCAAGGCCGAGGGCAGCGACGAAGTATTGCAGCGCATCGGCATGATCTGCCTCAATCACCAGCAGCAATACCAGCGTGCAGTCGACGCGTTTCAACAACTGGTTGCTGATTTTCCCCAGAGCCGGCACGTGCCCCAGGCCCAATTCATGATCGGCTACATCTACGCCAACCATATCAAGGATCTGGAGCGGGCACGCACCGCCTACACAACGTTCAAACAGAAGTATCCCGATCACGAGCTGGTCCCCTCGGTGGATTGGGAATTGGAGCATCTCGGTCAGGATGTCAGCGACCTCAATCTTTTCACCGATTCCAAGGACAACCCTGCCGCGCCCGCCGCCACGGAAGGCGCGACCTCGAAAAAAACTCCGACCGGCCCGAATGCCAAGCCGTAAAACTTTTTTGCTTCAATTTCTGTCTTATAGGCCCGATGTCTTGCTGGTGGCAGCCCCGGGAGCGGCCACCGCTTCATCGCGGCTTTTTTTTGAGCCGTCAGATGACCGTCTATGATGATATGAGAGGAAAATTTCTGATCCTGGCGCTGGGCGCGCTGCTGCTCTCGCTCTTTTCCGCCCAGGCGCAGCCAACCCTCGAAGTCAAGCTGAGCGCCACGCTGACACCTGAAGAAGTTCCGCTCAATCGCACCGCCGTCTATCGGGTGGAGCTTACCTGGCGCGGCGATTTGGCGCGCGTGGTAGTGGACCCGCCGGAGCCGCCGCGCCTTGCCAACCTCAAACTCGTGGGCACGGCCTCTGCGAATCGCGTCGGCGCCGAAAACGGAACAATGGTCGCGACTCACTTCTTCGAATACACCTTGCGGCCGCAGGGTCTGGGCATGGGTTACGTCGAAACCATGCGAGTCAGCTATCTCGATAAAGCCACCAATGAAAAGCATGAGTTGTATGCCGGCCGCTTGAGCACCAAAGTTGTCGAGGCGGTGCCGGAGCCGGGAGAGACGCCGGTCGCCGTAATTGCATTGGCGGCTCTGGGAGTCGCGCTGGCGGCTGGTGTGGGATTCGTCCTGTGGCGGGCGCAGCGCCGCCGGGCTGCCCGCGCGCAACTTGCGGCCGCGGCTCCCAAGCCACTGGAAGACGAATTCTACGAGGAGCTGCAGGCCACGGTGGACTTGCATTCCGTCGATACCAAGGAAGCATTCACCCAATTATCCAGAATTCTGCGCGCCTATTTGCACCGGCGCTTCGAGATTCCGGCGCAAGGCATCACTACTGCGGAAGTGGTGGCGGCCTATCGCCGGTTGCATCCGGACGCCACCAGCCAGGCGACGCAACTGGAGGAAGTGTTACAGACCAGCGATGTCGTCAAGTTTTCCGGCGCCAGCGGTGACCCCAGCCGCTTGGCACGCGCATATGCCATGACCGAGAGCTTCCTGCGTGCCCACCGGCCCGAGAGTTCCGCGCTGTCATTGAAGTGAAGCGCGTGCGTTTGCCGCGCCGCGGAGGGTGACCGGAGCAGAGCCGCCGCCGCGGCCGCGCTGCTGCCAGCCGGGCCGCAGACCATCATTCCATTCGGATCCAACTGGAGGTGCAATGAACGTTGACATTCAAGCGATCAACGAGAAGATTCGACGCGAGAGTGCATTTGTTGAAATGCTGACCAAGGAAATCAGCAAAGTGATCGTCGGCCAGAAATATATGGTCGAGCGGCTGCTGGTGGGCTTGTTGAGCAACGGCCACATTTTACTGGAGGGCGTGCCTGGTCTGGCCAAGACGCTGGCCGTCAAGACGCTGTCAGCCGCGATTCAGACGAAATTTCAGCGCATTCAATTCACGCCCGACCTCCTGCCTGCCGACTTGATCGGCACGTTGATCTACGACCAGCGCAACGGCCAGTTCACCACCAAGAAAGGCCCCATTTTCGCCAACCTGATTCTCGCCGATGAGATCAACCGCTCGCCGGCCAAAGTGCAATCCGCCTTGCTGGAAGCCATGATGGAACGCCAGGTGACGATCGGGGAGAACACCTTTAAGCTCGATGATCCGTTCTTGGTGCTGGCGACCCAGAATCCTATCGAGCAAGAGGGCACCTATCCGCTGCCCGAAGCGCAAGTGGATCGCTTCATGTTGAAGCTCGCCATCGGTTACCCCAACAAAGAGGAAGAGCTGGAGATCATGCGGCGGATGACGCGCGGCCATTTCGCCCAGGTGGTGCCGGTGGTGCAGCCGGAGGACATCCGGCGCGCGCGCCAGGTGGTTACGGAAGTCTATATTGATGAAAAGATCGAGCGCTACATCATCGATCTCGTATTTGCGACGCGCGAGCCGGCGAAATACGGCCTGCAGGAACTCGAGGATTTGATTCAATTCGGCGCCAGCCCGCGCGCCAGCATCTTTCTGGCGCAAGCGTCGAAAGCGCATGCGTTTCTACGCGGCCGCGGTTATGTCACGCCCGAAGACGTGCGTTCCATCGGCCTGGATGTGATGCGCCACCGCATCATTTTGACCTACGAAGCCGAAGCTGAGGAAAAAACCACGGAATACGTCATCGCGCAAGTGTTGAGCCGCATCGAAGTCCCGTAAGGCGGTGCGCGCGTTGCCGGCGGGCGGCAGCGCGGGCAGGAAGGCGAAACTGCAACTGCAGCTCCGGCCAATCGAGCCATGATTCCAAAAGAAATTCTCAAAAAAGTCCGCCGTCTCGAAATCACGACGCGGGCGCTGGTCAATGACGTGTTCAGCGGCGAATATCATTCCGTGTTCAAGGGCCGCGGCATGGAGTTCTCCGAGGTGCGTGAGTATACCTATGGCGATGACATTCGCAACATTGACTGGAACGTTACGGCGCGCGCCGGCCATCCCTACGTGAAAGTCTTTGACGAGGAGCGCGAGCTGACGGTGATGTTGCTGGTTGACGTCAGCTCGTCCGGCAACTTCGGCACGCATGAGCAAATGAAGGGTGATCTCGCCGCGGAGATTTGCGCGCTGCTGGCGTTCTCCGCGATCAAGAACAACGACAAAGTGGGCTTGATCATTTTCACCGATCGCATCGAGAAATTCGTGCCGCCGAAGAAAGGTCGCAGCCACGTGTTGCGCGTGCTGCGCGAGATTCTTTATCACCAGCCCGAGGGCACCGGCACCGACATCGCGGCGGCGCTGGAGTATCTCAATCGCGTCATCCGGCGCAAGGCGGTGGTGTTTCTGGTTTCGGATTTCCTTTCCGCGGGCTATGAAAAGGCGCTGCGCGTGGCCAGCAAGCGCCATGATCTCGTTGCCATTCCGGTGACCGATCCGCGCGAACTGGAGTTTCCCAACGTCGGTTTGGTGGAATTAGAGGATGCCGAAACCGGCGAACTCTTTCTGCTCGACACGGCGCATGCCGCCAACCGCCAGGCCTTTGCGCGGGAAGCGGCGCGGCGCGGTCTGCTGCGGGAGAAAACCCTGCGCTCCTCCAAAGTCGATCCCGTGGAGGTGCGCACCAATCAACCCTACATCGAGCCGCTGGTGCGGTTTTTCAAGATGCGGGCGAAACGTTTTCGCTGAGGCCATGATTTCATGACCGGCAGCATCACTTGTGGGATACCTTCAAGATGAGCACTTTCAGAAGCATGCTGGCGAACCTGCCGAGGGCTGTTGGCCGTCTCGGCGTGCTCGCGGCGCTGGTGATCTTGGCGCCGGGCTGCAAGCAGGAGCAGAAGCAGAATCTGCCCGGCGAAAAGGTTCGCGATTTTGCCAACATTCTCTACAACCGCGAGCTGTATCAGCAGGCGGTGGCGGAGTACCAGCGGTATCTGGAGAATTACCCGCTCGATGAGGAAGAGCAGGCCAACCTCAGCTTCACCATCGCCAACATCTATTTCGACCGGCTGCGCAATTATGAATCGGCGCTGGCTTACTATCTGCGCGTGAAGGAGCTTTATCCGCGCAGCGGCCTGGTGGATGATGCCGGCCGCCGCATCATTGAATGTCTCGAGCGCTTGCAGCGCTCGGCCGATGCCCAGCAGGCGCTGGCAGAGAGCACGCTGCTCGACACCGCGCAGGTGACGAAGAAGCGGCCGGGCGAAGTGGTGGCCAAAATCGGCAACCGTGAAATCACCTCCGGCGATCTCGAATTCGAAATCAAGAATCTGCCGCCCTTCGTGCTGGCGCAAATCAAGAACCGCAACGACCGGCTGGAGTTCCTGCGGCAATACATTGCCACCGAGTTGTTGTACGGCACCGCCAAGCGCAAGGGCCTGGAGCGCGATCAGGAGGTGATCGACGCCGCCTTTCAGGCGAAGAAGAACTTCATGGTGCAAAAGCTGCTGCAGGAGGAAGTCGCGCAGAAGGTTGATTTTCAGGAAAGCGATCTCGAGTTGTACTATCGCGCCAATCTCGACCGCTACGCTCCCGCTGATTCCACCGGCGCAACGGCGCCGCCGGCATTTCAGGAAGTGCGCAATCGCGTGATGCAGGATTACGTGCGCGCGAAACAGCAGGAGGCTTACGATCGCCTGGTCGAGCGCATGATGCGTGCTGAAGGAGTCGTGATCTACGATGACAAAGTGCAATAACGGCCGGGCGCTGCTGCTCGCCGTGCTTGGCGCACTGCTGCTGTGCGCCGGCAACGGCAGTTCGCAGACGGGGCCTGCGGTCACGATCGAATCGCGCGTCAGCAAATCCCGGTTGACCATCGGCGACACCGTGCAATACAGCGTGCGGCTGCGGCGGCCGCCGAACGTCGAGGTGCGCTGGCCCGGCCCGGCCGCCAATCTCGGCGGCTTCGAGATTCGCGGCTATCAAACGCCGGAGGCGCGGCGGGAAGGTGGTGCTGTCATCGAGGAAGCCGCTTATACGATTTCGACTTTCGACACCGGCCGTTTCGAGATTCCGCCGCTGACGCTGCAATATCGCCAGCCGCCGGATTCCGTGTGGCAGATTTTACGCACCGAAAAACTCGATCTCTACGTGGCTTCGCTGCGGCCGAGTGAGGCGGGCGACATTCGCGAGATCAAAGCGCCGTGGGAACTGCCGCGCGACTGGCGCCGGGTGATTCTGATCGGCGCGATCGTCGCCGGCGTGTTGCTGCTCGCCGCCGGCGGGTATTACTGGTGGCGCCGGCGCCAGGGCAAGGGCTTGCTGCCGGAGCGCGTCACCCCGCCGCGACCGGCGCATGAGGAAGCGCTGGCGGCGCTGGCCGACCTGCGCGACAGCGGTTTGCTGGCGGCGGGCGAGATCAAACTCTTCTACAGCACTCTGTCGGAAATCGTTCGGCGCTACCTCGAAGGCCGCTATCGCGTCGAAGCGCTGGAGATGACTACGTTCGAAGTGCTGGAACATTTCGAGCGCGTCGACCTCGAACCGCAGGCACTCGACCTTTTGCGTCAGCTTTTGGAGCAAAGCGATTTGGTGAAGTTTGCCAAGTTCATTCCGCCGGCGGAGCAGCATGAACGCCTGCTGGCCGCCGCTCAGACTTTCGTGCAGTTGACCAAGCCGGCGCCCGCCCCTGCGGAAGCCGCCGCCGCGGTGCCGGCAGGCAAACTCGAGCCCGTGCCGGCGGAGGCAGGTTGAGATGCTGACTTTCGCGCATCCTGAGTTTCTCTTTCTCCTGTTGTTGCTGCCGCTGCTGGCCTGGTGGCATGTCCGCAGCTATCAGCGCCGCACGGCCACGCTGCGCTACTCCAATCTCGATTTGATGAAGTCCTTGCCGCAGCGTTCGCGCTATTCCTCGCGGCACCTGCTCTTCGGTTTGCGCTGGCTGGCAATTGGCTTGGTGATCGTGGCGCTGGCGCGGCCGCAGAGCGGGCAGACCGAGGAGGAAATCACCACCGAGGGCATCGACATCGTATTGGCGCTCGATGTTTCCAGCAGCATGCTGGCAGAGGACTTCCGGCCGAAGAACCGTATTGAAGCGGCGAAGCTGGTGGCCGAGCAGTTCATCACCGGCCGCAGCAGCGACCGCATCGGCATGGTGGTGTTTGCCGCGCGCAGCTTCACGCAATGTCCACTGACGCTGGACTACGGTATTCTGATCAATTTCTTGAAGAAAGTGGATGTCGGTTTGATCGACGATGGCACCGCCATTGGGCTGGGCATGGCCACCGCGGTCGACCGACTGCGCAACAGCAAAGCCAAGAGCAAAGTCGTGATCCTGCTCACCGACGGAATCAACAACGCCGGGGAGATCGATCCGCTCACGGCGGCGCGGCTGGCGCAGGCGTTCAACATTCGCTTCTACACCATCGGTGTCGGCACGCGCGGCCAGGCGCTCTATCCCGTGCAGGATCCAATTTTCGGCAAGCGCTACGTGCCCATGCCGGTGGAAATCGACGAGGCCATGCTCACGAAAATCGCGGAGCTGACCAAAGGCAAATATTTCCGCGCCACTGACCGCCAGAGTCTGGAGAAAATCTTTGCGGAGATCGACCAGCTTGAAAAAACCAAAGTCGAGGTCAAGCAATTCACCCGCTATCGCGAGCTGTTCGTGCACTGGCTGGCGCTGGCGCTCGGTTTGGTGTTCATCGAGGTGGTGCTGGCCGGCACGGTGTTTCGCAAGATACCCTGAGGGGCGCCGCGGCGCTGCCGGAACCTGCCGGCCGGAGGCCGTTGCGCTGCGCATGATCCACATGAGAGAGTTGGTGACGAGGTGACATGATTCGTTTTGCCAACGACACGGTTTTGTATCTGCTGCTCGCTCTGCCGCTGCTGCTCGTATTTTTTTATCTCGTGCAACGGTGGCGGCGGGCGGCGCTGGTGCGTTTCGGCAATTTGCTGCTGCTCCAACAGCTCATGCCGGCCTACAGCCGCAAGCGACGGGTGTGGAAACAGGTGTTGTTGCTGCTGGCACTGGGATTCATGATTCTGGCGCTGGCGCGGCCGCAGGTGGGCACGGCATTGGAGGAGGTCAAACGCGAAGGCGTGGACGTCATGGTCGCCATCGATGTTTCCGAATCCATGTACGCGGAAGATGTGCCGCCCAACCGCCTGGCCAAGGCGCGGCATGAAGTCGCCTCGTTCATCGACAAGCTGCAGGGCGACCGCATCGGGCTGATTGCCTTTGCCGGCGAGGCCTTTGTGCAGTGCCCGCTCACGCTCGACTATGGCGCCGCCAAAATCTTTCTCGATGTGCTCGAGCCCGGACTGATTCCCACGCCGGGCACGGCGCTGGGCAAGGCCATTCAATTGGCGCTGCAAAGCTTCGAGAACACCGAGCGGC
Source organism: bacterium (assembly GCA_023150945.1). Classification (NCBI taxonomy): domain Bacteria; species bacterium. Next base: position 143,886 of record JAKLJX010000007.1, on the reverse strand, counting down.
AGTACAAGGTACTGATTCTGATCACCGACGGCGAAAGCCACGACGAAGACACCATGGCCATGGCGGAAGAGGCAGAACGCCAGGGCGTGGTGATTTACACCGTCGGCATCGGCTCGGCCAAGGGGGTGCCCATTCCCGTGGTCGATACACAGGGCAACCGCACCGGCGAGTTCAAGCGCAGCCGCGGCGGTGAAGTGGTCGTCACCAAGCTGGATGAATTGACTCTGGAAAAAATCGCGCTGCAGACCGGCGGCAAGTATCATCGCGCCTCCTCGGGCGAGGCCGAGCTTGATCGCATCTACGAGGAAATCGCGCGGATGGAGAAGAAAGAGCTGGCCTCTTTGAAGTTTTCCCACTATGAAGAACGCTTTCAATATGTGTTGATCCTCGGGCTGGCGCTGTTGCTGGTGGAGTTGTTGCTTTCCGAGCGCCGCAAAGGCAGAACGGAATGGCGCGGCCGGCTGGTTTCGCCGCTGACTGCGGAGGAACGGGATGGCAGGCCCGGCCAGCCGGTTACGGCGGCCTGAGGCCAACACTTGGTTTTAGAACCCAGAATGAAAATGAATCCGTGCAAGAATCGCTGCGTGCCGCTGCTGTTGCTGCTGAGTTTGGTGCCGGCCCTGCTGCACGCGCAGGGCGCCGGCCGCAAACAGGTGCAGGAGGGCAATCGCCGCTATGCCGAAGGCAAATACGACGAAGCCAACGATCACTATCGCGATGCGGAAATCGACAATCCGGCTTCGCCGATCGTGAAGTTCAATATCGGCGATGCGCTTTATCAAAAGCGCAACTATGAAGAAGCGCTCAAGGCTTATCAGGAGGCGATTCAAAAAAGCGACAATCCTGAGTTGCAGGCGCAGGGCTATTACAACATGGGCAACACGCTCTATCGCTTGAACAAGTGGCCGGAGAGCATCCTCGCCTATCAACAGGCTCTGAAGCTGAATCCCAACGACGAAGACGCAAAATACAATTTGGAGTATGTGCGGGCCAAGCTGAAGCAACACGCGCAAAAGGAGCCACAGCAGCAGCAGCAGCAACAGCAACAGCAACAACAGCAGGAACAGCAGCAAGGGCAGCAGAATCAAGACGAGCAGAAGCAACAGGGTCAGGAGGAACAACAGCAGCAGGCCGAGCAACAAGCAGAGCAGCAGCAGCAATCCTCCGGCGAGCAGCAGGAGAATCAGCAGCAGGCGGCCCAGGGCAAAGAACAAAAATTGAGCAAAGAAGAGGCGGAGCGCCTGCTGGAGGCCCTGCAGAAGCAGGAGAAGGACGCGCAGAAGCAGCGCCAGATCAAGGCGCGCGGGCGGGTGCGGGTGGAGAAGGATTGGTGATGAGAATGGCAGCAAGAAATACGTGGCGGCACAACTCCGTCAGCTTGGCGGGAAACGCCGCGCCACCACGCGTGAGATCAGGCCGCAGCGTTTCGGCACGCCGGGATCTCTGCTTCTCAGGCCGGCGCGCAGGTGAAGCGATGCTGGCTGGCACACGGGGAAAAGCTCCGGCCGCGGTCGCCAGATCGATCTTTCTCTTGGTGATGCTCGGTGTTGCCTATGCTTCTGCCGGCCTTGCGCAAGTCACGGTGACGGCGACGGTCGATCGCACCCGCATCGGCCTGAATGAAGATTTCACGCTCAGCGTTGAAGTCACGGGCGGCAATGCCGGACAACCGAACTTGCCGGAGATGGAGAGCTTTGCGCGCCTCGCCGGCACCAGCAGCTCGCAGAGCATTCAGATCGTCAACGGCCGCATGTCGTCCTCGCACACCTATCATTACACTTTCATTGCCATTGCCAGCGGATCCTTCGCGATCGGCCCGGTGGAGGTTGAAGCCGGCGGCCAGGCTTATCGCAGCGATCCAATACGCATCGAAATTTTGCCGGCAGCCGGCGGCCAGCCTTCTGCTCCCGGCGCGCCGGCGCCGCAGGCGGATCCGAATGTCACCGCGGATGGCAGCCTTTTTCTGCGCGCCGAAGTCGACCGCAAGCAAGTCTTTGTCAACCAACCGGTGATCGTGACCTTCAAGATCTACACTGCCCGCAACGTCCGCAACTATGGCAATGCCAAGTTGCCGACCTTCACCGGCTTCTGGGTGGAGGATTTCCCCATGCCGCGGCAGCCGCGCACCTATCAACAAGTCATCAACGGCCAGCGCTATCTCGTCGCCGAGGTCAAGCGTACGGCGATCTTTCCCCAGACCGCGGGCCGCGGCACGATTGAAGCCATGAGCCTGGATTGCGAGGTGACGGCGGCGCAGCGCCGGCGACCGCGCGACATTTTCGACAGCTTCTTTGATGATCCGATCTTTGCGCCGGTCGAGCGCGTCACCATCGCCTCGCGGCCGGTGGCAATCGAAGTGCTGCCGCTGCCCGCGTCTGGCAAGCCCGCGGGATTCGCCGGCGTCGTGGGCAATTATACTCTCAGTGCGATGGTCGACCGCACCGCGGTGAAAGCGAACGAAGCCATTACCCTCACGGTGAAAATCTCCGGGCAGGGCAATATCAAAACCTTGCCGGCTCCCGCGCCGGAGCTGCCCGCTGATTTTGAAGTCTACGATCCCAAAGTTTCGCAAGACGTCGAGCATGGCGATACGCAGATCACCGGCAGCAAGAGCTGGGAGTATGTGATGGTGCCGCGTTACGCCGGCACGCATGTGATCAAGCCAATCACCTTCGCCTACTTTGATCCGCGCGCAAAACAATACGTCACGGCCAGCACCAAGCCCATCACCCTCACGGTCGAACCCGGCACAACCGAGTATGCCACCGCCGCGCTGAGCGGCGCCTCGAAAGAGGACGTGCGGCTGCTGGGCCAGGACATACGCTTCATCGCCACCAGCGCGGCGCCGCTGCAGCGTCTGGGCGCGGTCAACTATACCAGCGCGTGGTTTCTCACGCTGCTGGGGCTGCCGGTTGTCGGCTTTCTCGGCGCGCTGGTGTGGCAGCGCCATCAAGCCAAGCTGGCTACCAATGTCGCCTATGCCCGCAACCGCCGCGCCGCTGCCGCTGCCCAACGCCAGTTGAAAGCGGCCAAGAAACGGCTGCAGGCCAACGACAGCAAGGGATTCTACGCCGAGGTGCAGCGGGCGTTGATGGGATTTCTCGGCAACAAGCTCAACGTCGCGGAAGCCGGTTTGGTTACGGATCACATCGAACAGTTGCTCAAGGAGAAGAATGTCGCGCCGGCGCTGATCAGCGACTATCTCAACTGCTTGCACACTTGCGACTATCAACGCTTTGCACCGGCCACCACCAATGGCGCGGAGATGCAGCAGTTCTATCAACAAGCCGCCGGCGTGCTCGAACAACTGGAGGACGCGCTGTGATGATTCCCCGGCACGATCCTTCCGATCGCAGTCTCGAGACGGCTGCGCCGCACCGCGGGACAGGTGTCAGCCACCGCAAGGGCAGCGGCCTTGTGGCCGGCGGAATGCTGGCGCTGCTGTTCGGGCTTGTGCGCGTCGTTGCTGCGGATGAAGCCGGCAGCCTGTTCAACCAAGCCAATCAACATTATCAAGCCGGACAGTACGCCGAGGCGGCAGCAGCGTATGAAAAAATCATCGCGCTCGGCCGGGAAAACTGGCAGGTTTACTACAATCTCGGCAATGCCTACTTCAAGCAGCGGCAGCCCGGCATGGCGATTCTCAACTATGAGCGGGCGCTGCGCCTCAATCGCCGCAATGACGATATTCGCTTCAATCTCGAACTGGCCAATCTCGCGATCATCGATCGCATTCCGCAACCGCCGGTTGCGCTGGTCGTGGCCTGGGGCCAGACCGCCCTCAATTTTTTTTCGATTCAGCAAGTGGCGCTGGCCGGCCTGATTCTTTGGATTCTCCTGTTCGCCGGTTTGGCGGCAAATCTTCTCGCCCGCCGGCGAATCTGGCAGCTTGCCGGCCGGCGATTGGCCTGGGTCGCGGCTACGGGCGTGCTGGTGCTGGCCGTGATTTTTGCCGCGCAGCTTTATCAGCAGCGCACCTCGCGTTATGGCATCGTGCTGCAGAGACGCGTCATTGTGCATACTTCGCCGGCCGCGGACGCCACCGAGGCTTTTATTCTGCACGAGGGCGCGAAAGTGCAATTGCAAGAGCTGAGCGGCACTTGGGCGCGCATTCGGCTGGCGGATGGCAAAGTCGGCTGGCTGCCGCAAGCGGCAGTGGGCGTGATTTGAATGCCGGCACGCAGGAATTCCGCCAAGTCTGCCAGCAGGGGAATTGGGGTCATGATCGGGGCCTTGCCGTTGCCGGTGCTTCCGGCCGGCTTCTGCTCCTCGATCCGCCCGCAAAGCTTCATTCTCACGGGATGATTGAAAAGCAATGTCGGAACTTACACAGGACTATCGCAAGCTGGTGCGCACGCCCTGGCTATGGCTCGGCGCGCTCGCGCTGCTGTTTGTGATCGGCGAGTTGGGCTTCAACATCGTCGAGGCCGCGATTGGACGGTACCTGGTGTGGCACAACCCCGGCCGCGAAAAGATCGGCCGCAGTTGGCAGGAGGATCAAAACCGGCTGCTCGCCAACACCAACCTCGAACGCATCACACAAGTGCGGCGCGAGCAGTTGAGTTTGATCGCCGGCATCTCGAAGTTCGAGGAGCTGGTGAATTTCACCGCCTCCAACGCCCGCACCGAGCTGCCGCCCGAACAATTCGGCTTGATCTATCGCGAGCTGCCGGCACTGTTCCGGCCGTTGCTGGTGCCCACCGGCAGCATGGTCAGCTTCAACCGCGAGCGCAGCGTCGCGCAGGTCACGGTCAACCGCTATCCCGACCGTCTCGATCTGTTTCTGCTCGATGCCAATCGCGAGGTGTTGTATCAAACCTCCCTGCCGGCGGATCAGCTCGAAATGATCGTCAATCACGGCAAGGAGCGGCAGATGGACGTGCGCCAAGTGGCGCGCTTCGCCGGCCGGGTGTTGAGCGCCGCCGATTTCTTCGAAGTGCTGGACCGCAAATTCTATGATGAGCGCGCGGAAATGATCAAAGAGTTGCCGGTGTTGACCGATCCCAGCACGCACCTCGCGCGCGTCGGCTTCGCCAACCGCAGCACCGCCGGCTTTGTGGAGACCGCCTTCGCGCTCGATGACGGCCGCGCCCTGATCTACTATTTGCCGGAAGAATGGACCATGGATTTCATCGCCCGAGCCGGAGCGCATGCGAGCCAAAATCCTCTATAGTCTGATGCTGGCGGCGGCCGGCCTGCTGCTCACGGCTATGATCATCTTTTTCGTGGTCCTGAGCGACCTGCCTTATCTGCCCCGCGATTTGCGCAGCCTGGTGTTTGCCCGACCGACCGAGATCTACGCCGCCGACGGCACGCTGGTGCAGCGGCTGGGCGGCCGCACTTATGTCACGCTCGACAAGATCAGTCCCAATTTTCTCAATGCCGTGATCGCCACGGAAGACGGCGGCTTTTACCGGCACAGTGGCATCGACAAGCTCGGTTTGCTGCGCGGCGCCTATCGCAGCTTAACCGGTCATCCGCTGCAGAGCGGTTCGACCATCACCCAGCAACTCTCGAAATACCTCTTTTTCAGCTTTCAAAAAAGTTTCGGCCGCAAGCTCAAGGAGATTCTCATCAGCCTGCAGCTCGAAGCGACGTTCAGCAAGCGGGAAATTCTCGAGGCCTACTGTAATCTTGTCTATTTTGGCGGCGCGGCGCACGGCGTGGAAGACGCGGCGCGGCAATACTTCAACAAGTCCGCTGCTGATCTGACCGTGCCGGAGGCGGCCATGCTCGCCGGCATCCTCAACTCGCCGCAGAAGCTCAATCCCTTCTCCCATTTTGACAACGCCAAGACGCGGCAGCGGCTGGTGCTTTACCGGATGGCGAAGGAGGGTTATCTCAGCGAGGCGCAACGGCAGCAGGCAGCGGCGGATTCGATTCACCTTTCCAAACAGCGCTCGTTCGGCAATGATTTCATCGATTATGTGATCAGCGAGGCGCAGGCGCGCTACGGCCGCGAGCCGGTGCAATACGGCGGCTTGCGCATCTACACCACGCTCGATCCCGTGCTGCAGGCCATCGCCGAGCAGGAAGTCGAAGCCGGCGCGCTCAAATTGGAGGCCGAACTGGATTCCACTGGCCTGCCGTTGCAGGCGGCGCTGGTGGCGCTGGCGGTGCCGACCGGCGAAGTCAAGGCGCTGGTGGGGGCGCGGCGCTATGTGCCCGCGGCGTTCAATCGCGCCGTGGAAGCGAACCGCCACGTCGGCTCGTGCATCAAACCGTTTGTCTATCTGACGGCGCTCGAGCAACTGCGGGTGACGCCGCGCACGCTCGTGTATGACACGCTCACCACGCTGCGTGATGCCAACAACCGGCCCTATCGCCCGCGCAATTTCGATCGCCGCTATCACGGTGAGATGGTGCTGAAAGCAGCGCTGATGCAATCGCTCAATGTCATTTCAGCGCAGTTGACAGCCGAAGTCACGCCCGCAAAAGTCGTGGAAACCGCGCGGCGTATGGGCATTTCCACGCCGATTGATGAAGTGATTTCACTCGCGCTCGGCACGGCCGGCATGTCGCCGCTGGAGCTGGCCGCCGCGTATGCCGTGATTGCCAACAACGGCGTTTATCACCGGCCGGTGCTGATCAAGCGCGTCGAGGACGTCAACGGCGTGGTGCTGGATCGGGAGTACAGTTTCGGCGAGACCCGGTTTGATGCGCGCGTGACGTATCAAATGCTCGATATGATGCGCGGCGTGATCGAAGGCGGCACCGGCCGCGGCATTCGCGCGCTCGGCTTCACCGCGCCGGTCGCCGGCAAAACCGGCACCAGTACGGAGTACACCGATGCCTGGTTCACCGGCTTCACCACTTCGCTGGCCACTTCGGTTTGGGTGGGATACGATCGCGATGCGCAAATGCGCACGCGTGACGGCCGCGGGGTGGATGGCGGTCGCGGCGCCGTGCCGATCTGGGCCGGTTTCATGAAACGCGCCACTGCGCTTTATCCGGCGCGCGATTTCACCATACCGCCGGGGTTGAAGACCGTCTATGTGAATCCGGAAAAAGGCTGGGAAGTGATCAAACCGGAGGACGGATTACAACTGATCGTGCCGGAAGATGCCGCCGGCGGCATGTATCGCTGAGCGTAGGTTCCGCTTTCAAACACGCATGTCTTCTTGTGAGCATGCTGAATCTTGCCTCGTGTTGGGCTCGCCCCTGATCCTGCCATCGCCAGGGCAGGTGAGTATGGGCGAAGATTGGCAGGCAATATTCAAGGCGAAGCAAACCGGCAGATGGCGTAGCCTGGAATCAGTTGGATTGTTTCAATCCGTTGCAGAAAAGTCTGTTTCGCGAGTGCCGATCTTACTTGCGAAGCCTCAGTCGATCTGGCTGAGGAGGTAAGCGATCCCGCCTGCGACTGTTCCCACCGCGGTCAATCCCATGCCGGCATATGATCCCAACTTGATCCCCATCTGCAGAATCGTGTCATGATCATCCGGATAGACGCGCACGCGATCCACGCGGGCGGCGAGGCTCACCCAGTCGCGATAGCCGGCTGAGATTTCAGCGGTGTATCCTGCAAATCCGCGGGGATAGGGACTGTCGCGGAGGATTGCGCCCGGCGAGAAATCAACATGCAGGTTGGGATTCAACCAGTAGCGTAAGCGGCCTTGTGCGCCAAGCTGCGAATGCCAGCCGCCGTTCAAATAGGCTGAGAAGAAGAAGGCTGGGCCCACCGCAGTTTTCTCATTTAGCGTGAACAACCAGCCCAAACTCGTACCCAAATCCACGTGGCGCGCGGGCGCGCCGTTGGCGCCGGGCAGCGGCACGCTCGCAACAAAATCGGAGAGAGGGTAGGAGGAGCACGAATTCTTTTGGTCGTAGCGGAAACACGGTTGCGCAAAGCTGCTGGCGGCGGCAACCACGAGCAAAGTCAGCCCCAAGAGCATTTTACTCATGCGAAGGCCTCTCCGTAATGATGAAGGCTGCGTGACGCTGGACAGCATCCCCGCCGGGACGCGAGTGCACTGGGTCCATAGATTTTTGTAGCCCCGCCCCCTCGTGTGTCGCTGTCGAAGCAATCAATGCATGGGTTGGAGCGATGCGCCAAGGGGGCAGGTCCACGCATTCACGGTAACCGCGCACTGGTTTCTGCGTCGATCATGGCCGGAGCGAGTGCGACAGCCGCTCCCACGTTGCGAAGACCAGCGACACGTTCTCCGGCTTTGCCGCCGGGCCGAATTCGCATTGCGCGATTACGCCGCCGCCGGCATACAGCGACTGCTTTACGCTTTCCACCGCGGCGATGATTTCCTCGGCAGTGCCATAAGCCAGCAAATATTGCCGGTCGATCTCTCCCCAAAACGTGAGCCGGCCGCGGCAGCATTGCCCTACTCTCTCCACACCCATGCAAAAAAGCTGCGCGTTGATGGCATCCAGTCCCAGCTCGATCAAATCCGGCAGGATGTCGAGAATGTAGCCGTCGGAATGCATGAAGGCGTATTTGCCGTGCGCATGCGCGATTTCGATATAGTCGCGATAAAGCGGCTTGAACAGCCGGCGCCACATCGCGGGTGAAATCAGCATGGCGTGCTGCATGCCCCAATCATCGAGAAAAGTCAGCGCGTCGACCTCGGTGCCGGCCCACAGTTCCAGTTGTTTGAGATAGAATTGATGCAGCCGGTCGCGCAGCACAAAGAACTCGGCGGGCGGTTGGGCGAGGTCGAGCAGCAGATTTTCGGTGGTGCGGATGAATTGCATCTGCTCGAACGGGCGCGGCCCACAGCCCGAGAGCACGAACCGGTCGGTGCTGCGGCAAAAGGCATTCACTTGTTCGACGTCGACGCTGAGCAGCTCCTCCGGCACTCGAACGGTGTCGACCTCCTGCCAATCCGCCAGCAGCGGCTGCTGCACGATGCCGATGATGCCGGCCTCCGCGTTTTCGAAGCGGCAGCCCCATTCGTCCAGGTAAACGCCGGGTGCGTAGGCGTCACCTTGGGTGGGCGCCGGCCGGCGCAGGCAGGCCGGCGCTGAAATGATGTCATCCGGATAGCGTTGTTGAATCTGGCGCAGCTCGTTGGGGAAATGCGTTTCCGCCCACGGCAGCAGCCAGAGTTGCCGGGGGATTCTCTCCGGCCCGGCAAATTCCAGAGAGGCTTTGACCAGCTCGCGGGAAGTCATCATGGCGTAATCCTGAGGGTTGTCGGCGCGACACCAAGATTCGAGTTGATTCTCATCGCAGCTTCCAAAAATCCAGGCTGCCGTCATCTTCATGCAGTTCGGCCGGCTCGGGCTGAGCTTCCTGCAGCAAGTGGTCGCGCTGATACAGCCGGCCGGGACCCTGCTCGCCGTAGAAAACTTCAACCTCGGTTTTGTCGAAATCAGAATAGGCTTGGGAGGCATCATTCCCCAGCGGCTCCAGGCGCACGACGGTGTCGCCCTTCCAGGTGACGCGATAGCGCCACTGCCGAAACCCCGGATTGCCGACCGCGATCTCTTCCACCCGCAGCGGCAGCGGATAGCTTACCACGATCCGGTCGCCCGTTTGGCAGCGCCCCAACTCGAGATAGTTGCCCGACACCTGCGCCGCTGATTGTTGTTGTTCCACTGCCGGATGAAAGATGCTCTTTAAGACCGGTTGTGCCGCGAGCGGCAGCACCGCGCCGTTGACTTCGACCTGCAGCGCCTCTGCCGTGGTGAAATCAGGAATGCGCACCCGCACGGCCGCCGCCTCATGCAACGCAATTTGCAGCCGGCCGTGATAAGGCTGCTGACAGCGAATTTCCGCCTGCGGGAGCCGTTTGTCCAAGTGCATGTTGACCGACAGGACGCCGCCCTCGCAGCGCGCGGCATTTCTCCACAGAGTGAACAGCCCGTGCACGCCCGATCCGCCGCAACAGTTTTGCAGCGCGCGGGTTTTATCGCGCAGCTCCGGCCCGCCCCAATGTGCATTCAAGGTCTCGCGGTAGGCCAGGATATGATTTGGCGCGCTCCAGCCTGCCCAGGCGCCGCGCACGCGCGGCCCAATGTCGCGCCAGGTGAATTGGGAGGTGTCGCGCCGGCGATTGTCGGACTCCAGCCAGGCGGCCTCATCAAGCTGGCTTTCGGCAAAGTGATTGCGCGCCAGGCGCTCCATGTCGGCCCAGTATTCGGGATGGCCATGGTTGGCCAGTGTGACGCCCATGCCGGCGAAATCCATCAGCGCACAAGTTTCGCAGGCGATCAGATCGCACTGCCGTCCAATCACCTCGGGCAGGAAGCCGAAGCGCGTGCCGGTGGATTTGACATAGCCGTAAAGCGCCGCCATGCGACTGTACAAAACAGGATCGCCGGTCAGCAGGGCATAGTCCGCCGCGCCCACCATCGTGCGGAGATTGCTGTGCATGTGGCCGGCGGGGCCGAAGGTGTTGTCGGGCGTGAACAGGTTGCCGGTGAGGATGAAACGGTGTATCAGCAAGCGGGCTGCTTCCAGTGCTGCTTCGCATTGCAGATACCGCGCCGTGACCATCAGCGGCTTGAGGGGAAAGCACGCAATACCAAGCGGCGGCGTGAAGCCGCCACGCAACCGGCGCAGCATGCCTTCTGCCATATCTGCTGCGGCGCGGCGTAGGTTGGGGTCCTGGCGGTCAATGGCGGCGGTGGCCAGCGCGTAGAGCGTGAGTCCCGCATCGCCCCAATCGGCGACCGGCTCACAGTAGGGAGTCGCCGGGCGATACAATTGCCCATCAGCGGGATCGATCAAGGCCAGAATTTGGTTGAGCCAGATTTCTACGGTCGCTGCCGGCAATCCGGTCATGCGGCGCAGCATGATGGCGGCCTGCAATTGCCGGCTGGTGACGTCGCCAAAATCCGGCCAGTCATGCGCCGCTTCGGCGGGCGTAGTCCAAAACACGTTGAAGTACGGCAGTCCGTTGGCATCGATCAGGCGTTCGAGATAGTTGTGACAGTTGCGGGCGAGTTCTTCGAAGGAGAAAGCGGTGGGCCGCGTCATGGCTGGCTGCCTCCGGTCTGGCGGTGAAAAGCGCGAAAAGCGTGGAGAGGTGCGGCTGGAATTACAAAGAATAATTCCAAAGGGCAACGGGAAACTTCGTCGGCTGTTTTCACCGGCGCGTGAAGGGAAAAAGTGCTTGCAAATATTGAGTCGAAGGCTTAGACTCCCAGCGGTTTGTTGAAATCGAACACTTTACTGTGGCCGGGCAGAGACGGCCGGGCCTCGCGGTTGCGTGCCGTGCTCTGCATTTCTGCCGGGTGATACAATTAATGAAAGAAGAAAAATGACGAATCAGAGTGTGGGCGCGATCGTCTGCCCGAATTGCGGCAAGCTGATCAGCCGGAATGCTGAAACCTGCATCCATTGCGGCTACCGGAATCCCGGCCTCTGGGGGGTGGGACCGAAATTGAAGCATTGGCTCGAGCGATTCGGCTTCACGCAGGCGGTGATGGCGGTGTGTCTGGCGTTATACGCCGTGGCATTGCTGCTCAATCCCAGCGCCATCTTTCGCAGCCGCGGCGGCATTTTGCAGATGTTGCTCGGTTTTCTCTCGCCGGACGGTGTGGTGCTCGACCAGCTCGGCATGACCGGCAGCTATGCCATGCAGGACGGCCGTTGGTGGACGCTGATCACGGCAATCTATCTGCACGGCTCCCTGCCGCACATTCTGTTCAATCTCATGGGCCTGCACCAACTCGCGCCCGCAGTGGAAGAGTTGTTCGGTACCAGCCGGCTCATCGTGATCTTCACCTTTGCGGGCGTGCTCGGATTTCTCATTTCCTTTTTTGCCGGCGTCGCATTCACCATCGGAGCCTCCGGTTCTTTGTTCGGGTTGCTGGGCGCGCTGGTTTACTATGGCAAAAGCCGCGGCGGACGGTTCGGCGAGTCGGTCTACAGTCAGGCGCTGCAATTCGCCGTCATCATGTTCGTCTATGGTTTCATGATGAGCGGCATTGTCAACAACTGGGCGCATGCCGGCGGCTTTGCCGGCGGCTATCTCGCCGCTATGTTGTTGGGCTACTCGGAGAAGAGCAAGGAAAACTATCGCATGCAGCTTTGGGGTGTGGCGGCCATCGCGGTGACGGTGCTGGCCTTTGTGCTGGCGCTTTGGCGGGCCCTCACGACGTTGGCTTGAGCCGCGCCGCGGCCGCAGCTGCTGCACCAGTTGACGGAAATGCAAAGCCCGAGCGGGAGGTTCCCACTCGGGCTTTTGTCTTTTCTGCAGCTTTGTTGGCGTTCGGCTCAGCCGTAGATGCCGCGCAGCGCCAGGGTTTTCGCCACCCGGTCGATGGCAAGCACATAGGCGCCGATGCGCATGTTGACTTTGTACTTCTCCGCGGTGTTGTTGACGTCGTCCAGGGCTTCGTTGAGCATGCGGGTCAGCCGGGAGAACACGTCTTCCTTGGACCAGAAATATCCCATGCGATCCTGCACCCACTCGAAGTAACTCACCGTCACGCCGCCGGCATTGCAGAGAATGTCCGGAATCACCACGATGCCGCGATTGGACAGGATGGCATCGGCCTTGGCCGCGGTCGGGCCGTTGGCGCCTTCGGCAATGATCTTGGCTTTGATGCGATCGGCATTGCGGCTGTTGATCTGATCCTCCAGCGCGCAGGGCGCAAGAACTTCGCATTCGAGTTCAAGCAGCTCGGTGTTGGAGATCGGATCGCCGCCCCGGAAGCCTTCGAGCAGGCCCTTGTGCGCATCGCGGTGTTTGATCGCCGCCGCGATGTCGATCCCCTTGGCGTTGTAGTAACCGCCGGTGACATCGCTGATGGCGATGACTTTGCAGCCGAGCGCGGCAAATTCCTGCGCCGCCACCGACCCGACATTGCCGAAGCCCTGAATCGCAATGCGGGCGTCTTTCAGTTCGATACCGAGTTTTTCCATCATCGCGCTGGTGGTGATGACCACGCCTTTGCCGGTGGCTTCGACGCGGCCCTGGGAGCCGCCGAGATGAATGGGTTTGCCGGTCACCACCGCAGTGACGGTGTGGCGCACGTGCATGGAATAGGTGTCCATGATCCAGCCCATCACCTGCTCGTTGGTATTAACGTCAGGCGCGGGCACGTCGCGCTCGGGGCCGAAGATCTCCAGCAAGTTGGCGGTATAGCGCCGGGTGATCTTCTCCAATTCGACTTTGGTCAGCTTCTTGGGATCACACTTCACGCCGCCTTTGGCACCGCCAAAGGGAATATTGACCACCGCGCATTTCCACGTCATCCACGCGGCCAGCGCCTTCACTTCGGAGAGATTCAAATCCGGCGAGTAGCGCAGCCCGCCCTTGGAAGGCCCGCGCACTTCGTTGTGGATGACGCGGTAGCCTTCGAACACTTCGATTTTGCCATCATCCATTTGGATGGGCACCGACACAATGATCTGCCGGATGGGCGTGCGCAGATATTCGTACACGCCCGCATCCAGTTCCAGGATTTCGGCGGCGACTTTGAAGCGCGCCATCATGGATTCGAAGGGATCATCATCGCTGGGTTTGATGGGAGCAGCTTCAACGTACTTGTAGGGGGTCGCGCTTTCCATGCAAATCTCCTCATAAAGTTTGGTGTGTGGGCGGCCGGCGCCATCCCGGCGAGCCAAGCTCAAGGTTGGTCTGATGGCGGGGAGGGTTGTTCCTGCTGCAACCGGCGAATCACTTCGAGAACGACCTTGCGAATCAACTCCGGGTCGGCTTGTGCACCCAATTCTTGAACCGCCTCCCGGACGATTCGCCGCAACAACTCTTCTGAAATTTCCATGCGGCAAAGGGGCCGAATGCTGCACGTCTATGGCTGCGCCAACGAGCGTCATTCGCAGCCGGCTTTTGTTCAAAGTTCAATCCAAGATTCAGGGCAGGTACCGGTGTACAGCCAGGCGCTGCCGGCCGGTAAGGTCAATGGCAGGATCTGTCATCGAACTCAGTTCAGCATCGCGATTCTACTCTCGAGTACTTCCCATGCAGCAGAAACCCGGGGCAGGCAAACCGTCCTGGCAGGATGGGTTTTTCCGTCACGCCTGGAGTGTTCTTGCCCAGCAACGCGCGCGGCAGCTCTGCACAATCGTCTCAAATGAACAAAGCCGCAAACCAAGTTGCGGCTGTTTTTTTCGGGGGAAAATATAAGAGAATTGGGAATTGTTGCAAGGGAATTCTGGCAGTGGCAGGCGGCTCAAGATCCGGCTTCGTATTTCTCTTTGAAGCGTTTGATGCTGTTCATGATCGCGCGCGCCATGCGGTCCTGCACGCCGGCATCGCGCAACAGTCGCACTTCTTTGGGATTGGAAATGAAAGCCATCTCCACCAGCACGTTGGGCATCGAGGCGCCCACCAGCACGCGAAACCCGGCTTGATGGACCCCGCGATCGGGCAGGCCGACGGCCAGGCCCATTTCCTCCTGAATGAGGGCGGCAAAGTCTTCGCTCTCATGATTGAAGGCGTTTTGCGCCATCGCCGTCAAAATGAAATCCTCCTCGCTTTGCGTATCGACCGGCGCGTCGGCGTCGTATTTCACCACGGAGTTTTCCAGCAGGGCCACCTCCAGCGCTTCGTCGGTTTTGGCGGGGCCGAGAAAATAGGTGGTGGTGCCGTTCACGCGGCGGCTGCGGTTGGCGTTGCAATGCAGGCTCACGAACAGTTTGCCCTCCACCGAGTTGGCCAGGGAGGTGCGTTGATCCAGGCTGACGTACACATCCGAATCGCGCGTCATCACCACGTGCAGGCCGAGCTTCTCCTCGAGCATGCGTTTGAGGCGTTTGGCCACCTGCAGCGTGATGTCCTTCTCGCGCGTGCCGTCGCTGGCAATGGCGCCGGGGTCGCGGCCGCCATGGCCGGGATCGAGCACGATGGTATCGATCCGCCATTTCTGCCGTACGGTTTCGAGATTGCGCAACACCGTGGAGGGAACGATCTCCTGCGTGGGCAGTGAGATCAGAATCTGATTCCCCTGCCCGCTGATGCTGATGCGCTGCGGATCGATTTCCTGCGACAGTTGAAAGGAGAGCTGCGCCACCTCGCCCGTCTGCACCGGTGCGACACTCTGGATGAGGCCGGTGGCGGCCAGCGCTCGGACGGCGCCGGGCGCGACACGGCCGCCGACAATATCGACATACAGCCAGCCGGTGCTGACGCGTGTGCTCAAGTGTTTGCGCGCAAACGGCTGCGTGGCTTCGATGCGGATCAGGGTGCCGTTGGCTTTTTCCTCCACGGCAATTTCGGTGAGATTGGCGCTGGCGGTTTCGCCGGTCGCCTCACTGCCGCCCAAGCTGGCGGGCCAGGCACGGGGATATAGCGGCCGAATGACATTGGCGAAGTGGCGCAGCGGCACGAGAATATCGTTCTCGGCATAGCCGGTCTCCACCGGCAGTTGCACGGTACGGCCGCCCACCTGCACGAAGGGATTGAGGGCGGTGACTTTGACCTCTGCTTCGCCGACGTAGACGATGACTTTGCGCGCCTTCTCGCTGTAGAAAGTGCGCAATTCCAAATAGTCGGCCAATTCGCCGAGCGCGACGAATTCGATCTCACCGGTTTCAGGCAGTTTGATGATACCCAAAGGCGGGGCGCCAGGCTGCGGCCAAGCCGTGGGCGGAAGGAGAAAATGCAGCAGCAGGAGCAAAAGCAGGGCGCCGGCGGGCGCGCGCTTTCCCCGCGCAGTCAAGAGACGGGTGGGGCCGGAGTCAATTGGGGCCGAAATCTTGCGAGCGGATATTTTCCTGGTTGAGCGATTGGCTGGCCCGTTTGAGAATTTGTTTTTCTTCGGGAGTAAGGTTGTCGAATCCGACTTCATTAATCTTGTCCAAAATGGCGTCGACCCTTTCGCGCAGGTGCATCTCATCCTGGCGGCGCCGCACGATTTCCATCCGTCGCCGGGCTTCGGCGCGGCGCTTGAACCAATCCGAGATCTTGGCGAAAAACCCGGGCGAATGGCCGCCGGGCGGCGAGTAGGATTGGTAGTCGAAGTTTCGCCGGCCGGAGCTTTTCCACGGCCAATTGACTTTGAGGTAAAGAAAACCTACCAGCATCCCACCCAAGTGCGCAAAGTGGGCCACACCGTCCGCCGGGCCACGCACGCCCAGGTAGAGCGCAATGGCCGCTACGATCATGACCAAATACTTCGCCCGGAGCTGCACCGGCAGGATGAAGAACAGCAGGAAGGTGATGATCATGTCCGGGAAGGTCAGGCCAAATGCAGCCAGCACGCCGAAGATCGCGCCCGAAGCCCCCAGCACGGGAATCGCCGAGTTGAAATTGAGCAACAGGTGCACCAAGCCGGCGCCCACGCCGCAGATGACATAGTAGCGGAAAAATTCCTTCGTTCCCCAGAAGCGCTCCAGCTCGCAGCCGAACATCCACAACACCAGCATGTTGAAGAGAATGTGCCAGATGTCGCCGTGCAGGAACATGTAGGTGAAGAGCTGCCACACTGCGAAGTCCTCGCGGAAGGCGAGCTGAGCCGGCTGCGCCAGGCTGGAAAGCGGCGAGAGCGCGAACCAGGCCTGCAGGTAATCGACCTTGAAGACCAGATCCACGAGATTCTGCAGCACGAAGCAGACGATATTGGCAAGAATCAACGTCTTGACCGCCGGTGTCCAAGCGGAACCGATGCCAAAACGATGGGATTGCCCGTAGATGCTCATGTTTTTTTCGAGACAAGAAAGGGGTTAGCTCACGACCAGGTCTTTAGTTCTACAGGCAGCGGCCGGGAATCGCGTAGCCGGCGGGCGGCGAAACTGCCGGATTTCAGCCATGACTCACGAGCAGGGTAATCTTGACGATGAGATTGGGATGATGGCACGCTGGCGGCAAACGCGTGAAAAATCAATCGGACATGGCGAAAATTGACGCGCGATATTATGAAACCATCCCCTAAAAGTCAAGCATAACATTGGCCGCAGCCGGTTTCGAGTTTGACATTGATTTTTTGCGGAAATCGTGCTATTGTCAGCCCATGTTTTTTTCACCTCAAACTCTCGCCGCGCAGCGGCGGCTCGCGGGTGGCCGGGTTGGCTGATCTCCGCTCACGACGGGCAACGCCGGAGCGGACGTGCCTGGCCTGCGGCCGCAAGCGGGCAAAAACCGAGCTGTTGCGCATCAGCCATCAGTCCGGCACCTTTGTCATTGACGCCCGCCAAAACTTGCCCGGCCGCGGCGCCTATCTGTGCCCGACGGATGCCTGTGCCGAGTTGTTGCTGCGCCGGAAAGGGTTGCATCACGGTTTTCGCCGGGAAGTGCCCGCTGCTGTTTATCTGCAGATTATTGATTTCGTGCGGCAAGCGGCAACCGCCGCGGATTGAACCGAACCTGGGAATTCATCTCGAGTCACGGTTGCTTTCATGCAGAATCACATCCCTCACTTTCACGATTTCTGGCGGCACCGCCTGTTGCTGTTCGACAAACTGACGCTCGGTTATCTCGTTCTCGTGCCGGTGTTGATTCTGCTTTCCGGCAAGCACGTGCACTTGTGGCCGGTCATTGCCGTGGCTCATCCCCTGCTTATTGCCGGCCTCCTCGCGCTGATTCGATACCAGCAACGACTGCCCGTTGCGCTGCGTTGGCTGCGCGATTGGTACCCGGTGCTGCTGTTCACCTTCTTCTTCAGCACCATCGGCCGTCTGGTCACGCTCTTCCTGCCGTTTTGGCTCGAGCCGTTTCTGCTGCGCAGCGACGTTTGGTTTTTGCAGCAGCATCCCTGGGAGTTCTTTGCGCGGCACCTTACCCCGCTGACGACGGAAATCTTCTCCTTCGCGTATTGGAGCTACTATCTGCTGATCCCGCTGGTGGCGGCCGTGCATTATCTGCCGTTGCGACTGAGCCGCGACGTTGCTCCCACTAAGCCGGCTTTTGACGGTGTGATGGCGCGGCTGTGCCTGGTGATGTACACCTGCTATGCCTGCTTTCTGCTGCTGCCCGCGCGCGGCCCGCATCACGTGCTCAATCTCGATCACGACTTGTTGTTTGCCGGTGGCTGGTTCTACAGCTCGATATTGTTCATTCAGGCGAAAGGCTCGGTGGTGGGCGCCGCTTTTCCGAGTTCGCATGTTGCCGCTGCCTGGGCGGCGCTGTTCACCTTGCGCCAAAGCTTTCGCAGATTGTTCTGGACGGTGCTGCCGCTGGTGCTGCTGCTGTCCGCCTCCACGTTTGTGATTCAGTATCACTACATCATCGACTCAGTCGGCGGCATTTTGGTGGCGGTGGCGGTCGAAGCGCTGATGACGCGGCGAGAAAAACGTGAGCAGGCCGAGCGGCTTTCGTTCACAACCGCCGGCCGGCGGGTGCTGGAGCCAGCCGCACGGTCGCAATGGTGAAAGGTGATTCCCTGCGGCGCCAGTTTGCTGCGCACGGCAAGCCCGCCAACGAGCGGCAGCAAAAAAAGCGGCGGTGCCTTGGGCCCGCCGCTCGAAATCAAACTGGCAGAGGTAATGCGGACGCGCGCTTGCTCGGGTTTGTAGGAGTCGGTTGCTGTCAGTCCGCGATGGCTTCAACCCCGGCTGAGCCGAAGTGGCGAAGGCTGGGAGTGCCGTGAGACTCTGAGGATTTTGATGCAACGGCCAGGCCGGTGCAAAAACACTTTCTCAAAAGTCGGCGAGTTCGCACAGTCGCTCGGCTGTTCAAAATCTTATGCTGCAACATCTTGAAAATTCCTGCCCCGGGGCCTGATTCTCCGCAGGCTTCCTCCCGCAAGGCAGCGCCGGCGGACATCGCTTGCCGGCCCACCTCGCGCGCCTCAGTCCGATTCGATCACCACGCGCTGATAACGCTTCTTGCCCGCGCGCAACAGCAACTCCCCCTCTTCAAAATCAGACAAGCCCACCCGCTCTGCGATCGATTCGATGCGGCGGCGATTGACATACGCACCGCCCTGCTGGATGAGGCGGCGCGCCTCGCTCTTCGAAGACGCCAAGCCGGCGGCGTGAAACAAGTCGACGATGCCGATACCTTCTTTGAATAAGCCGGAATTCATGACGACTTGCGGCGCGCCGGTGCCATCCCCGCTCTCGGCAAACAGCGCCAACGCCGCCTCGCGGGCGTTGCGCGCCGCCGCTTCGCCGTGGATGAGTTTGGTCACTTCGAAGGCCAGTAGGGATTTGGCCTCGCGCAACTCCGCGCCTTGCACTTGGCGGAAACGGCTGATCGCGCTGAGCGGCAGGAAGGTGTACAACTGCAGCAGCCGCACCACGTCGCGGTCATCGACGTTGATCCAGTATTGATAGAAATCAAAAGGCGGCATCAATTCCGGATCGAGCCAGACTGCGCCGGCGGCGGTTTTGCCCATTTTTTGGCCGCCGGCAGTGGTCAGCAGCGGCGCAGTGAGCGCGAAGGCTTCCTGCCCCTCGACGCGGCGGATCAACTCCACGCCCGCGAGAATGTTGCCCCACTGATCGTTACCGCCCATTTGCAGGCGGCAGCCGTGGCGGCGATACAGCATCAGAAAATCATACGCCTGCAGCAGTTGATAATTGAATTCGAGGAACGACAGCCCGGTCTCGAGACGGATCTTGTAGGCTTCGGCAGCGAGCATGCGATTGACGCTGAAGTGCCGGCCGATCTCGCGCAGAAACTCGACGTAGTTCAACTCCAGCAGCCAGTCGGCATTGTCAATCAACAGCGCGCCGCCGGCGCCGAAATCCAGCACACGGCTGAATTGCTGTTGAATCCGGCGGCCGTTGTCGACGATTTGTTCGCGCGAGAGCATCTTGCGCAATTCGGTCCTGCCGCTGGGATCACCGATCATGGCAGTGCCGCCGCCCAACAATGCGATGGGCCGGTGCCCGGCGCGCTGCAGATGCCCCAGCATCATGATGGAAAGCAGATTGCCGACGTGCAGGCTGGCCGCAGTCGGGTCATAGCCGACGTAGCAAGTGATGGTGGTTTCGCTGAGAAGCTGGCGCAGCCGTTCTTCCTCGGAAACTTGTTCCACAAAGCCGCGCTCGAGCAGAATGTCGTAGGCGTTGGTCATGGTTTACCAAATGGGTGACGGATTGAAAATGAGGTTGCAAGCCAAATCGCGATTGGAAGCGCCTGCCGCGGGTCAAGGCACGGCTGCCCGCTTGGCGCGAAACGTGCGCGCCAACTCGCGGTCGGAATCACGTTTGGCAATGGCCTGGCGTTTGTCGTATTGTTTCTTGCCTTTGGCGAGTGCCAGCTCCACTTTGACTTTGCCGTTCTTGAAATAGAGCTGCAGCGGCACGAGCGTCAAACCGGTTTCCTTGGTCTTGCCGATCAAGCGGCGAATCTCGTTGCGATGCAGCAGCAGCTTGCGGTCGCGCTCGGGCTCATGGTTATTGATGTTGCCGTGCGAGTATGGGCTGATGTGCACGCCGTAAAGCCAGACCTCATCTTCGCGCACGGCAGCATAAGCGTCTTTGAGATTGGCGCGACCGTCGCGCAGGCTCTTCACTTCCGTACCTTGCAGCACGATGCCGGCTTCATAGGTGGCGAGAATCTCGTAGTCATGTCGCGCCTTGCGGTTCTGCGCGATGATTTTTCGTTCGGATTGTGCCATGGGTCTCGCAAGTCAGGTCGATCAGGGACAGCAAAACGCCCGCAACATAACATTTGCCGCCAAGAAAATCAAGGGTCTTCGCGCACCAACAAAAATGTTGACTTTCGCCGGCTGCTTTAATACATTGCGCCCGCTTCAAAAAAACGCCGAAGTGGTGGAACTGGTAGACGCGCTGCGTTCAGGGCGCAGTGGGCGTACGCCCGTGGGGGTTCGAATCCCCCCTTCGGCACCAGCTAATCCCCGAGAGCAATTTGCTCTTGGGGATTCTTGTTTTGGTGCATGCCGCGCCGATTTTGATTTCATAAGGCGCACCGTTGGTCCCACCACCCGAACGGCAGCATATTTCCCGCCACACTGCAAACCGCAACTCTCATCAGCATGTCATGATCTTTGGTGCACCGGCTTCGAATTCCCGCCCACACTAGAAGGATAATTCATTGTCGCGCCCGCCTCTCTGCGTGGCCCGCCTGGCAATAACGAGGGCTGTCGCAAGTTTCGAGAGTTACGTAAACGGAATTCCTGCAATCGGCGTGTCTCAGCGTGAGCCACGCGTTCACGCTTTTGGGGCCACGGAGCCAGCGCAGCGCTGTTGTGTACGTCATAACAAATATACACTGTTGGCAAATTCTGGATGATGACGGCCTGGCCGGGATTTGTCCATCATCACCCTGGCATAATACTTGTCAAGGTCATTCCATCGATTTGAGCAGCCTCCTGCTCTCACCGTGGCAGACTTACGAATTTGTCTTTCGCGCTTGGCTGTCTGAATTTGATAAAAGGTTTAAGCAATCATTTGCCTTTGTCGCTATATAACGCTTCATGAGAAAGCTGTCCGGCGCGCGACCCTGGAAACCTGCGCCGGTATCGGCGCCGGGCCGGGCGCACACGCAGGACAGCTCCACCAAATCACCATCGACGACAGCGCGCCCTGGCCGGCGGGTTGCCGTCGCGGCTTGTTCACCCGAAATGCATCATGGTTCTTCTCGTGACTCGTTCGACGTCTCTTGGCTTCCTCCTTGTGTTCGCACTCGTGGGTGCGACTTCCGCGCCGGCGCAAACCACCATTTACGGCGGCCGCGGCTTGATGCGCGTCTTCACCGCCGAGCCGCTGGGCGGCAAACAGATCTTTCTCAATTCGTACTTTCAAACGTTCCTCGAGCCGCCCAAAGAGCGCAGCAATCTCGGCAAGGATCACACGCTGTCGCTGGGCATCACACTCGGCTTGACCAACAGCCTGGAATTCAGCCTGCACGTGGTGCCGTATCAAGACGACCAGCGCCACGCCTGGGGCCCGCCGGGCGACACGCAACTGGGGCTGAAGCTGGCGCTGCCCTTCGCCGCCGCCGGCCTCTCCACCGGCTTGCGCGGCTTCGTCAGCCTGCCCACGGCCAAAAATCACAACGTGCAATTCGAGCCCTATTCCTCCGGTAATGTCGGCGCGGGCTTGCAAGGCCTGCTCACCATCGACATGACCGAGAGCTTTCCGCTGGTGCCGCTGAAGGCATACCTGAATTTCGGTTACTATGATCACACGCTCGATCGCGACTTCTTCGTCGATGATGAAGATCAGTATCTGCTGGGCGTGGGCCTCAAGTTTCCGATTCGTTCGATCACTTTCTACACCGAATATACCGGCGAGATTTTCGCCCACCACAAGCTGTTAAGCTATGCCGAGAATTCCACGCGCGTGTCGCAGGGCATGAAGGTGCTGGGGCCGTGGAACTTGATCATGGATCTGGCGGTGGATGTGGGGCTGGACAAGCCGGCGGCCCTGCGCAGCGATCCCGTCTTCCAAAAGGACTATGCGGACTGGAAGGTGATCCTGGGCATCAACTATCAGATGGCTTTCAACCGGGAAGGCGGCGCTTCCCCGGCGCTCTCCAGCAAGCGCAGCCGCCGCCGCGCCGACCCCGAGCTGGAGCGGGTCCGTTTGAAACGTGAGAGTGCCAGGGAAGACTTGGAGGATATGGAAAAATCATTGCAGGAAAGCAACGATTCTGAGAAAAAAGAGAAGCCATGAATTCCGCGCATCTGATTTGGCAGACTGGATTGAGACGATTGTCGGTGCTGGTCGCAATGGTGGTAATCGGCGGCGCCGGCCTGCTGGCTGGGCCGGCGGCGGCACAGGAGAAACTGGCCGCCGGCAACCGTACCGTCGACCGCAATATGGAAAAAGTGGCCTCGCGCATCTACCGCGAGGCATTGAAATTCTACTATGATCGCGCTTACTGGAAAGCGGCGCGCGAGTTCATCATCCTGCTGGACTACTATCCCGCGTTCAGCCAGGCCGACGGCGTACTGGCCAATTTGGGCGAATGCCTGTATTCGATGGACATGTTCAAGTCTTCGCACAAAATGTTCCGCTTTCTGGTGACCAAGTTTCCCAAGAGCGAATACGTGGCGCAGGGGCTGCACGGACTGCAGCGCATTCAGTATCAGGCGGAGAATTTCCCCGAGAGCGTCAAGGTGTACGAGGCCATCCTCGCGAATTACCCGCACACCGAGGTGATCGACGGCGTGCACTATTTTGCCGGCATGGCCTACTTTCACGAGCACGACTATGACAACACCATCGCCGTTCTCAGCAAAGTCGGTTCGCGCAGCGAGTTCTACGATTTCAGCCTGTACACGATCGGGCTTTCTCACCTAAAAAAAAAAGCATCAACAACGCCCTGGCGGCCTTGCGTAAGCTAGTCGGCCTGCCGATCATCCGTCCGGAGCAGCAGCGCGACGTCAAGGTCAATGCGCACCTGACGCTCGGATTCATCTACTATGAGCTGGGATACTATCGCGAAGCGATCTCGCATCTGCGGAACATTCCGGTCAACCACAAGGATTACCCGCGGGCTTTGCTGGTACGCAGTTGGTCTTCGATCAAGATGAACGACTTTCAGAGCGCGGTGATCACGCTGAATGAGTTGATCAAGAAATTCGATGACTCGGAATATGGCGAAGAGGCGCATTTCCTGCTGGGCCAGTCCTACTTGAAACTCGAGTTTTACGACTTCGCGGTGCAGGAATACGATTACATCATCCGCAAGTACCCGGAGGGCAACAACGTGGCCGACCGGGTCGCGCTGGTTGAACTGGGTCTGCGCGAACAGCAGAAGGCGCTGGAGCAGCTCAAGGTGCAGTTGCTGGTGCTGGAGTCGAAGCTGATCGATTCCATCCGGCTGGACGGCGCCGGCCAGGTGCCCAAGTACATTCAGGATCATTATGACCATCTCGCCAAGTCGCGAGATGACCTGGTGGACAGCATGCTGGCGGAGCGCAGGATTTTCGAGGAAGTGTCGCAAAAAGTCGAGCAAGTTCGCTCGGATATTACGCGAATGGAGTCGCGGCGCCATTGGCGAGCTTATGCCGAATATGGCAAGGCGCGGGCGTTGTTTTTGAAGGGAATGCCGAGGTGATGCAGGTTGTTTGCCTTGCAAAATGAGGTCACGCCGAAAATGAAACACGTCATCAAGCGAGCCGGGGCTGCCGCGACTTCCCCGTTGTTCGTGTTTGCGCTCGCCGCCGCCCTGCTGTGCGGGCGGGGCGCGCAAGCACAAAACCAGGCTGCGACGCCGGCCCCGAAAGCGGCTGCCGCCCCGGAAAACAAGGCCCCGGCGGCAAACACGCCCGCCAGCCTGCCGGAAAAGAGGAACACCTACTTCAAAAGCGACAGCATCTACGTCGGTGATCTGAACGCCGCCATCACCAACGCCGAAGAACTGCTCCGCAAATATCCGGACAACGATTTCTCGCCGAGCGTCATGTTTCAATTGCTGGAATTGTACGTGAAACGCGCGGCCTGGGACTATCAAAAGCAAATGGCCGTCTACGAGCGTGAGCTCAAACGCTTCGACGCCGGTGAAATCAAGAACGAGCCGGTACTGCCGCGCGTCAGCTACGGCAAGGCCATCGCCATGGGCTACAAGGTGCTCAACCAGTATCCCACCGCCCCCTTCAATGACAGGATCATTTACCGCCTGGCGCTCTGCCATCTTGAAGAGGGCAACAATGACAAGGCGCGCGATTTCTTCCAGCGCCTGATTCAGGAGTATCCCAACAGCGCCTATGTGTTGGAGGCCAACTTCCGCATCGGCGAGGCCTGCTTCGAGAAAAAGGACTATGCCACCGCCACGCAGTACTACTCCAAGCTGCTCAATCAGTGGCAGAATCCTTTCTTCAGCATGGCGCTCTACAAGCTCGCCTGGTCCTACTACAACATCAACGACTATTCCAAGGCTATCAGCACTTTCATTTACCTGATCGACGACATCAACAACATCAAAGAGGTCAAAAACCCCGAAGGTTTGGGAAAGACACCGGCGGATTTGCGGCAGGAGGCGATCGAATACATCGCGCAGAGCTTTGCCGAATACGGCGGTCCCGAGAAGGCGCGCGAGTTTCTGGTCAAGTACAGCGGCAAGGATTACGGCATCGAGATCTTCCTGAAGCTGGCGGAAACCTATCGCGCCCGCAACTTCTATGACGAAGCCATCCGCACCGTGGAAATCACGCTGGAAATGTGGCCGTTCAACGACCAGGCGCCGCTGCTGCAAAACGAAGTGGTGGAAAGCTACTTGAGCAGCGATCAGCCCGAAAAGGCGGAGGCGGCGCGCCTCACGCTGGTGAACAATTACGGCCCGGGCAGCGCCTGGCTGGAGAAACACCCCGAGGGCGAAAAGCGCGAGAAAGCGCTGGCGCTGGCGGAACAGCATCTCTACATCCTGGGCACCGAAGCACAGGCGCGCGCGCAGGCCAACAAGGACATCGCCGCCTATCAGCTCGCGATTCAGCGCTATCAGGAATATGTCGCCAAATTCCCGGAGACGCCGAACGCGCCCAAGATCAGCTACTATCTCGCCGAATGCTTTTATGAGACGCGCGATTTTGCCAATGCCGCCGAGGCTTACAAGCGCGTGATGATGAATTATCCCAAGTCGGAATTCAAAGACGACGCCGCCTACAACCGCATCATCAGCCACTTCGACGAGTTGGCCACGGTCAATCATCCCGACACCACCGCCTTCACGCTCGCCAATTTTTTGGGCAGCGGCCGGCCGGACACGCTCAGCGTGCCCAACACGGTGTATCCGAAACTGCTGGCGGCGTGCAATGATTTCGCCGTGCTGATGAGCGCGAGTCCGCGCTATCCCGACGTGTTGATGAAGTATGCCGAGACCCTGTTCAACCTGAAGAATTACGGGGCCGCGCAGCAAGTCTATGAGAAGATCATCACCACCATTCCGAATTCCCGCTTTGTGGTGCAGGCGCATCTGCTGCACGCGCAATGCTCGATGGAAATGCAAAACTATCTGCTCGCCGAAAAATGGGCGCGCAAGGTGGTGGAGCAGTTTCCCGATTCCGTCCTGCAGATCGACCGCGCCCGGCGCGTGATCAGCTCGGCGAAATTCAAGCTGGCGGACGGCTTCAAAGCCAAGGGCGAGCACAACATCGCGGCCATCGCTTTCGAAAACGTCGCCGCCAGCAGCCAGGATTCCACCATTGCGGAGCTGGCGCTGGCGGAATCCGCGACGGCATATGACAAGGCCGGCAACAAGGTCAAAGCCGTCGAGATCTATGAGAAATTCCATTTCCGCTTCCCAGCCTCGCCGCGCGTTGACGAAGCGCTGTACCGCGCCGCGCTGCTGTGCGAGGAAGACAGCAAATGGACGCG
The DNA here is from genome assembly GCA_023150945.1 of bacterium. NCBI lineage: Bacteria > bacterium. Next base: position 117,788 of record JAKLJX010000007.1, on the reverse strand, counting down.
CGCCGCGCAAAACTACCTGGCCCTGGTTACGGCCCGGCCCAATTCGCCCTATGCCGGCAAGGCCATCTTCGCGGCGGCGCGCTGCTATGAAAGCGCCGGATTGCAGGAGAACGCCCTGAAGACGTATGATCGCTTCCTGGCGAGCAATCCCACGGAGACCGAGCAGATGATGGAAGCGCTTTGCCGCGCCGGTGACATTTGCTTCAAGCGCCAGGACCACCGTGTGGCCGCCAACTACTTCGGCCGCGTCGCGGAAGTGTTCCTGCAAGCCCAGCGCAGCGGCCGGCCGGTCGAGCCTTATTTCCCCGCCCAGGCGCAATTCATGCTGGGTGAGATTCAATTTGAATCTTATCGCCTGGTGAATCTCGAACCGCCGCTCGACAAGAGCCTGCAGCGCAAACAAACGCTGTTCAAAGACGTGCAGACGGCCTACACGACGGCGGCAAAATATCAAGTGGGAGAATGGGCCACCGCCGCGGTGCATCGCATCGGCGCGGCGTTCGAGGAGTTTGCGCGCGCATTTTGGGAATCGCCGCGGCCCGCGCTCGAAGGTGATTTGAAGGTGCAATACGAACAGAAGCTGGAAGAACGGATTCGCCCATTCAAAGAGAAGGCCTTTGAGACTTACGAAGCCAATCTGCGCCAGGCGCGCGAGAACGAGATCGCGAATGAATGGGTCGACCAGAGCCGCGCGCGTTTGCAGACGCTCGCCGTCGAGCTGGGCCGAGAGCTGCCCGCGGAAGAACAGGCCATGCCGGCCACCAACGGCCATCTCAACGCTTCTCCCGTCGGCGAGGGCGGTGCGCAATCGATGCCGCCAGTAACGGGCACGGCCAAACCCGCCGAGATGCAGTCGGCTGCCACCGCGGCCGCGAAAGGCAATCAGAAGTGATGCGCGTTCCGGTCTGCGGCGCAGAATGCCGGAGGCCAGGAACCGGTTTTACGTGGAATCAAAGAGTGGCATGATGAGAACGTTTACCAGGCTGGGTGGCGCCGCGCTGCTGGCAGTGCTGCTCGGGCCGGCGGCGGGAGCTTGGGCGCAGCAAACGGCCGTGCCCGACACCACCATATCGGCCGCCATGCAGGACACGAGCTACACGCCCGCGGTCGATGAAGACGCCGCCAGCGCAAGAATCTTCATGAAGAACATCGAGGTGCTGGGCACGATTGCCAAGCCGCAGGCGTTGTTCATCATCCCCGGCCGCGATCCGAAAGTGGACGGCATCGAAATCGATCGTTCCTTCTTTCGCGACATCTTCCGGCCGGTCGAGAAGGACTACCATCCTCAGAATACCCGCCGCTATCTCAAGGATCAAACACTCTGGTGATTGATCGCGATTCAATTCTGCAGGGAACAGGATGGGCATTCACCCGGCCGGCACTGCCGCCGTCCGGCTGTGAGCGCTGTGCCCGGCGGCGGCGCGGTGGGGACGCAGTTTTCTGACATTTTTCTTTCGTTTCAATTCGGTTTCAAGTCAAGGAGGTTTGAACCTGTATGGGTGCAATGGTCAATTTCTTCGTATCAGGCGGAAGCTGGATGTGGGCCATCCTGCTCACGTTGATTCTGGCGATGGCGATCATCATCGAGCGCTTCATTGTGTTGAATTTCAAGAATCGCATCGATTCCACCGCCTTCGTCAACAAGATTCTGGAGCTGATTCAACGCGGCAACATCGCCAACGCGATGGAGTTGTGCAGCATGTCGCAAGCCGCCCTGCCGCGCATCACGCGCGCCGGCCTGGAAGAATTCATGAAGAATCCCGGTGACGTGCAGCACGCCATGGAAGTGGCGGCGATGTCGGAAATCCCCAAGATCGAGAAGCGTACCTCGTATCTCTCGCTGCTCGCCAACATCGCGACTCTGCTCGGGCTGCTGGGCACGATCTTCGGCCTGATCGATTCCTTCGCCGCGGTCACCAACGCCGATGCTTCGCAGAAAGCCGCGTTGCTGGCCTCCGGCATCGCGGTGGCCATGAACACCACCGCCTTCGGCCTGATCGTCGCCATTCCCACGCTGATTTTCTACTCGATGTTGAATGAGCGCATTTCCTCCATCACCGACGAGATCAACGAAAATGCCGCGCGCATCTTTCAACGTTTGAGCCGCTCCAGGACCACGAAATGAATCTCAAAGCAGCCTTGGGAAGCCAGCGCAAGTCCGCCGGCGATCTCAATCTCATGCCGGTGATGAACCTGTTTCTCATCCTGGTGCCCTTCCTGCTGGTGACCGCCACCTTCGTGGAGCTGGCGGTGCTGGACATTTCCCTGCCGGAGATGCAATCCAGCAGCCGCCAGGCGCAGCAGCAACAGCAAGCGCAGGAACGCAAGCCGGCGGTGCTGAATCTGCTGGCGATCCGCGAAAACGGCATCGAGCTGAAAAGCCCGACCTTCACCTTCGGCCTCATTCCGCGCCAGACGGATGGTTATGATTACAACCTGTTGAAATCCTATCTGGCGCAGGTCAAGCAGAAGTTCCCGGACGCGGTCGACGTGGTGATTGCACCGGAGGACAACATCCGCTACCAGGTGGTGATCGACATCATGGACCGCTGCCGCGAAGCCGGATTCCCCAACGTTTCAATCTCAGGTTGAGGTATGTTGAAATTAGGACATTCCGCCGATGGTTTCAAGAAAGTGAATCGCCGCAGCCAGGGGGTGGATCTGTCGCTGCGGCTCACTTCGATGATGGACATGTTCACGATCTTGCTGGTGTTTCTGCTGAAGAGCTTTTCGGCGGAAGGCCAGTTCGTCACGGTCAGTCCGGAATTGACCCTGGCCAAATCGACCAGCACGATCAAGCCGAAAGTGGCGCCGATCGTGGCCGTGACGAAGGAATGGGTCATGCTGGACGACAAGCCCCTGGTCAAGATCGACGAGATTGACTTGGGCGCCGGGCTGCAGATTCCGGCGCTGCAGCAGTCCCTGCGATTCTCGCGCTCGGTGGCGGAAGGTTTGGGCGCGAAAGAAGAGCGCTTCGGTTTTCACGGCAAGGTGGTGATCATGAGCGATCGCGACACGCCGTTTGCAATCATCAAGCGCGTGATGGCCACCTGCGGTGCCACCGGCTACAACAACATGGAACTGCTGGTTTACGGCAATCCTTCGTGAGCCAGGGATGCGAATTCACCAAACACTCGATCTAGAATGGCAGGAATGCAACACTTAAAGCTGCGCATCGAACGCAACGGTGAAGTGCGCGAACGCCATTTGCGCCAGAAGGAAGCTTTGAGCATCGGCCGCGGCCCGGACAACGACATCGTGCTCTATGGTGAGCGTTTCCCCAAGAAGATGCAGATGTTCGTTCCCAACGGCAGCGGCTACGAGCTGCGGCTGCTGGAAGGCTGCCGCGGCGAGGTGGTGCAGGAAAGCAAGCGGCTGGACTTCACGGATTTGCTGTCGCATGGCCTGCTGCCCAAACGCGACGGCTACCCTTACATTGCGCTGACCCCGGGCAAAGCCGGCTACGTCTATCTTGACGAGGTGCGCATTGATTTTGCTTTCGACAACACACCGGTCGAAACGCTCGTCTTTGCTGGCTTCTCCCCGACCCGGGCGTTTTTCAAGAGCCTGCGGGAAGACGGTCTGTTTCGCTCGGTTTTGCTGACCCTGCTCACGCTCACCTCCGGCATGTCCTACTGGCTCAGCACCATTCCGTTTGCGCCGCCCCGGCAGGAAGTTGCCGTCGAGCAGATCGTGCGCCGCATCAGCAAGTTCATCCCCAAAATTGAAGAGCCGCCACCGCCGCCACAGCTTGCGCAAGCCACCACTGTTGATGCGGCAGCGGACGATGCCAAGAAAGAAAACAAAGAAGGCGCGGAAGACGGCTCCACCAAAGAGCGTGAGGGCAAACGCAACGTGGGCTATGGCGAGAAGACCGACAATCCCGGCCAGGGCGTGAATCTCGAAAACATGGCGGCGCTGGCACTGCTGACCGGCAGCGGCAGCAGCGATCAGGAGAGTGGCGTCTTGCGGCAATTGCTGGATGATGACCTGGCCACCAGTTTGACCAGCGTGGTCACCAATACCAAGTTGACCGCCGGCGGCCGCGGCAAAGCAGGCGAAGGCCAGGCCGCAGACCCGAACGATATTCTCGCCGCCAGCTTGATCGGAGAGGGCGAGGGCGGTGGCGGCGCCAAGATCGATGAGATCCTTGCCGGCGACGTCGGTTCACAGAAGAAAGTGAATCTGGAGAAGGCGGCGCGGGTGCGCGTCGAAACCATGAGCAAGACCGGCGGTTCGCAGGAAGCCATGGGCGCACGCAGCGAAGAATCGCTGCGCGCCGTGCTGATGAAGAACATGGGGCGGCTGCAATACATCTACAACAAGTATCTCAAGCTCAATCCCGACATGGGCGGCAAGGTGCAGGTCGAGATCACCATCAACGCCGATGGCACGGTCGCGAAAGCCGTCGTGCTCAGCTCGGAAATCGCCATCTCGGAATTCCAGAATGAGATCATCGATGCCATCAAGCGCTGGAAATATGAGACCATTGCCAGCGGCGCGATGACCGTGGTTTGCCCCATCGTGTTCTATAAAGTTTGAGCGCGATCGCGGTTGTGCGACGGTTCCTTTGCCAATGCCTGCACTCGAGCGGCCGATTCTGAGCGGCCGTCATCCCGCTTGAAAGCCGCGACGCCGCGCGCCGCGTTCGGTACAGCTTTCGTCCAAACGGAAATCCCACAGAAGAACAACAGCCTCTTCTGTGGGATTTTTTGTTGCAGGCATCCTGCGCCAGTTTTCAAACCAGTGGAAACTGAAACGCTGCGGGCGGCACTGAGAAAAATTTCAGGCAAAACCATTCAATCGTCTTGCCCCAGTGGTTTTGCCATCAAAATTTCCAGAATTTCATTCTGACCCTGAGCGCCGGCGCCGGCTTTGGCCGCGCTCGCAATCAACTTGGTCTCGAACGTGTTGCGAGTCAGCCAAAGGATGGGGCAAGCAATTTTTTTGCAGGACGCCCTCTTCAAAGTAACCGACCACTAATTTGCCTCCGCCTTCCCGCCCGGTTCCTCCGCCTTCCAATTCAACCGCACCATCACACCCTGCGCCTGATTCTCGAATGCCAGCCAATGCAGCATGCCATCATGCTGGATTTCAAATTTCACCGGTGTGCCGGCGTGGCTTGCCATCGCCTGCACCTGGCGCGCCGGCGCAAACACGAGCACGCGCGCAGGCAAGCCCACCGGCCCCTTCACGACGAAGGAATACTCGCCTTCCTGCTTCCGATCCTGCGTGACGCCGGCGGAGGCTGCCAAAACCCGGGCGGCCGAGCTGTCGATTTTGGCGAGATCGAGCAACAGCGCTTGCTCACCGGGCGCAACACTGATCCGGCTGCGGTGCGGAAGCTGCGGGTCAAACAAATCGATGAAATCACCGGCGAGCATTTGGGCGCTGGTGTCCGCGGTTTCGGCAAAAGTGGCGGCGATGAGATATGGCCCGCGGCGCAAGCGCAGATAGTTTTGTGGTGTGATCTTCCGGCCGGCCGGCAGCGCGGCGCCCGCCAATTCCAGCAAGTGATCGGCCGCCGCTGTGCGGTGCGCATAGCTTGCCGGATCTTCGGTCAAATAGATGAACGAACCCATGCCTACGGGATTGCGCCCGGGCTTGGGCCAGTAACCGAGCTTGAGCGTCTCGAACAAATGCTCCGCCGGCAGGACGTAGTCAAACATACCGCGGCGCCACCACTCCGCGGCGCGATTGTACGGGTCGCTGCCGTCATCAATGAAAACCAGTGTTCCGCCGGCGCGCACCCAATTGGTCAGGCGCTCATGCCATTCATGATCCTGCGGCTTCATGAAAGAATAACTCAGGAAAATCACTTTGTAGCCGTTCAGATACTGGGGCAGATGCAGGTTCTCCATGACCAGCGGCGCAACGAAAACGCCGTGCTTCAGCAGCGGCAGGGCCAGGCCGTCGAAGAACGACAGCAGCGAATCACTCGACGCGGGCGCGGCGCGCTGCAGCAGCATGGCCTCGCTCAACAGAATGCCGACCCCGCGCTCGGCGGCCTCCGGCGGCGTTGCCGGTTGCCGCATGTCGCTGAGTACGTGCGCGATGGTCAGCAGCATTTGCTGAAAACGATTGGCACCATCTGCGGGCACACGGTCGCAGGCTTCCGCGCAGTTGGGCAGCTCGAAACGCCAATGCTCCGGGTAAAACAAGGCCGCCGTGACCTGCGCGCGCAGCCGGCTTTCGGCCTCCGCTGCCGAAATCGGTTCCTTCGCCTCAAACGGATTGATTTGCAACCACAGTTGTTTGTTATGGCCGCGCACTTGATTGGCAAACAGACCGTATTCCAGCAGGGCATTCTCGAACGGTCGCGCGGCCACGACACCGGCGTAGCGGCTGGGCGCGGTCAGCGCTTCAGGTCCCACCATTCCCAACAGGCCGTCGCAGTCAGGAATGTGCAGACCGCGCGTGGCCGGACCGATGGCTCCGCGCCGGCTGTTGGCCAGCAGGCTGGGCGTGGCGAGATAGCAGGCAACTTCGCGATTGCTCTCTTGCGCGCGTTGTTTGGCGTGAGCAAAAAGTCTGACCAACGCCTCCCAATAGAGATGTTGTTGCTGCTTGCCCACGGCATAGCGCAGCTTGGCCGACTGCGCCGGAGGCTGCCAGTCGCTGCCGGTGGCTTCCTGCCAGGCACGCTTGAACGCTGCGCTCGAATCCGCGCCTGAAAGAAAGGCAGGATCTTCGAGAATGATCGCTTCGGCGCCGCAATCTAGCGCGTGCGTGATTTTGGCGTTGAGATAGCTGATGAAGGAGGGCGTGGGAAACAACACGGTGTTGCTGCTGCTGTGGCTCTCCGGCGCAGCTAGCTGGTATTCCCCCGGATGAGGCGTGCCGTCCCACATGCCCAGCACATAGTCTTGATATGGTCCGCGATTGACACCGAGACTGAAGAACACTTGCACGCCCCGGGTGCGCCATCTCTGTGCGGCCGGGAGAAACGTGTCGTCGGCATTGCTGAGCAACACCGCCTGGGCCTGGCTCTCCATCGGTGAAGGCCGGCCGGCCATTACACGCAGAGAGGTGCGGGGGAAGTCCGCACTATCACTGGTTGTTTGTGCGACGGCGAGCAGCGGCAGCCAAAGCAGCCACAGCGCCGCCGGTTTCACGAGTTTCAGATCCATGAACATGCAGCCATCCTTGCAAAGTAACGGAAGAATCCATGAGCGCGGCCAGGCTTCTCACGGGAGAGGAGCCTGGCGCTGGCGGCCAATCGCGGAGACAAGAGCCTCGCGGCCGCGCCGCCTCAGCCGAAGTGTCTCCAGCTCGAACTTGGTGCCGGCCGCCTGCTTCCAGCAGCAGAGGATACCGGCAAGGCACGGCAATCGCGGGCGGCGCTGGCAGGTTTCCCTCGCAAAAACACTTGGCTTTCGCGGCGGCCGCTTGTTATATTGCGCCGTCGCAAACTGAAGATGAATCCCCGGCCGGCGCCGGCGCGTGCCATCTGCGCCCGTTGCCCGCCGGAGGATTTGAATTTTGCGAAGCAGATCTTGTGAGAAGGGAGAAATCATGGTCTTCACCGGCAAGAATATGCTCACGCTGGCCGGCATCATGAGTGTGTTGGTGGCATTGCTGCATGTTGCCATTGTCATTGCCGGCGCGCCCGGCTATCGTTTTTTCGGCGCCGGTGAAGAGCTGGCGCGCCGCGCTGCCGCCGGCTCGCTACTGCCTGCGGTGCTGACGCTCGGCATCGCGCTGCTGTTTGCCGTCGCGGGATTGTATGCCTTCTCCGGCGCCGGCTGGCTGCGGCGGCTGCCCGGCTTGCTGCCCGTGCTGGTCATCATTGCCGCCATTTACAGCCTGCGCGGCCTCAGCGTCTTTTCCGAGTTGGCGTTCAAGGTTTTCTCGCCGCCGGCGTTTCCGCTGCGCTACGTGATCTTTTCCGGCGTTGCGCTGGTAATCGGAGTCTTGTATGTTGCCGGCCTCAAGCTCAGTTGGCAAAGCTTGCGGGCGAATGCCGTTCCACCTGAATCGAGATGAACATGGATCTGCGCGCGTCGTTGTTCAAGTATCGGAGTTACACCCCGATTCCGTTGCTGATCGCAATTCTGCTGCTGGCAAAGCCCACGCCCGTCAGCTTGATCACCGGTTTTCTGGTTGCCCTGGCCGGGGAAAGCCTGCGGCTGTGGGGCGTGCGGCACGCCGGCGGCGCCACCCGCACCACCGGGCAGGTGGGCGCGGGCGCGGTGTTGATCACGCACGGACCGTTTGCCTACGTCCGCAATCCGCTTTATCTCGGCAATTTCATTCTGAGCCTGGGTCTGTGCTTGATGGCCAATGCCTGGATGCCGTGGATGCTGCTGGTGTTCGTGGCGGCCTTTGCCTGGCAATACCGCATGATCATCGCATTGGAAGAGGAACACTTGCAGCAGCGCTTTGGCCAGGTCTACACCGACTATTTCAACAACGTGCCGCGCTTTCTGCCACGCTTGACGCCCTTCAATAAGCAACCGGTCGACGTGATGCCACTCCGCCGCGCACTCAAGATCGAGCGCAACACGCTTATGAGTTTTACCGCGGTCAGCTTGGCGATCTTTCTGATCTGGAGATTTTAGAGCCGTGTGAAACCGCGCAGGCAGCCGGCTCGGCCAGGCGTTGGAAACGCAACCGGCGCGGAAATTTCTTGCCGGGTAGCAGCGCATGAGTCTGGGGATACGCTTTTGGCATTACAACGTTAGGTCGAATTCTATTGCACAGGCAAATAGCCCCGCTGGCGCATACCGTCAAGCCGAATTCTCTGGCACAGACAAAGCGCTCCGCCGCGGCGAAGCACAAAACAAAATCTTGACCCATGCCCACCTCTCCCGACATTCTCATTGTGGCCGGCGAAGCCAGCGGCGATTTGCACGGCGCCCGTCTGGTGCAGGCGCTCAAGGCTGCGGCGCCCACCTGCCGCATCTTTGGCATCGGCGGTGATGGCATGGCCGGCGCCGGCATGGAATTGCTTTTTCACATTCGCGATATGGCGGTGGTCGGCTTCTCGGAAGTCATTCGCCATCTGCCGTTCCTGCGCAAAGTCATGGCGACGCTGCTGGCCGAAGTCGAACGCCGCCGGCCCGCGGTTGTCATTTTGATCGACTATCCCGGCTTCAATCTGCGGCTGGCGCGGCGGCTGCAGCGGCACGGCTGCAAGATTCTCTACTACATCGCGCCGCAAGTGTGGGCGTGGGGCAAGAACCGCATCCCCAAAATGGCGAAATTGGTGGATGAGCTGGCGGTGGTGTTTCCCTTCGAAGAACCGTTGTTTGCCGATGCCGGCGTGCGCACGCATTTCGTCGGACATCCGCTGCTGGAAGGTTTGTCGCCCCGCCTCTCCCGCCGGGAATTCTTTGCGGCGCACGGATTCGTTGAAGGCAAACCGTTGCTCGGACTTTTACCCGGCAGCCGGCATCATGAGATCATGCGTCTGCTGCCGGATATGATCACCACCGCCCAGCAATTGCGTCAACGCCACCCCGGTCTGCAAATCGCCGTGGGACAGGCGCCGACTTTGCCGGTGCGCCTCTATCAAGAAATGATCCCCAATGGCGAAGTGCGCTTGCTCAGTGATGCCACTTACGAGTTGATGCGCGACAGCACTGCCTGCCTGGTGTGTTCGGGCACGGCCACGCTGGAGACCGCCTGCTTCGGCACGCCGCTCGCGATCGTCTATCGCGTTTCGCGGCTGTCTTATGCCATTGGCAAGCGTCTTGTCAAGCTGCCGCATATCGGTTTGGTGAATGTCGTGGCGAATCGCAAAATCGCGCCGGAATTCGTGCAGGAGGCGTTTCAACCGCAACACGTGGCGGAGGCGCTGTCACCCTATTTGCAGCCCACGCCGGAGCGGGAAGCGATTTGCCAAGCCTTGTTGCAGGTGCGCGAGCGGTTGGGCACGCCCGGCGCCAGTCAGCGCACGGCCGCCATTGCTTTGCGCCTGGCCGGCGTGAGCCCTGCGACAGAGGAGTAACAAAGCGAGAGGGTGAAACTGGTGAGCCAGCCGCGACGCACCTCGTCTCGCGGCTAGCGGATGAAGCAGAAAAGCCGGCTGCATAAACCATGCTGCCGGCTTTCGATTTTTGGGGGCGGGCAGAATTACTGCAAGGTTACAGTGCCCAGGCCGAAGTCTTTGCCGGCCGTGACCGGCACTTGCTCCTGGAGGAAGCTGCGGCCCAGCGTATCCGCAATGCTGACGGTGTAGCCGCCGGGCGGCAGAAATGCCAGCCGGAAGAAACCGGTGCCGGACTCGATCACGCTCGCGGTCACCGTATCGCCGCCGGCAATGGCATAGGCCATCGGCAAGGCCTCGCGGTTCACGACGGTTCCGGAAATCGAGCCGGTGAGTGCCAGCGCCGCCGCACGAATGACGGGTTTGAGCTTGAAGCCGTTGGGTTGTTGGCGCGGTCCGGTGATCACGATCGAACGCTGCGCGTCGAAATCAAGGACGAGATCGTAAGTCGACCCCGCGGCGACTTCGAAGTTGGCGAGCAGCTTCAAGCCGCTTTGCGCGCCGCTCGGCACATCGAGACTGAAGCTCTGCCCCTGCCAGACCACTTCCGCTGCCGCAATCTGCAAACGGATTTGTGTGTATGCGCCGGCTTCGACCTCGGCCTGGCCGAGCAAGAGGGTCTTGCCGTTGTTCCAGTCCAGCAGATTGACGGTTTGCGTCTGGCCGCTCAGCACCACCCATTGATTGTTGCGGTGAGCACTGACTTCCGTGAAGGTGATATTGACGGCGTCGAACGCGGCCGGCTTGTCGGTCAGCCAAAGGCGCAGCGTGGCCTGCTGCGGCTCCGGCGCCGTGCTCTCTTCGCCGCATCCGATCATCAACCCGCACCAACAGCCCGCCAGGAGCAACCCGTACTTCCGCATGTTTCACCTCTTTCGAAAAATGAATGCTGATTTGAATTCGATCTGCGGTCAGTAGGGATACAATTCCCGGGCCGTGGCCTCCTAATGTGAAGAAAATAAAAGATATTCGTCGTGTCAAGGCTGGACATAGCGGCCGTCTCACAGCCGCTTGCGAGGCGGATCAAAGAACGGCGTCTTCACGACTGTGGCGCCGGCTTGCTCGCGCGCGAACTCCACCGTGATTTCCATTTCGACCCTGGTGCCGAGCGCGGCATATTGGCTCTCGACCGTGCCGAGGGCGATGAACTTCTTCAGAATCGGCGAAAACGTGCTGCTGGTCGCCTGGCCGATTTGGCGGCCGTCACGATAGATCGGCACGGCCAGGCGCGAGGCGCGGCCGGCCACTTGGGGCGGCAGGTCAGCCGCGGCATAGAGGGCTTCCAATTCCTGCCAATCGACCTCGAGTCCGGCGAAGCGCCATTTCGGGCCGCGCGTTTTTTCAGCCCACAAAGCCGGGCGGCCGATGAAGTCGCCCTTGTCGAATTTCACCGCCCATTCCAACCCCACTTCCAGCGGTGAAGATTTGCGTGCTTCCGTGAGCGCCTTGTGGCTGGAGATGTAATCCACGTCGCCGAGCAGCAGGGCCGCCTCCACCCGCGCGATGTCCATCGCGACCATGCCGGCCGGCAGCAGGCCATAATCTTTCCCTTTGTCCATCAGCGCGTCCCACATCGTTTCTGCATGGATGGGATCAAACCACAGCTCATAGCCGAGATCGCCGGTGTAGCCGGTGCGAGTGACGGTGAGCGGCCTGCCGGCGAGCCGGCCGTGTGCCAGGCGAAAATACTTCAGCGCGGTGAAGTCCACGCCGGTGACGGTTTGCTGCAGAATCTCGCGCGACTTGGGCCCTTGCAGTGAGAGTGCCGCCAGCGCTGCGCTGACGTCTTCGACTTGGGCCTGCAGGCCGTAACCGCAGTCCTGGAACCAGCGCAGATTGGGATCCGCGGAGGTGATGCGAAAATGATCCTCGGCGAGACACGCCACGGTGCCGTCGTCGATCATCTTGCCCTGTTCATCGCACCAGGGCGTGTACAGCACCTGGCCAGCGCGGCAGGCTTGCGCCTCGCGCGTGATGACACGATCCACCAGCCGCCGTGCTTCCGGTCCGCGGATTTCATATTTGAACAGCGGCGAAACATCGATCAAAGCGGCGGCGTTGCGAATGGCATAGTACTCACGTTCGTGTGAAAATTCGTAGACGCTCACCGCGGCATAGCCCGCCCAATTGCGCCAGTCCAGGCTCTGACAGAGCGGCGCCATGCGCGAGTAGAAGGGAGAGGGGATCGGCATAAGGGAATTCCGCGCTGTGGGTGATTTCACCTTCATGAGAAATCGGAAACCGGACAAGCCGGCCCAAAGGCAGGCCAAGGTAAACAGAAATCGCAGCGAAGGCAAGAGCGGAAACGACACGGACGCAGTCGCAGGCGGGGCGCCACAAATGCCTTGCGTTTCAAATTCCTTGAGTGTATTATTTCGCCAATTTTGGCTTGTGAAGCTGCCGCCGGACGTCTCACCACGAAGGATCGCGAACGGACACGCATCGCATGACCACCGCGCGCAAGGCTGCGCGCCTTTTTCATCAAACCAGGCAACTCCCGCACGCGCGCTGACGCCGGGCAGCTACCATGGATTTTCGGCATGGACATTCTCAACCATCTTTCGCCGCGGCGCTTCCGTGCCGTTGACGATCTGCTCGCCTTCATTTCGATTTATGAGGATACCCGCCGCACCAGCGTCTATCGCGCCCTGTTGCGCCGGCACCAGAAACGGATCCAGGGTCAAGTTTGCGTGGAAGGCGGCTGCGGCCTCGCGGTGTTTGCCGTGGAGATGGCGCGTTTGGGCGCGCGGCACGTGTATGCCGTCGAGCAGAATCCGCTGCTGGCCAAACTCGCGCGGCAGCGGCTCGAGCGACTGCCGGCCGCGATCAGCCGCCGCGTCGAGGTGATTGAAATGCCGCTGCAGGAATTCCAGCCGCCGCAGCCGGTCGCGGTGCTGGCGCAGGAGTTCTACGGCCAGTTGCTGTACGATGAAGACTTGTGCGTACTCGAGCAGTTGCGTTTTCATCCGGACCTCGTGCTGCCGGAGGGCGGCGAATTGCGCGCCGGTGTGCTTGCGTCGGCGAAATACGTTGACCGTGAAGTGACGCCGGAGGTGCTGCAGGCACTCGCGGGCGTGTTGGTCGCCGGCTTGTTCGCCGAGCGCGGCCGCGAGTTGCAGTTTCCGGTGCTGCGCTGGCAATTCGGCAAGGGCTTGGAACAACTCACGGATGACATTCACGACCGCCGCGGCGATCTGCTCTGTTTCGGCGTGGTGGTCACGCATCGCGGCAGGCGCATTTGCACCGCCGGCCAGTGCCCGAACTGGTCCTGCGTGTGGACGCCGCGCACCGCCGATCGCTTCACGTTCGAATTCCGCCCGGCGGCGGCCGGCAGCGAGTGCCGCTTCTGCTGGCTGGCGTGACGAACGCGCAGCCGCCGCTCCCGCAACGCATGCCGGACACGCGCGCATGTTTTCTGCAACCAAGAACCCCGCGGACCAGGGCTCTTTCAGCAAGAGTTTTGAGGACAGCGAAGCGACGCCAACAAACCAGTGATTCACCTCTTCCTCACGGAGGCGTACATGCGGCAACTTCGTTACGATCGCGTTCATTGGGGCCTCACCGGTTGCGCCCTGCTGATGGCCGCGCTGCTCGCGCCGCCTGCGCCGGCACAGACCTTGACGCAAGATCGGCAGTATGAGCCCGTGCAAATGGCAGCCTTCAGTTTTCCGGATTTCTCCGGTGACATTGCGCCGGTCAATCAACTTTTCATGTATGCTTATCGCGGCGGCGTGTGGCAACAGATTCCCTTTCAAATTGATGAGCGCGGGCTGGAAGTGGTGCAGGGCGATTCCCTGCCCAACAGCTACTTTGCGCCGAAAGACGGCCGCCTGGACGACAATGACCAGCTTCTTTTCATGGCGCGTGACGCCGGCGAGCAGGCCGCCTTCTGGAATTGGATTAGCGACCCCTCGGCGCGCAGCTTCCCGCGCTATGAAATCCGGCTGCTCGATCCGCAAACTTCCCGCGAGGCGTATGTGTACTTGCATCGTTCCAGCACGCTGGCGCCCGACCCCGCGGTGGCTTCCTACATGCGGTATTCCCCCAGTCCGGCAGGCCGGGTGGCCGCCGATACGGTGCGCGGCGTGAGTTACATTCAAGGACATGCCAACAACGGTGTGCCGGATTTTCTCGCGGTGCCGGCCTCATTCGGCGGTTCCGGCATCGACTTTTTCGACCGCTTGAAATTGCGCATTCGCGCCGTCGTCTCGGTTCCGATTATCGGCAATCAGACGGTGACGGCGAATGAGCAGGACAACCTGATCGCGCTGGACAACAGCCTGCGAACCGTTGCGGGCAAGATTCGCGTCATTCGCGAAGTGCAAGAGCGGATCAACGTTTCGGTTTCCGTGCTCAACGTCAACGTCGACACCGTTGCCATCGCGCTCTTTTTCTATCCCTTTTCCCAGCAACTGTCCGGACAGATTCCTCTGCCTTCGGCCCTGGGCGCGCGGCTGCTGCGCGCGACCTTTGACTTCAACTCGAACATGGCCAATCAAACCTGGTACAACAAGAATACCACCACGCCACGCACCATTACCGGCGCCTCCGGCGGCATCAGCGAGGCCGAGGGCGTCATCGACATCCTGCCCAAGCGCAATTGGTTCAGCGCCAGCTCCAATCAGCACGGCAGCTTCGTCGGCATCTTCGGGATCGACAACATCCCGAACACCACGCAAAAATATTACTTCTGGGATGCGATGAGCGGCACCGGCGACGGCACCAGCGACACCGGCGACGGCCGTTCCTATGGCGACACCGGCTTCATCATCCAGGGCATCAACAACAATCCCATTGTGGCGACCTTTCAACTCGGCTTCATCTCCTACATTCTCGGCCCGAATTTGACGCGCGCGCAGGCCGTGGCGCTCAATGCCAATGCCGAAGCGCCGGTGAGCCAGATTCTGAATCTGCAAACCTACGACGGCATCGCGCCGGCGGCGGTGGCGGATTTGCGTGTCTCCAACTCCACCGCCACGAGCGTGGCCCTGTCGTGGACCGCGCCGGCAGATGTCGGCTCAACCGTGGCCAGCTATGAGCTGGGTTACTCGACCACAGCGGTGGGTGCTGACGTCAATGCCTGGTTTGAAAACACGGCCAGCAGAACCGGTAATTTGCCTGCGTCTGGCGTGCCTGGCACCACCGAATCAGTGATCATCGAAAACCTCACCACGGGAGCGCGTTACTTTTTCGTGCTGCGCTCGCGCGATGCCTTCGGCAATGTCTCGCCCTACTCGAATATTGCCACCATCGATGCCGTGCCGGTCGAATTGGTCGCCTTTCACGCGCAGGTCGAGCGCAATCAAACCGAGCTGCAGTGGAGCACTGCCAGCGAGACCAACAACCTCGGCTTTCAAGTGGAACGCCGGCAGGCCGCACGGGCGTGGCAGACCATCGGCTTCGTGCCCGGCCACGGCACCACCACGCAAACACGGTACTACAATTTTGTTGATCGCGATTTGCAGCCCGGGGAGTACACCTACCGCCTGCGCCAGGTCGATTTCAACGGCGCGTTTGAGTATTCGCCGGAAATCAGTGTGAATGTGAACGTTCCCCAGCGTTTTCTGCTGGCGCAGAATTACCCCAACCCGCTGCTCACCAGCCAGGGTTTTACCGTGATTCGTTATGAGCTGCCGCATGCGACGCCGCAGCCGGTGGCGCTGCGCATTTTCGATCTGCTCGGCCATGAGGTGCGGCGCCTGGTGAATGAAAACCAGGCTGCCGGCTACTACGAAGCCCGCTGGGACGGCCGCCGGGCGAACGGCGAGCGGGTCGCGGCCGGCCTTTACTTCGTGGAATTGCGTTCGGCGGGCCTGCGCGCCATTCAAAAGCTGACCGTGATGCAGTAATGCCAACCGGCCGGTTTGCCGGGCGATCATGACCGCGGCCACCGAACAAGGTTCGGCGGTCGGGTCGCAAGTCGCAGTCAACGGCGCACACGCGCCAGGTATTTTTCACATCAATCAGGAGAGGAGGAATTCATGCTGGCTCAATCCATTCGCTTCGTGCGGCTGGCGTACGTACTCATCGGCATTTACGCGATTTCGCGCTTCATTCTCGGCCTCGCCGGGGTGCCCTATGCGCCGCGCGGCAACGCCATGTTTTCCGTGGTGGGCGCGACCGTCATCAGCAGTTTCTACTTCGGCGCGCTGTCGCAGCGCGCCGGCTTCAACTGGCTGGGCACCGCGCTCACCGGCGCCAGCATCGGCGTGTACGCGCAGCTTTGGGTTCTGGTACTGACCCTCGTCAGCTATGTTGGCAGTTTTGAAACTTCCTACTTTCGCCATTGGGATGCGTTGAACGTGCCGCCGGATCAGGCGGTGACGCTGGCGAAGGCAACGGGACTGCGCGTCTCCGGTCTAATCGTCAACACGATCATCGCGACGGTGGTGGCGATGGTGGGACGGGTGCTCGGCGGCCGTCTGGCGCCCAAAGCCTCCTGACCTCGCCGGTCTGTCGTTTTTGTTTGGCGCCCAGCGCTGAGGCCGGGCGCAACACCTCGAGCCATCCGGCAACTGCCGGATGGCTTTTGTGTTTCGATGAGGGCTGGATTACCGCAGTGCGATCACTTCGAAGCCACCCGAATGAAAATCATTGCCGCACATCTTCCCGCCTATTTGCCGGGCGCTGATCTTTTTTGCAAGCTGGCACGCGCGGAGGCGCTGCTGTTCGCCGACCATCTGCAGTATTCCAAACATGGCGTGATCAATCGCGGCCGCATCAAGACGCCGGAGGGGGCGCGCTGGCTGACCGTGCCGGTGCTCACCAAAGCCCGGGGCCGCCAGGCGATTCGCGAGGTCGAGATCAATCGCAACGAGGCCTGGGCGCGGCGCCACTGGCGCAGCCTGCAGACGAATTACAATCTCGCGCCCTATTTCCTGCAATTCGCCGATCGTTTCGCGGCGATCTATCGCCGCGACTGGACCCGGCTGCTCGATCTCAATCTGGCGCTGTACGAGACGATCTGTGCTTGTCTGAAAATCACGAAACCGGTTTACCTCAGTTCAGAACTCGCGCTCGCGGCAACAGAGCAGCCCTGGCTGATTTCGGCAATCAAACAACTGGGCGGCACGGCTTACCTCACCGCAGCAGCGGCGCCCAATCTGCCGGAAGCAGCCTTTGCCCATGCCGGCCTCGAGTTGCATTATGTGCCGCGGCGGGAGATGAGCTATCATCAACTCTATGGCGAATTCATCGCCAATCTCAGCGTGGTGGATGTTTTGTTCAACGAAGGTGGAGATTATTTCAGGTGACCGGGGTGGCTGCCGGGATGCGACGATCGGCGGGGGCGGGCAAGCAGAATCCGGGCGGAGCAACAGCCGTGGCGGGTGAAAACAGAAGACGGCAGTGGACCTGCCGTTTTATTGCGGCTTCTTATCTGAGTTTTCCACCGCGTTGCGCAAGTCATTCAGAAAGCGTTCCATCGCGCGCATGATGGAGCTGAGCACGGTGGAATTCAAGTCGTGCTGGTAGTAGTTGGTGTAGACGACGCGGGTGCCGGAGGGCGTGGTGGCGAGTGACCATTCGCTGGTGCCGGGCAGCGGCCCGCCGGTGCGCTTGTAAACCAGGCGGCCGAGGCTTTGATCGCAGGCAACGACTTCGAGATTGTACTTGACCTTGGCCTCACCCGGGCCGGCAGTGACGAGGTAGCGCGCGCCCGTTTTCATCGTGTCATCGAGCGGTTCGACTTCTTGAAAGATCGGTGAGACCTTCGGCCAGTGCGCGATGTCGAGATAGGGCCACACCTCGGCAAGCGGCCGCTTGATTTCGATTGATTCCTTGAGCATCGACATGGGCTGCTTTCCTCAACGACACATGAGCGCCGGTCACAAGTTGCTGGCACAGACGGCGCAATATTAAAAAGAATCAGAGCGATAATCAAGCAGAAAGTCGGCGGTGGCGGCGCCGCGGCAGTTGGTTTTCATCATTGGCCGCGGGAAAATGAAAAAGGCGCTACCGCGAAGCGCCTTTGCAAGTTGACGTGGAGCTGACCGGGATCGAACCGGCGACCTCTTGAATGCCATTCAAGCGCTCTCCCAAACTGAGCTACAGCCCCAAAAAGCGGCAGTACAATAAAGAATCCGCCGGCCAAAGTCAAGCTGTTTTTGGCGCGGCCGCTACAGCCTAGTCAGCTTTTTCCACTCATTCTCCAAATCATTTAGAGCCAGGCTCAACTCCGCGCCATCAGTCTGGCGCTTCAGGCGAAGTTGGTTGCTTTCCTGCTCGCGCTCGCCGTAGAACCCGACATACTGCACGTTGCGGCCGGCGGCATAGTTGAATTGCTGTTTCAAACCGGCGGCCTCGGGATAGACATCGCAAGACACGCCCAGGCCGCGCAACCGGTTGGCGAGCGCCAAAACTTCGGCCTGGGTTTCGGCAAAATTCATGAGCATAACTTGAATTGCACCCGCCGCCGCATCAAACCGGCCCTGTTCGTCCAGCACCAACACCACGCGCTCCAGCCCAAGCGAAAAGCCGCAGGCGGGAATCACTTGCCCGGCAAACATGCCGACCAGGCCGTCATAGCGGCCACCGCCGCCCAATGAGCCGGCCGCGCCCGGCACAATCACTTCGAAAATCGCGCCGGTGTAGTAAGACAGGCCGCGCGCCAGGCTGGGGTTGATCATCAATCGCGGCCCGGCAGCCGTGTCCCGGCTCAGTACCAGAATCGTGCGCAACGCCTCGAGGCCGGCAACGGCCGCGGGCCGGTGCAGCTCTTCCCCGAGGCGCGCCAGCCGCTGTTCGTTGTCCGGGAGATTCTGCACCTGCTCCAACAGCCGCAGGAGTCTTTCTGCCGCCGGCACGGCCAGCCCGCGTTGCACCAGCTCCGCGCGCACACCAGCAGTGCCGAGCTTGTCGAGCTTGTCGACCGCCACCAGTGCGGTGGCTTCCAGCTCAGCCGGCGCGCCCGCCGCCTCGATTAACCCGCGCAAGACTTCGCGATGGTTGAGGCTGATGCTGTAGGTGCTGAACTGCAGGCGATCCAGCACGGTGCACGCAGCCGCCAACACTTCGGCTTCGACCACCAGTGACGAACTGCCGCATACATCGAGGTCGCACTGCATGAACTCGCGAAAGCGGCCCTTGGCGGGACGGTCAGCACGCCACACCGGCTGAATTTGATAGCGCTTGTAGAATTTGGGCAATTGGCTGCGATAGCGCGCCATCACCCGCGCCAATGGAACAGTGAGATCGTAGCGTAACGCCAGATCGCTGAGTTCGTTTTGCGCGCCCGCGCCGGCTGCCAGCACCTCCTGCAATTTCTCCCCGCGGCGAAGAATGCGAAACAAAAGCTGGTCGCCTTCTTCGCCATATTTCCCTAGCAGCGTGCTGAGATTCTCGAACGCCGGCGTCTCCAGCGGCTCGAAGCCGAATGACTCGTACACTTCCTGAATGACGCGAATCACCTGGCGGCGCTTGCGCAATTCATCGGCGAGAAAGTCGCGGGTGCCGCTCGGCGGCTGCACACTTATCATCTTGAGAAATACTCCTCGTTTTGCAGTTACCAGATCTCACGTCTTTCCGGCAGCGGGCTGCGGCACTGATTCCATTTCGAGCACCAGCAAAGAGAGCGGCACGAGCAGGTAGCCGGGCGCCACCGCGAACTCGGCATAGTCCGCGCCGATTTCGACGAGTTGCGCGCTGCCGGCCGCAGATTTGCTCACCGCAAAGTGGAAGCCCCCGTAGACCGGCCGCAACTCTCCGCGCCGGCCCAGGTAGTTGCGCAGTACTTCGGCGTAACGTTTCATGGTCAGTCTCTGGCAAAGGCGAGTGACACGATTTTCCAGCGGCCCTGATGGTGCATCAGGGTGAAGGCATCGATGCCGGTCCACGTCTCGACGGTGCCGGGCTCGCCGAAGCGCGCTTGGTAACGCGCCCAGACCTGGGCCAGGTCCTGAAAGGCGTGCACTTCAGCGTCGAGCATGCGCTCGGCGAAAATCGATTTGCTGTCCGGGCCCTGGGCCGTCTGCGCGAGGAACTCCGGCAGTGAAGTCACCACCACGCGCGGTTGCGTTTCCTGCGGCGGCTGCCAAATGGTGGTCAACGTGGCGCCGGGCCAGAAGTGTTCGGCAAAGGCGGTCCAATTGCGCGCGCTGAAATCGCTGTAGTAATTCCTGATCTCTTGCAGGATCTCATCGCGCCGGGGATCGCCGGGCGGCAGGGCCGGCAGCGCCGCTTGCGAACCCGACCGCTTCGCCGGTTCACTGGTGCACGCCAGCAGGGAGAAACTCAGGCAGATTGCCCAGGCAACTCGTTTCATTTTTCTTCTTCCTTGGTCCAGTCCGGAATGGCAGGCGAGCCGTCTTGGCGGAACCTCTTCTTCTGTTTGCGGCAACAGCGGGTGTACCGGGCAAGCCCGGCGGGTGATCCGCAGCGCGGACGCACCTCAAGCAGCGATCATCGTCTCGTAATTCGCCATGAACTCCTGATCCCAACGCACGTAGTTTTCGCGGATGCGCGCGACCTGGGCGTCGAGATTGTCGGCCGTCCAGGTGCTGGTCTCTTCCGCGGGATGAAAACGCAGCAACACCGTGCCCGGCCGCACCTGCAGCGATTTGCCCGGGCACAGCCGGCGCGCGCCGCCGAAGTAGATTGGAACAATGGGATACTGCAGATCCATCGCCATGCGAAAAGCGCCCTTTTTGAAGACGCCGATGGCGCCGTGTTCGATGCGCGTGCCTTCCGGCATGACGAACAGGCTGTAGCGCTGCCGCCGGATGCGCGCATAGGCGCGATTGAGCGTGGCCACCGCCTGTGCCGAATCCTGGCGCTTGACGAAGATCTGGCCGCTGAGCAGGCCCATGACGGCGAACATGGGATTGTAGAGAAACTCGTGCTTGGCCACGAAGCGCACGCGCGGCAGCCGCAGCGCGAGAATCAAGAAGATGTCGAGCGTTGAGCTGTGGTTGCCGATGAAGATGGCGGGGCGGCGCACCGGATTTTCGAGATGCTGGAATTTGATCTTGACGCCGGCGCAGGCGAGCACGAAGCGCCCGATCCAACTGCCGAAGGTGGTGGTGATGAAGTTCTGTGCCTGCCCGAGCGTGACCACGCTGATCACCATCACGCCGATCATCCCGCCGATCAGCGCGAGCAACGTCATCAGGGTGAGATAGGCCGTGCGCACGCGGCCCGTGGAAGGGGTGTCGATGGCAGTTCTCCCGTGATTGAAGAGGAGGGGACGTTCCCGTCTCTTTCAGCTTTTCATGTTGACGAATTGCACCGGGATTTCCACGTTGCTCTCGCGCACCAGCTTGATGATCGCCTGCAAGTCGTCGATCTTCTTTCCGGTCACCCGCACCTGCTCGTCCTGTATCGCCGCCTGCACCTTGAGCTTGCTGTCCTTGATGATCTTGACGATTTCGCGCGCGGTGTCCTTGTCCAGCCCCTTCTTGATCTTGACTTCGACCTTGATGGTTTTGCCCTGGCCGGGCTCGGGGTCGCCGAACGCGAGAGCACGCGGATCGATTTTGCGCTTCGCCAGGTGAATGGAGAGAATCTCACGCACCGCCCGCGCCTTCATCTCGTCTTCGGTGTGCAGCGCGATCGTCAATTCCTTCTTGTTGAGCTCGAGCCGCGTGTTGGAGTTACGGAAGTCATAGCGGGTCGCCAACTCTTTCCTGGCGTTGTTCAGGGCGTTATCGACTTCCTGCAAATCCACCTCACTGACAATATCAAAGGATGGCATGCCGTGTCCCTGCGAATTGATTGGTCACCCTTGAACCGCAAGCGTGAATTCGATACATTGGCGGCGGCAATGTACGGCCAGCCTGTCTGAGACGCAAGCGCTTTTTCCGGCAGCGGCAGGCGCTGGCGCACGATCAAGCCTCACCAATCCGAGGGAGAACATGTTCGCAGGTCAGATTACCTGGTGCCGGCAGCGCCTGGAGGCGTACCGCACGAAATGGCAGACGTTTTATCAACAACAACTGGAACAGGCGCAGAAACTCAAGCAAAAGGGCGAGAGCACGTACCGCCGCTACGAAAAATATCTTCCCCTCGCCGCTTTTGCCACGGGTTTCGTCTACGATTCCCTGACGCTGACGCGCATCGATGCCTGGCTGGATAATGTCATCCTGCTGATCTACACCCTGTGCGCCGGCGTGCTGCTCATCATCCTGGGCCGGCTTGAGCGCGGGTACCGCTTCCCGGCCTGGCTGGAGCAGCGCCGGGATTGGATCATCTTCGGCCTGCATTTCCTCTTCGGCAGCCTGCTGTCGAGCTACGTTGTGTTCTACTTCAAGAGCGCGGGCGTGTTCACCTCCTATCTCTTCATCGGCCTGCTGGTGGCGCTCATGCTGATCAACGAATTCTTCTCGCATCGCCTGCGCCACATTCGTCTGTTGGTCGCAATCTACTTCTTCTGCTGCTTCGCCTTTCTCACCTTCTTTCTGCCGGTGGTGACGCGGGTGATGAACGCGCTGATGTTTCTCGCGAGCGGGATGTTGAGCCTGGCGCTGATCGCCGGCGTTTGGCTCGCCATTTACGGCAAATCGCTGGCCGAGATGAAAAACGATCTGCGCCGGCTGCTGTGGCCGCCCGCCGCGATCTTCGCCGCGCAGATTCTGTTCTATTTTCTCAACTGGATGCCGCCCGTGCCGCTGGCACTCAAGGATGGCGGTATCTACCGCAGTGTGCGGCGCGTCGAGGACCGCTATGAAGTCAAGTACACGGCGCCGGCCTGGTGGCAGGTGTTCAAGAAGGATGACCGCGACTTTGCCTATGCGCCGGGCGACACGATTTACTGTTTCGCCGCGGTGTTCGCGCCCACGGATTTGAAGCAGCGCATCGTGCATCATTGGCAGAAGAAGAACGCGGCCGGCGACTGGGTGACGCGCGACGAGATTTCCTACGAAGCGCGCGGCGGCCGGGACGGCGGCTGGCGCTGGTATACGCGCAAACGCAACGCCGAGCCCGGCCTCTGGCGCGTCGAAGTGCGCACGCAAAGCGGCCGCCTGCTCGGCCGCATTCCGTTTCGCGTGCGGGAAGCCACAGAACGGCCCGTCCGATTCACCACTGCCTATCTCTGACGCGCCTTGACTTTGGCGGGTGCCCTTTGCTATCTTGCCGGTGCACGAATGAACCGCAACTCAACCAGGATTGCCATATGCAAATTGGAATTGTAGGCCTGCCTTTTGCCGGCAAGACGACGATCTTCTCCACTCTGCTGAAGCACAAGAGCACCGAGGGCGCCTTTCACAAGCCCGAGATGGAGCGCGGCATGGTGAAAGTGCCTGATGCCCGTCTCGACCGGCTGACCGCGATGTTCAATCCCAAGAAAAAAGTCAACGCCGTCATCGAGTATGTCAAAGTTCAGGGCCTGGACAGCAGCGGCGACAAGCCCCTGGCCCTGTCTCCGCAGTTTCTCGCGAATCTGAAAAACGTGGACGCCATCATGCTGGTGGTGCGGGCCTTCGAGAATGAAAACATGCCTCATCCGCTCAACCGCATCGATCCCAGCCAGGATATCTATTTCATCAACAGCGAATTCCTGCTCAGCGATCTCGCCGTGGTCGAAACCCGCATCGAGCGCCTGGAAAAGGGCCTGGCCAAGATCAAGGACGAGCTGCAGGTCCGGGAGCTGGCGTTGATGCAGCGCTTCCGCCAGCAACTCGAGCAGGAAAAGCCGCTGCGCGAGCTGGAGCTGGCAGCGGAGGATGAGAAGATGATTCGCGGTTATCAGTTTCTCACGCTCAAGCCGCTGCTTTACGTCATCAACATCGCGGAGGACAGAATTGCGCAAGCCGCCGAAATCGAAAAAAACCTGGCGGCGCACGTGACCCCGCATTGTGCTCTGACCTCGCTGAGCGCGGAAATCGAGCGAGAGATTTCAGAACTGAGCGACGAAGATGCGGCCACTTTCATGGCCGATCTCGGCATCACCGAGCCGGCGCTGCACAAGCTCATCCGCACTTCTTACGAGCTGCTTGGCCTGATCTCATTTTTCACGGTGGGGGAGGACGAGTGCCGGTCGTGGACGATCCGGCGCGGCACGCGGGCACAGCAGGCCGCCGGTGTGATTCATTCCGACTTGGAGAAGGGCTTCATCCGCGCGGAAACGGTGCACTATGAGGATTTGATCGCCCAGGGCAGCCAACATGCCTGCCGGGAAAAAGGCCTGCTTCGGCTGGAGGGCAAGGATTACGTGGTGAAGGATGGCGACATTTTGAACATTCGGTTCAATGTGTAAGGCCAACTGCTGCTCCAACTCCGGGCAGTGCGCATGACTGAAGCCTCCCGTTGGTCTTTCCTCAATGGCTCTGTGGGTAGAGATGGAGTGCATCAGCCCAGCCGGATACAAAGCTCACGAAGCATTTGAAAGGTATCTACGCACCTGACTTTGAATGGCTGGCAGGCATTGGGGATGGGGATCTTCCGGCGCACATATTGATCATACTCTTCATGGGTGACAATGATTTTGCCATCGGCGTGGGCAAAAGCCACAAGCCAGGCATCGGCATTATCACCGTCGGCAAAATCCGCTCTCGCCTCTGCGGTAAATTGATGCTGGCTTTGCGACCATTGCATGATTTGACGGTAGACAATTAGCACATCGTCACGATTGGTGGGGCGAAACCACTGTTGAAATCGACCATTGGCCCATTGTGTTAGTTCATCTTTGCCGCGATCTAACTCGACTTTGACACGATCAATGCTTATCAAGCGCCCTCGCTCAGCATACTCCACCAGCGCCTCCCAGAATCGCGGCGCAATATCGAAGGCGTAATACCGACGCGCTGCCTGGATGAATACATTGGCATCCAAAACATAGGTGGGCATTGCATTCATGCCACCATCCCCAAAATCGCCTGTGCATAGCGGTCAAAAGTTTGGCCGTGAAGACCGACAAGCCGGTAGGCCTCGCGATAAAGCAAACGACCTTCCCGGGCAGCACGTATGACTGCCTCTCCAAAACGCCTTCCGATACGAAGATTCTGAGTTGCATAGAAGTCACCGCTACCCTGTTGTGACCGGCGTTCGCGTTCGGTTTGGGCAAGATAGAATTTCAAGAACTCTTCTTTTGTGATGAGACTGAGCTCGAGAGCGCGACGAGCGGCCACGATCTCGCTAACCCTGAATTGTTGAGCAATAGCCTGGAAACGGCTGCTCATCTTGCGGACCGAGGGCCAGAAACGGCGCAATAGCGAGGCAGGAACGAGGAATTCTGCCGCGACGCGGTTGCAGGCCTGTTCGATCCTATTCTGTGCCGGTTCCAGATTGCGTAGGTCGAACGCAGCACTTTGGCCGAACCAGACATGGGCAAGTTCATGTGCCAGTGTGAACATTTGCGCAGCCTTGGCATCCGCACCATTGACAAAGACGAGCGGAGCATATTCATCTGCCAGAACGAAACCGCGAAACTCGTCGACTTTCAAAATGCGGTGCGTGTTGTTGCCCACAATGCCACTGACAGCCACTAGAATTCCGGCCTGATCAATCTTATCAATCAAAGCTTTCAGTGCGCCCGTCCAGTTGCGATGATCGTCAACCCACGTCGGGCCCAATCCCAAAATCTCTTTCATTTGGTGTGCAACCTCTTCAGGAGGAGCGGTGAGCGATGCCGAGCGAACAAACCGCAGCGGTTCCCACCCCTCTTCGATAAGCTGCTCACGAAACCAGGCTTGACGCCGCAACATCCAATGCACTGTATCAATAAGTTCCGGACTGGCCACGCCGGGAGGCGTGTCTTTTTCTTCTTTTGTGCGGAAAAGAGCAATGGGAAGCGGGTCGGCGGGTGGTGCTTCGAGCAGCAAATATCCAAATGGCATTCGAGATGCCCTTGCAAAGTCCTCGAGTTGGCGAAGAGTCGGGCTGGCTTCACCACTTAACCAATCGGAAAGGCGCGGAAAGCTGGTGTGTAACTCTCGAGCGCGGCCGGAACGCGCCAGCGCCCAGGCAAGCACGGAGGTATTTACCGACAATCTCATCTTCATTCCTCCTGTCAGCGTCCTTCGACCTCTACCCCTTCATCACTCGCACGCGCACGGCACGATCGCCTTTCATCTCCCGCCGGACGTCGAAGCCCACGCGCTGGCCGGGTTTGAGCTGGCGGCCCGGCACGCTGGCGTCCAAATCATGAGCGTGCACGAAAAGATCCTCGTCCTCATCGGTGGTGATGAAGCCGAACCCCTTGGTCGGGTCCCATCTCTTGACCGTGCCGTATTGCATGAATGCCTCCAAAAAAGTGCCGATGAATCTGCCGGCCGGACTGCAGCGCGGCCGCCAATTGCAATTGCCGTAGTCCGTGCTCTGTCATTGCACGAAATCCCTCTCATTCAACTTCACCACCAGCACCGGGCACGGCGCATGGCGGATCACCCGGGCAGTATTGCCGCCCAGGAAGAACTCCTGCAGCCGGCTCAGACCGCGCGTGCCCATCACGATCAAATCAATGTCCTGCGCTTCGGCGAATTTGACGATTTCGTGATAGGGCCGGCCCACCTGCACGTGCGTTTGGTGGCGGCGCGGCTTCTGCTCGAAGCCGGCCAGCCAGCGTTCCATTTCTTCGTGTGACAGCGTGATGAAATCCCTGCTGAACTGCTCGGCGAGCGCGTGATTGACGGCGTAGTGCGCGGGATAAACCGGCATGTCGACGACGTGCAGAATCTGAAGCTGGGCATTGAACAACTGGCTGAGCGCAATGGCATAGCGCAGGGCCTTCTCACTGTCCGGCGAGAAGTCGATGGGCGCGAGGATTTGAAGATAGGGCATCACTTCCTCGGTGGCTGCCGGACCGGCCGTGCGTGCCACCAGCACCGGGCAGTTTGCCGAGCGCATCAAGTCTTCCGCGAGGCTGCCCATGAACAGATGGCTCAGCCCGCTGCGGCCGTGCGTGCCGGCGACGATCAAGTCGGATTGGATTTCCGCGGCGAAGCGCGTGATCTCTTCCGCGGGATGGGCGTTGTGGCGCAGCTCCCGCCGCACCTGCAACCGTTGCAGCGGCTGCAGACCAAAGCGCTCTGCAACCTCCTCCTCTGCCGCCGCTTCTTCTTCGTCACGGGCGGGATCCAGCTCCGGGAACTCCGCCGCGGCTTTGCCCTCTTTGGCAGTGATGACGTGCAACATGGTGAGTCGGGCGCCGAACCGCTCGGCCAGCATGGCAGCGTGCCCAATCGCCGCCGCCGGCGGCTCCGAGAAGTCGGTCGGGATCAGGATTTCGCGGATCTGAATCATGCCACACCTCGCCTCATCATGGTTTCAAACCTGGCCGGCGGCTTCGGCGCCAAAGGCCTCCATCAAGTAAGCATAGTAGCTCGCCGGCAGTGTTTTGCCGTGCTTGGCGTATCCGTGCGCCAGAATGTGGGATTTTTGCAGCAACATTGCAAGTGTTGCGTGCTGCCAATCGGCCGGGAGGCCGCCGTGGTGCAGCATCTTGAGCAGCGCCCGCACGCGGTAGCGATCCAGCCCCCAGTCGCTGCGCGAAAGCTGATCGGCATGGCCGCCGCGCTTGATCACCAGCGGCGCATCGAGAAAGCCGACTTCGTGGCGCGCCGTGACGCGCAGCCACAGATCATAATCTTCGCAGAGCGGCAGTTCTTCATCGAATTCCCCCACAGCCTCGAACAGCTCGCGCCGCATGCACACCGCCGACGGGCTGATCACGCAGCGCGGCAGGCACAGCGGGTAAATCCAGCCGCCGGCCTTGCGGTGAATGTTCTTTTGATTGACGCGGCGGCCGTTGCGAATCCAAATTTCATTGGTGTGGCACAACAGCACGCCGGGATGCTGCTCCAGCCACGCCCGCTGGCCTGCCAGTTTTTCCGGCGCCCACAAATCATCGGAATCAAGAAAGGCGAGGAAACGGCCGGCCGCCTCGCGCCGGCCATGATTGCGGCTGGCCGACACGCCGCGCCGCGGCTGCCGCAGGTAACGTACGCGCTCTCCCCAGGCCGCGCAGATTTGCGGCGTTGCATCGGTGGAGCCGTCGTCGACGATTAACAGCTCGAAATCCGCCTCGGTTTGCGCCCACACCGAAGCCACCGCCTCGCGCAAAAACGCCGCGCGATTGTGAGTCGGGATGATGACGGAGATCAACGGCGTTCGGCTCATGACTGACATCGCTTGGTTTTTGTCCCATAATAGCCAGCCGCAGACTCAATGTCAATCGCGGCGGTGCCGTTACGGCGCACGAGAAACACCCCTCACCTTCGAGAATGATATTGCGCCCGGCGGAAATTTTGACTAAATTCCGCCGCAACAAAGGGATTTGGCCAAACGCTGAGGCGGAAGGACATGATATCAAAGCCGCTGTTCGCCATCTTGATGGTGGCGCTGCTCTTGGGGTTCGGAAACTCGTGCATCTGCGTCGTCGATGACAATGGAGAAGAGCAAGAAAATGGCGACGGCGTTCAGGAGTCCATCGGCACACCCAGCTCGGGCTGCCAACAACCCATCTACACCCAAGGCCTGCCCCGTCCCGATGAATACACCGTAGTGATCAAAGTCTTCCCCAGCGAGGTCAGTGCACGCGGATTTTCGCAGAAACTGCGCGAGGACCGTATTCACAACTATTGTTACCCACAGAGCAACGGCTGCTGGGTGGTTTCCGTGGGGCGTTATTGGGATGCCAAACCCGCGCAGAAAATGCTGAACAAGTTGGTGTTTGAATTTGGCTACAGCAAGGCAAAGATTCGCAAACCCGGCGATAAGGACATCGAGTGTCGCGAACATCACTAGCGCCGGCTTCCCGTCTGCAAACGAAGCAAGTTTGAAGCTTGCGCTGCAACCTCTTCGCGGGCGTAAAAGCTTTTCCAGAGTAATGCGATAGGACGATTATGATTGCGCTGCCGCTCTTTCCCAAGCTCAAGTTGGGATACTTCTGCACTGTCGTGGCCCTGCTCTTCGTTGTCGCGTGCACCGATCGCGGGCAGAATCCTCCTTCGGTGCGGGATGGCGTCTCCACCGGCGCGCCGGATTCTGAGGCGCCTGCTCCGCCGCCCGAAGGCGGTAAGCCGCCTGCCGGCGGTGATCTGGAACCCCCGGCCAGTCCACTGGGCGAATATGCCTACTCGGTGCTGGTCGATGCGTTTGCCCAGCGGCTCGATGCCGATCATCTCGCCTATCAATTGCGCATGAAACGCATCAACAATTTCGTGTATCTGTATGAAGGCGAATGGCGCGTGTGCGTCGGCACCTATGCCACCAAAGGGCGCGCCCGGCGCACGCTGCGGCAGGTGCATGAAAAGGGCTTCACCGCCGCGCGCGTCATCGGGCCGGGTGATGACGGCATTCCGCCGCCCCGCCGCGAATGAAGCCGCCCGCTGCGGGCGCAACCCGGTCAATGCTCCTGCCTGCGATGATTTGATTCACGCCACCCAAATCTGCTCCAGACTTTCACGCGGCCGCGCGATCAAGATTTCGCCGCCGTCCACGATGATTTCCGCCGGCCGCGGCCGCGCGTTGTAATTCGAGCTGAGCGAAAAGCCGTACGCGCCGGCGGTCATCACTGCCAGCAAATCCCCGCGCTGCAGCGCCGGCAGTTCTCTCTCCTTCGCCAGAAAATCCCCGGATTCACAAATCGGACCCACCACGTCATACTTCCCCTGCTCGGCCGCCGTGAGCTGAACCGGCACAATTTGATGATAGGCTTGATACAGGCTCGGCCGGATCAAATCCGACATGCCGGCATCCACCACCGCAAATCGCTTGCCTTGCGCTTCCTTGACATACAACACGCGCGTCACCAACACGCCGCTGGTGGCGACCAATGCCCGGCCCGGCTCGAACAGAATCTCGCAATCGAATTGCCGCAAAGGCGCGAGCAACAACTCCGCCACCTGCGCCGGCGCGAGCGCCAGTCCTGCCGCCGGTGCGGTTTCCGTGGCCGGGGTAATCGCGTTTTCGTAGAGCACGCCCAGTCCGCCGCCGACATCGAGATATTCCACCCGCTGCCCGGTGGCCAGCGCCTGTTGCGCCAATTCCGCCATGGCGCTGCCGACCGCGGCAAAGGGAGCAGCTTCGGTGATTTGCGAGCCGATGTGCATGTGCAAACCCACGAGCCGCACGTGCGCAAAGTCTTTCAGCCGGGCGAGCAGCGCGCGCGCGGCCGGCAATTCCACGCCGAACTTGTCGGCCTGCCGGCCGGTGGAAATGTAGGGATGGCCGTGAATGTCGATGTTGGGATTGACCCGCAGTGCCACCGGCGCCACGCGATTCTGCTGCCGCGCCAGTTCGTTGATCACCGCCAGTTCGGCTGCGGATTCGACATTGAAGCCGCGAATGCCGGCCTGCAATCCTGCCATGATTTCATCATCGCGCTTGCCCACGCCGGCAAAGACGATGCGGCCGGCGGCCATGCCCGCTTGCAAGGCAAGCTGCAGCTCGCCCACGGAAACCACATCCGCGCCCGCGCCCAAGCCGGCCAAATCACGCAACACATGGGGATTGGAGTTCGCCTTGAGCGCATAACAAATCCGGTGCGGATGATCCGCGAACGCGGCATCGATCTCGGCAAAATTCTCGCGATAGGTGCGGCGGCTGTACAAGTAAAACGGCGTTGCCACCCTGGCCGCTACCTGCGCCAGCGGCACGTTTTCGCAGTGCAATTGTGAAGCAGTGTAGTAGAAATGCTGCATGGCATGATCCTGAAGTCGATGACCATCCAACCTGCAAATTCAATTCAACACCATACTCGCCTCGAACTCCTCCAGCACCGCCGGTTCGAGATCGTGATACCAGTGCTCGTGCTTCGACCATTCCAGGCAAACGAGGCAGCGCGTGTTGCGCCAAACCTTGCCGCACTGCGGGCAGCGGCCGTGCGTGTCAAACGTGTTCCAGCAATGGTCGCAACCGGGATGGCAAATCCACCGTGCGTCGGCCGTGGGTTGCCACCGGCAAATGGGGCAGTAGATCTTCATCAGGTCGGAACTCCGCAAATGTTCAATTGACGGCGTGCAATTCCGCTTCATCCGGAGCGGACACGAGCGGAAATCAATCCTTGTCCATCCGCAAGGTGGTCACGTGCCCCAGTTCGGGCAGGACTTTGTACTCGACGTGATCCACCAGTTTCGCGATCAGGAACAATCCCAAGCCGCGCGGGCTTTCCTCGCCGCTGATCTTGCGTTCGAGGCTGAGCGTTGGCGGCAGCGCGAAGGCAAAGCCGCTGCCGTTGTCGATGACTTGCACGGTCAGGCTGTGCGCGCTGGGCCGGAGCAACACATCGAGGCGGTTCATGAGATTGAGTTTGTTGCCGTGTTCGATGGCATTCAAACAAGCTTCCGCCACGGCCGTGCGCAAATCTTCCACGCGGTTTGCCGGAAAACCGAGCTGCTGCGCCAGCTCGGCCGCGGCCTCCATCGCCATTTTCTCGAAGCCGGGCTGCGAAGGCAGAGAGAGGCGAATTTCGATGGCCTGTTCCGCGGCGGCGGCATTCCGGCCGTTTTCTTCGAACCGCCGCACCGTGGCCGGCACGCCCTCAAAGCGGGCGACCAGCAAAGTGAGATCATCGGAATGATCGCGGCTGCCGGAGAAAGCTTCGGCGTCCTGGATCAATCCCTGAATCATGCCGTTGCTGGATTCACGCGCGTGGCGGTGCACCGAGGCGCGCAAGCGCTCGAAGCTGTAAGGCTCGTTGTCGCGGTTCATCATGTCCACGATGCCGTCGGTGTAGAAAACGAGCAAGTCGCCGGCAACCAGCTCGAGAGGGCGCTGGCCGTAATCGATCTGGGGGCGGATGCCGAGCGGAAAGCGATCACCCTCCTCCGGCGAGGGCAGCAGCATGGCTTCGCCGTTGCGGTAGAGAATCGGGAGGGTTTGGCCGGCATTGGCGTAGAGCAGGCGGCCGCGGGCCAGATCGAGAATGCCGCAGAAGGCGGCGACGAACATGCCGCGTTGCAGATCCACCGCCAGCCGGCGATTGGCGAGCGCCAGAATTTCTGCCGGGGTTTGATGGCCCTCCGCCGCAAAGCGAATCGCGGAGAGCGCCGCGCTCACCACCATCGCGCTCGACACGCCCTTGCCCGACACGTCGCCGACGATGATCGCCAGCCGGTGCTCGTCCAGCGTGATGAAATCATAGAAATCGCCGCCGACCTCGGTGGCGGGCAGCGAGGTCGCTTCGAGTTGCAGGCCGGGGAGATTGGGCGGGGCCGCGGGCAGCATCTCGGTTTGCATGCGCCGCGCGATCTCGAACTCCTGCGTGATGCGCAGATTGTGCTGCAGCGATTGCAGCATCTTGTTGAAAGACCGCGCCAGCTCGCCGATTTCATCCTTCGAGTCGATGGCAAAGGTGGCATCCAGCCGGCCGTTGGCCACCTCCTGGCTGGTTTGATTCAACTGCCGTAGCGGCGCGAGAATCTTGCGGATCGACAGGGTCATGATGATGACCGTGAGAATCGCCACGGCCGCGATGGCCTCGACGGTGCGGTGACGCACGACGTCCGCGCTTTGGAAGAGATCGCGCTCGTAAGCGGAGGAGAGCAGGATCCAATCCCACGGTTTGTAATACATGTAGTAGACGATCTTGCGCTCGCCCTGCCGGCCGCGCGCGCCGGTTTCCTGATGATATTCGTCGTAGGCGGAATAGCGGTCGGGCTTGCCGGCTCGATCGATACGGTTGATGATCTTCTGAATGTGCGGAAAGCGCGGACTGTTGAGATTGTCGCCCACGTTGGTGGGGTGAATGATAAGGTTGCCCTTGGCGGGCGTGTCGGAGTTGTCGATGGCCACGATGTAGCCATCCACCGCGATGCGCACCGCGCTGAGCTGCTCTTTCAACTCCTCCGTCGGCCCGCCGTAGCGTTGGTTGTAGCGGTCGCAGAGCGCGTAGGCGAAATCGGTTTGCGCGCGCAGCAGGTCGCGCGCAAGCTGCTCCAGCTCATCCTGCGCGCCTTGATAGGCCCACAGAATCACGATGACGATGGTCAGCGCGATTTCGAGCAGAACGGCGAGCAGCAGTTTGGAGCGGATTTTCATGGGGGTTGATGAACGGCGAAATGATACGACGGCAGAATCGATGCTTCACAATCGACTCATGTATTCTTCAACACGGAGTCTCGGCTGCCTGAAAGTCGCGCGAGAATGCCACGGTGCAGTTCTTCCTGCCCGGGCACAACAACTTGAGAGAATGGATTGTCTCGCCGCAGGATCATATGGCTCCCGTGTTGCCCTTTGAACTGACAACGTGCTTTTCCCAGTGCTTTGACACCATCCCGTCCGGAAACTCCCGGCAGTTTGCTCATACGGCCACCAGCATCGCCTCAAAATTTTCTGCCGGACCCGGAAGGCCGTCTTCCTCAAGAGCCGCCAGGTATCCAATAATAGCTTCTTTGATATTCATGAGGGCTTCTTGTCTGGTTTTGCCCTGGCTAATGCAACCGGGCAAACTCGGGCATTCCGCCACCCAGTAACCATCTTCGCCAGGATAAATGATGACTTGTCGCATGAGACATCACCTGTGAATTTTTTGGTTATCGACTCAAATTCCTCACGATCACTTACAGAGAAACTATCCGGAAATTGGCTATTGCTTGTCCGCACTCGGATTCGTCACGCCCAGCCGGACCATTTTCTGTTGCAAGCCCAGCCGGCTCAGGCCGAGAATGCGCGCGACCTGGCTCTTGTTGCCGTGATAGCGCGCCAGCGCTGCCGCAATCATCTCGCGTTCGAGCTGATCGACGGCATCGCGCAGGCGGGCGGCGGTTGGCCGCGGCAGTGCTGCCGGCGCGGCGGTGCTGCGCAGTTTGGGCGAGAGCTGTTCCGGCAGCAGAAGCTGGCCCTCTTCCGCCAGAGTGACCAGCCGCTCGATTTCATTTTCCAGTTCGCGCACATTGCCGGGCCAGTGATGGTTTTCCAAATGCTGCAACAGCACCGGGGAAAGTCCGCCGGTTTTGCGGCGCAGCTTGTTTTCGAACACGCCGAGAAAATGCTGCGCCAGCACTGCCACGTCATCGCGGTGATCGCGCAACGGCGGAATGCGCAATTCCAGTACCGCCAGGCGATAGAACAAATCCTCACGGAAGCTGCCGGCGGTAATCGCCTCTGCAAGTTTCTTGTTGGTGGCGGCAATCACGCGCACGTTGACCGGAATTTCGCGGTCGCCGCCGATGCGGCGCAGGCGGCGTTCCTGCAGCACGCGCAGCAGCTTGGCCTGGGAGGCCGCGGGCATGTCGCCGACTTCATCGATGAACAGCGTGCCGCCGTGCGCCTGCTCGAACCAGCCCACGTGTTTCTTCACGCCGGTGGCCGTGCCGGCCTCGATGCCGAAAAACTCCGTCTCCACCAAATTCTCAGGAATGGCGGTGCAATTGACGCCGAGAAACGGGCCGTCGGCGCGCAGAGAATGATAGTGCAGGGCGCGCGCCACCAGTTCCTTGCCGGTGCCGGTTTCACCGGTAATCAAAACATTGGCGTCGCTTCTGCCGAAATTGCGAATCTGCTGCCGTACCTGCTGAATCGCCTCGCTCTTGCCGAGCAGCGCGGCATCACTGAAATCCCGCTTGGCCGCTTCGCGCAGCGCGAGGTTTTCCAGGCGCAATTTCTCCTGGGTTTCCTGCAGCGCTTCGTAAAGCCGCAGGTTTTCCAGGGCGCGGCCGCTGAAGCCGGCCACGGCTTCGAGCAGCTCGCGATCGGCCTCGGCATAAGGCTCGCCCAGCAAGCGCGGGCCGAGCACGAAAGCGCCCGCGCGGTGATCGCGCCCGAGGCTGAAGGTTCCGGCGGCAAAATGCTCGATGCCGAGGCTGGGGTCGAGCAACTGCCGCAACGCCGCCAGGATTTTCTCCAGCGTGAAGGCGCCGGCCTGGTTGATTCCGGCGGTCACGGCTTCCGGAAGCAATTCGCCGCGGCTGGCTGTGCAATGCCAGCGGCCGTCTTCGTCCTGCGCCACCGCCACGGCCTTGCCGGCGCCGAAAGTGCCCGCGAGAATCGCCAGCACCTCGCTGTAGAGGCTGCGACGCTCCCGGCATTCGCCCAGCGCCTGCGCCACTTCCAGCAGCGTGCGAAGCTGAAAGATCTCGCGCTCGAGCTGCCAGATTTGCGGGGAAGTTGCCGATTCATGCATGGCGAAAGTATAGGCACGACGTGCGCGAAATGCAAGCGGGAAGAGTGCTCAAAGCCGGGGCGCTCGGGATTTAGCGCCGGCATTTTGTCCGCAGGCTGGGAGGCACAGTTCTGGCGGATTCACGCAGGGGTGGGAGGTTTTCTGGGGAGGGTTGAGTAGGAGTAGGAGTAGGAGTAGGAGTAAGAGTAAGAGTAAGAGTAAGAGTAAGAGTAAGAGAGGGATTGCGGTTGGAGCAGTCAATTTTGCTGCAATGGGCTGGCGAAATCAAAACCGAAGAGCGGCGGGTTTTCGCCGATCACGGCAGCGGCGATGATGTAGAAGACATAGTCGCGGGTTTCAGCGGGGATTTTTTCGCTTTTCAGCAGCCGCCAAAAATTGCGCTCGCGCGGGTTGCTCGGCATGCGCTCGATGCGCGCCAGCACATTGCCCTGCCCCCAGTTGTAGGAAGCCATCACCAGCAAGCCGGAAGCCTGCGCCTTGGTGTCATAGAGCAGGCGCAGATGCTTGGCCGCGGCAGTGGTGGATTTCTCGAAATCGTGGCGGTCGTCCTTGGGGTCGAATTCGGCATAGCCCTGCAGCGGACCAACGCGCAGGCCGTAATCTTTGGCGGTGCGCGGCAGAAACTGCCACATGCCCTTGGCAATGCCGTAGACGGTCTCGGGGCCGCAGCGCGTCACTTCGAAATCACTCTCCTGCAGCGCGAGATAGAAAAACTGCGGCGGCAGACCGTGTTGCCGCATGATTTCCTTGATGCGATTGGTGTAGCCTCTTTGCCGGGCCAGCGCAATGGCCTGGCGCAGCCGCGGCGTGGTTTGCCATTTGGCAATGTACTCGCGCACGGTTTGCTTGAAATCGTCCGGCATGCTGCCGTCGCACTCGCCGAAGTCGCGCGCGATTTTGTAGATCAGCCAGTCTTGCGGCGAGAGTTTGTCCGGCGTGATGCCCAGAGCCTCGGCGACGAACTGGCTGTAATCTTCCTGCAACCGGCGCAGCTCGGCGCCCGGCCGCGCGGCAGCAGCGGGCGCGAGCGTGGCAATCTCCAGTTCCAGGGCTTTCATCGCATAAAACATGCTCTCCGCGCGGGCATGCAATTGCTCCAGCCGTTTCACCTGCACGCTTTGATAATACAACGCCCCGGCCGTGACCAGCAGCAGCGTGGCAATGACGCCGATGATCGCCCAGTAGCGCCGCGCGTGCTGGCGCCGCACCCGCTGAAACGCCCGGCGAATGAGCAGGGTGTGCTCGCCAATCTTGCTGGGCATGGAGAGGGTAAAGTAGCGCTTGCCGATTTGGGTGAGGGAGGCGGGCGCAACCGGCGGCAGGGGCAACACTGCTTCGCCGAGCGGCTCGAGTTGCAGCGTGAGGCGTGGCCCATTGCGGCCGAGTTCTACATCGGCGCGCGCCGGCAGCGCCGCGCGATCGATGCGATTGCCGTTGAGGAAGGTGCCGTTGGTGCTGTTCAAATCCATGACCCACCAGCGGCCGGCTTCGAAGACGATTTGCGCGTGGCGCAGGCTGACTTCGGGATTGACGAAGCTGATGTCACATCCGGCGCTGCGGCCGATGGTCAGGCCGCTGGTCCAGCGTTCCTGGGCGTGGCGAACCTCGCCCTTCTCGATGTGCACCAGCAGCGCGCGCGGTGTGGTCAACACCGTGCGCTCTTCCTCGCGGAGAGGCATACAGGCTGCTCGAATTGAAAGAGGAAATGCAAAAGGCCGGTCACGCACCGGCCTTTCGTGCAAACAACCGCAAACAGCGCCGGCCCGCGCACAACCTTGCCGGCGGAGGGGTTCAAGCTTTCATGGCCGGCGTTTGTTTGATCATGTCGAGATCATGCCGGGCTTCGTCGCTGAGCTTGACCTGGCCGCGCTCGTCGCGCACCACGCGGGAATACAGCGACAGGTCGCGATCGAACAGCCACTGGAACAGCAGGCGGGTCCAGGACTGATGCGAGATCAGATTATTGTAGGCCTCGGGTGCGGAGCGCTTGATGTCGGGCAGCTTGTTCCACGGCACGGAGGGGAAATCGTGATGCTCATTGTGATAGCCGACGTTGAAGGCCAGGGTGTTGAGCCGGCCGTAGTAGCTGTAGGTTTCCTGCACGCCTTTTTCGTCGACCATGTAGTGCCGTTGAATCCAGCGGGCGCCCAGCGGGTGCAGGCCGATCGAGAAAAACAGCGAAGCCAGCAGGTAGATGAAAGCCCACGGTCCCCAGAACACGAACACGGCCACGTCAAAGCCGAGTTGCACGATCAGATTGAAGATGCTCCAGCCGTCCCACAGATTCAGCTCCCTCAAGCGCAGCGGCCGCGTGGCCTGAAAGAAGGGATAGAACAGCAGCCACAGCGCTTTGCCCCACCAGGAATTGCCGATGAGCTTGGCTTCCCAGTGACTCGGCAAATCGGCATCCAATTCATACACGCCCTGGAAGGCATGATGCTTGAGATGGTACTTCTGGAACGAGATCGCGCTGGGCACGACGATCGGCAAATTGGCGATGATGCCCGCGAGATTGTTGAAGGCTTTCTTTTCGAAGAGCAAGTTGTGCGCGCATTCGTGGATCATGACAAACAGGGCATGGTTGGCAAAGGCGCCGATGGTGTAGGCCAGCAGCAGCACCGCCCACCACGGCTGGTCTTTGATGAGGTAAGCGCTCACAATCTGCAGCCCGACAATGCCGCAAATGATCAAAAAAGTGTACGGGTTCTTTCCGATAAGCTGCCGGACCTCGGGGTGCTTGCTCAAAATTTCCTTGGTGCGTTCACGATGTGGTTCACGGGTTTGGGAATGAGTGAAATCTGCTCTTTTGGTGTTCATCGGATACCTATTTTGCTGAGTTCATGAATCATGAGTCTGCGGCCGGGGTCCAGAACGGCGCGAGGGGGGAATCAATCCTGAAGTCGCGGCAGCTTAGCGAAAAAATACTACTTTGTCAAGCGATGAAATCGCGCGGCTGAAGTGGCCGGGAATGCCGGCCGGTATTAGAATGTTTGTAAGTGGACTGCCGGTTTACTATATTTGCTCCGTCCCAGAACGCCACCGCCCGGGCGCTTTGTCTTGAACAGGAGCACATTTTTTTTCGCTTGTGCATGTTGCGGGGTCCAGCGCCCGGGCGGTTTCTCTCATGACAGCATTTTTCAAACCCGTGTGCAGGTTCGTAGTCCTGCCCCCTCGTGGGGCACTGTTGCAACCGCGAGTCCATTGGCTTCAACAGCCGCTCACAAGGAGTGGAGACTACAAACTTTTCATTCAATTGAAAACGGCTGTCGTCTTGCGCATCACAGCAAATGAGCAAGAGCATGAAGCCCGTGAAGCCGCGAATGCCGGCCCCTCCCGCTACTGAGCTTGCTGAGCAGGCGATTCCCCGCCTGTTGGAAGCGCATGGCGGACTCATCTACAATTTGGGTCTGCGCATGTGCGGCCGGCAAACCGATGCGGAAGATTTGGTGCAGGAGACCTTCCTGCGCGCGTTTCGCAAGTGGGAGCAGTTCGAAGGCCGCGCGCAACCGGGCACCTGGCTTTATACCATTGCGGTGCGTACGTGCAAGCGCATCAAGCGCAAACGCGCCGGCCAGCCCCAACGCATGCAATCCCTCGCCGAGCTAATGCCGACTCCGGAAGAGGGTGAGATTCCCGATCTGCCCTCTGGCCACGACGGCCCACTGGAGTACGTGCTGCGCCGCGAGGCTCAGGAGGCGGTGCAACACGGCCTCACCAAGCTGCCCCCGCCCTTTCGCATGGCGCTGCTGCTCAAGGACATTGTGGAATTCTCCGTGGAAGAAGTTGCGCAGGTTTTGGGGATCAAGGAAGCCACGGTCAAAACGCGCGTGCATCGCGGCCGGCTGCTGTTGCGCAAGGAACTGGTGAAGAAACTGCCGAAGCGCAAGGCGCCGCCGCCCGATCATGAAAAACAAGTTTGCCTGCATCTTTTGCATGCCAAGCAGGAAGCGCTCGACCGGGGCGTGGAGTTTCCCCTTGCCGCCGGGGAGTTGTGCTCACGCTGCCAATCTCTGTTCGCCACTCTCGATTTGACCCACGAAGTTTGTTTGAATCTCAAGCGCGGGCCTTTGCCCGAGCCGCTGCATCGTTTGCTGCTGCAGGAATTCAAACACGCCGGCCGGCCGGCCAGCAAGCGTTCGGTCAAGCGACCCGCCTGAGAATTTCCCCGCTGTCATATTCGTGTCCGTCCGGGAAACGTTCAGCCTCGGCAGAGCCGAGGTTTTTTTGGGGATTCTTGTGAGCGTGAATCTGGCATTTGGAAATCCCACGGCTCAGCCGTGGGAGATCAGGCTGGTGTGGATGTTCAGCCTCGGCAGAGCCGAGTTTTTTTTCGAGATTCTTGTGAGCGTGAATCTGGCATTCGGAAATCCCACGGCTCAGCCGTGGGAGATCAGGCGCGTGTCCGTCCAAAAAATGAAAAAACCGCCCGGGCGCTCAGCCCCAAAGCGTGTACCGGTTGAACACAGCTTTCACATCCTCATGACAACGCGCGCGGCGGCCACGTAATTCTTTTCCAATCTGGCGCTTAGCCCAGCCCACAGCAACCTGCGGGAACCTTTTTCGCAACTGTGTCTCTAACCCTGAGAGTGCCAAAGAGCACGGTCAATACCCTGGTTGTGGAAAAAGCGATAGATTCTCAAGAGGGCAGATTCTGTGGAAATGAGTATGGCAATGGGCTATGTCGCGATGCTGGCGTTGGGAGTGGTCTTGGGATTGATTGGCGCGGGCGGTTCGATTCTCACCGTGCCGGTGCTGGTGTATTTGTTCGCCGTGTCGCCCACGCAAGCGACCGGCTACTCGCTGGCGATCGTGGGCGCCACCGCGCTGGCCGGCGCCATTGAATATCTGCGCCGCGGGCAATCCAACCCGCGCATGGCCGTGATTTTCGGCACGCCGGCAATTCTGGGCGTTTATCTTACCCGGCGTTTCATCTTTCCCGCGATTCCCGATCCGGTACTGCAATCCGGCGGCCTGGTGCTGAGCAAAGATGTGATGGTCATGATCGTTTTCGCGATTTTCATGTTGATCACTTCAATCGCCATGATTCGCAGCAAGAAGGAGGCGGAGCTGGCCGGGCCGCCGGTGGAGTTGCACCGCAGCAAGATTCCGCTCATCTTCGCGCTCGGGCTGGGCGTGGGCATCATCACCGGATTCGTGGGCGCGGGCGGCGGCTTCATGATCCTGCCGGTGCTGGTGCTGCTGGGCGGCCTGCCCATGAAAGTGGCGATCGGCACGGATTTGCTGATCATCGCTGCCAAGTCACTGATCGGTTTCATCGGTGAGGCACAGGCCGTGGCCAACATCGACTACGGTTTCGTGATGCTTATCACGTTGCTGCCGCTGGTGGGCATTGCGTTGGGCACCTATCTCAACAAACACGCGCCCGCGGGCAAGCTGAAGATGGCTTTCGGCTGGTTCGTGCTGATCATGGGCGCCTACATTGTGACCAAAGAGTTGTTTCTGGCATAAACCGCCGGCGCGCAGCGGTTGCGCATGTCATGGCCGGCGACGAAGGGCTGTATTCGAAAAAACTCAAACCATCATAAGGAGGTTCTCTCATGCTTTTTCGCATGCTGTATGACGAGAAGCTGGCCCAGGCCAGTTATTTGATCGGCTGCCAGCGCACTGGGGAAGCGGTGGTGATCGATCCCGAGCGCGACGTTGACCGCTATGTCGCAGCGGCGGCGCGCGAGGGCATGAAGATCACCGCCATCGCGGAAACCCACATCCACGCGGACTACCTTTCCGGCGCGCGTGAGTTGGCGGAACGCACCGGCGCCCGCCTGTACGTTTCGGATGAGGGCGACGAAAACTGGAAGTACCGCTGGCTCGACAAAAAACAGGGCGGCGGCAGCTATGATCATAAACTGCTCAAAGACGGCGACACCTTCAAAGTCGGCAACATCGAGTTGCGAGCCGTTCACACGCCCGGCCACACGCCCGAGCACATCAGCTTCACGGTGACGGATCTCGGCGGCGGCGCCAACGAGCCGATGGGCATTGCCACCGGCGATTTCGTTTTCGTCGGCGATGTCGGCCGGCCGGATTTGTTGGAAACTGCGGCCGGACAAAGCGGCGCCAAGGAGCCGGCGGCGCGCGTGCTCTATCAAACCGTGCAACGCTTCAAGAACCTGCCGGATTACATGCAAGTCTGGCCGGCGCACGGCTCCGGCAGCGCCTGCGGCAAGGCCCTGGGCGCAGTGCCGCAATCAACGGTGGGCTATGAAAAACGCTTCAACGCCGCGCTTGCCGACGCCACGGAAGAGGGCCGGTTTGTGCAAGCCATTCTCGCGGGCCAGCCGGAGCCGCCGCTTTATTTCGCCCGCATGAAACGCGAAAACAAAGAAGGCCCGGCGATCCTGGGCAAACTGCCGCAACCCAAGCCGCTCGACGTGCAGGCGCTCAAGCGGTTGGTGAATGAAAACGCCGTTATCGTGGACACCCGGCCGTGGCCGCAATTCCGCGAAAGCCATATCGCCGGCGCGCTGTGGGCGCCGTTGTCCAATTATTTCCCCAATGCCACCGGCTCCTATCTCCAGCCCAACCAGCCGTTCTATCTCATCGTCGAGGAAAAGCGCGTGGAAGAAGCGGTGATCGACTTGATTCGCATCGGGCTGGATGCGGTGGCGGGTTACGCCACGCCGGAAACCTTCGCGCAATATCAGGCCGGCGGCGGCAAAGTCGCCAAAATCGCAGTGCTGCCGATCGCCAAGCTGAACGGCAACCTCGATCAGCCGGGCACACTGATTCTGGACGTGCGCGGGGAGGCGGAATTCGAAGCCGGACATCTGCCGCAGGCGCAGAATCTCGCTTACACACAGTTGCCCAAGCGCGTTGCCGAGGTGCCGAAGGATCGCCGCATCCTGCTGCATTGCCGCACCGACAATCGTTCCGCGATTGCCGCGGCCTGGCTGCAGCGCCACGGCTATGAGGTGGTTCATCTCAGCGGCGGGTATGTCGCCTGGCAGAGTGCCGGCGGCAAAGTCGAAGCGGTCAACTAGGCGGGCGATCGTTTGCTGCCGGATCTCCTGCCGCACACCGGAGGGCTTGCGCTTCCGGTTTGCCGCGCAGTCTGATTATTCAAATCAAACACAAGTCCATTCATTCACTCTTCGCGAGGTTCGAACATGACGGAAGTCATCGTTTGGAGCGGCTGGGTCGGCGGGCTGGCAGTGGGCACGTATGCGCTGCTGCAGTGGCTCGTCTCCGGCAATGCCTTGGGCGCCTCCACTGGTTTCGGCAACGTCTGTAGCTTTGTCTCGAATGCCTCGTTTTTTCACGAGGGCGAATATGAAACCGCCAACAACTGGCGGCTCTGGTTTATCATCGGCATTCCGCTCGGCGGCCTGCTGGGCGCTTTGACCTCACCGGGTGAAATCGTCGCCAGCTTCTCGATGGGCCAGATGTATGACAGCGTGCTGCCGCAGGCGCTGTGGGCCAAAGGCCTGGTGCTGATCATGGGCGGCGTGATGATCGGCTACGGTTCGCGCATGGCCGGCGGTTGCACCAGCGGCCATTCCATTGCGGGCATGTCCATGCTCAATCCGCCCAGCGTGCTCGCTTCCGCCGGTTTCTTCGTGGGTGGAATTATCATGGTGCAGTTGCTCTTCCGGCTGCTGGCCTGATTCAGGAGAATGATCATGAAGAAATACTCGTTTCTGTTGTTCGGGGCGCTGTTCGGTTTCATTCTCAGCCGCGCAGGTGCCACCACCTACGATTTCTACGCCAAGCTGTTCTTGTTTGAGCATTTCCAGCTCTTGTGGGTCATTGTCACGGCCGCGACGCTCGGCGCGCTCGGTGTCGCGCTGCTCAAAGCCATGAAAGCCCGCACGCTGTTCGAGGGCAAGCCCATCGCCTTCAAGGGCAAGCCCTACAAATCCTCGCTCATCCCCGGCTCCGTGCTGTTCGGCCTGGGCTGGGGCCTGGCCGGCGCCTGCCCGGGCACGGCGCTCGCGATGTTGGGCGAGGGCAAGTTGGGCGCGCTGTTCACGCTCTTCGGTGTTTTTCTCGGCACCTACCTTTACGGCCTGCGGGAGAGCAAGGCCAAAGCGGCGCGTGCGGTGGCTGGTGCGGCCGCCCGCGTGGAAACGGCTTGAAGCCGAAAGGATGGTCGCCACCAGTGTCATCCCGCAAGGATCCTGGGAAGAGGTGAGCACAGCGCCAAGTTTTTCACCGGATTCCTTTTGAATGACACGCGGGATCACTTGCACAAAGCAAGGCAAGCAAGCACGAGGTGATCGTGCCTATGTTCGCTGATTCCGCCAGCAATGCTGCAAAACGGATGAAATCAATCTTGAACAGGAGAGATGATCATGAGCAAGCCTATCGAAATCACTGATGCCAATTTCAAGCAGGAAGTATTGGAATCCGCCATTCCGGTTTTGGTTGATGTGTGGGCGGATTGGTGCATGCCCTGCCGCATGGTGGCGCCCGCAGTGGAAGCCATTGCCTCGCAATACGCCGGCAAGGTGAAAGTCGGCAAGATGGACGCCGACAACAATTTCATGCCTTCGGAGCTGGGCATTCGCGGCATCCCCACGCTGCTGCTGTTCCAGGGCGGCAAAGTGGTGGATCGCATCGTCGGCGCCGTACCGCAAAAAGTCATTGCCAGCCACATTGATCAAGTGCTGGCGAATTAGCGTCTGTCCGGAAATGAAGAGACTGCCCGGGCGCTCGGCCTCGCAGCGTGCACAAGCCGAATAGAACTCGCTGCTCTTCATGACGAAGCGCCCGGGCGGTAGTGTTTTTGAAGGGATGTAAATTAGTGTCCGTCCGAAATTGTGGTCTTTTGAATGAAGTGCTCCTGCAACGGCTTGGCCGTTGCCTCAAAATCCCGGGAGTTTTGACGACGCCCGGCGTTTTGGAAACCTCGGCTCAGCCGAGGTGGGAACGTTTTCCGACAGACGCGAATTAGGCCCGCGCGGCGGCGTCCGTGCCGCGTAAGAAAACGGGTGTGCCTGGTGTCTGTCCGCAAGCGCGAGCTTTTGGGAGAATGTTCCTGCAACGGCTTGGCCGTTGCCTCAAAATCCTCAGAGTTTCCACGCCACGCGAAGTTTTAGCAACCTCGGCTCAGCCGAGGTGGGTGTATTTTCCGACAGACACGAATGGATCCAGGCGGCGTGCTGAGCCGTGAGGTTTTTCTTCTCGCCGGATTCTCACCGGAACCACGAATGCAGTCCGCTCACTTTTTTTGATTGCTCTGCGGCATAGTCACGGAAGACCAGCGGTCAATGTGCTAGCTGGTGTGCAAAGCAGCGGACACGCTGTTGAATGAAAACTCATTTGAATGAAGTATCACTCGCTACGGAGGTGAGTTGTGAAAGCAAATGTCGGTTCCCTTGATAAAACCGTTCGCCTGATCCTGGCGCTGGTGCTCTTCAGCCTGTATTTCGTGCTCGAGGGCAATCTGCGCTTTCTCGCGCTGGTGGGATTCATTCCCCTGCTCACCGGCCTGGTTTCCTGGTGCCCGCTCTACGCGCTTTTCGGATTGAGCACCTGCCCGGCCAAACCGGCGCGGCCATGATGAGAATAGCGGATATCACCGCGGCATAATCCTGTTGCCGAGCGGCGGCAGGCTTTGAGTCATCTGAATGTTTCGCAAGCACCAACATGAAGGCGGGCCGGTTGAATTGGGATTGCGGCCGAATTGGCGGCAATTCACCCTGCTTGTGCTGATCAACGCCTTT
Organism: bacterium; assembly: GCA_023150945.1. Taxonomy (NCBI): domain Bacteria; species bacterium. The sequence continues at coordinate 73,114 of JAKLJX010000007.1, read as the reverse complement.
GTCGGCGGCTTGGTGGGCCTGGAGCGCACCGTGGTGCCGTTGATCGCCGAGCACGATTTCGGGCTGGTCTCGAAATCGTTGGTGCTTTCTTTTTTGGTGAGCTTCGGCGTGGTGAAAGCCCTGGCCAACGTCATGGCCGGGCGCTGGTCGGATCGTTTCGGCCGCAAGCCCATTTTGATTGCAGGCTGGCTGCTGGGTCTGCCGGTGCCGCTGCTCATCATCTACGCGCCCAATTGGAACTGGATTGTCTTCGCCAACGTTCTGCTGGGGATCAATCAAGGCTTGTGCTGGTCAACGACGGTGATCATGAAGATCGATCTCGTTGGCCCGCAGCAGCGCGGCCTGGCGATGGGTTTGAACGAATTTGCCGGCTATCTTGCCGTCGCGCTCGCGGCGCTGGCATCCGGCTACCTCGCGGCGCAGTACGGACTGCGGCCGGCGCCCTTCTATCCGGGCCTGGCGTTCGGCCTGCTGGGATTGTTGTTTTCGATTTTTTTCGTGCACGAGACCCGACGGCACGTTGCGCAGGAAGCTGCCTTGCTGCCGCCGGCGCGACCCTCCGCCAACAACAATGCGTCCGCCTCCTTCCGCTCCGTGTTTTGGCTCACCACCTGGCGCAATCGCACGCTGTTTGCCGCCAGCCAGGCCGGCCTGGTGAATAATCTCAACGACGGCATGGTATGGGGGATGTTGCCGATCTTTCTCGCGGCCGCGGGATTGTCGCTCGGCCATATCGGCCTCATTGCGGCAGTGTATCCCGGCGTGTGGGGAATCAGCCAGCTCTTTACCGGCGCGCTCAGCGACCGCTGGGGCCGCAAATGGATGATCGCCCTCGGCATGGTGGTGCAGGCGCTCGGCATTGCGCTGTTCGTCGTCGGAAAGGATTTCTCGGCGTGGCTGGCCGGCGCGGTGTTGTTGGGATCGGGCACGGCGCTGGTTTATCCCACTTTGCTGGCCGCGATTTCAGACGTTGCCCCGCCGGCCTGGCGCGCCTCGGCAGTGGGTGTTTACCGGCTCTGGCGCGACGCGGGCTATGCCGTGGGCGCGCTCGCGGCCGGACTGCTTGCCGATGTTTTCAACTTGACCACCGCAATCGCGGCGGTTGCCGGCCTCACTTTTCTCTCCGGAATCATTGTCGTGGCCGTTATGTCGGAAACCCTGCCCGGCCGCGCGCACGCCAACGCCCGCCAACCTCACTGCACGAACGCCACAATTTCCTAATGTTTTTTTGAGGTAGTCCAGCCCTGCTGCGAAGATTGCCGTTTGCAGGCGTGAGGGGATTCCGGGGACTGCACAAGAATTGCCCGGAAACTTGCGCAGTGCGCCGCGGCGCCGCTCACACGCGCAAGAGGTACTGAAATTTCATGAAGAACTGGCGCTGGGTTTGGGTGAAATCGCGGTGCGCGCCCAGCTCTTCGAAGGCATGCGTCGTGCCGAGATAAAAAATCGTGAACGGGTTGAGCTTGTAGCTCAGCAGCGGCTCGATATTCAAAACTTGGTCGAAATCATTGTATTGCGCCACCAGCCGCAGAAACAGCTCGCGCGTGAATTGATAGTTCAGGCGCGTGCGCGCAATGTAGCCGTTGAAAATTTCCGGGCCGTGGTTGGGATGGCGCAGTCGCGCATGCAGGAATGAAGGCTCGATCACCAGGCGGCTCAGCGGCCGGATCGTGGCCCACGCCTGCAGATCCGTGCCGCTGCCCAACACCGGGTCCGCCAGGTTGCGGGCGATGAAGCGGCCGTGCGCCAGCCAAAATCCCAGATTCAGCGGTTTGCTGAAATTGCTGTTGACTTCGATTTCTAGGCGGCGAATGCCGGGGAATTCCTTGCCGCGAAAGCGTTCGGTGCTGAACACGCTGCCCAGGAAGACGCTGGTTTGCGCTTTGAGCTGCAGGTTCAAGCGCGGCCGGATCCAATCATCCTTGCGCTCGCCGGCGTAATTGAAAAAGCGGCCAAAAACCAGGCTGGGCGTGAGGCGGTCAACCACCCGGGTATTGGGGTAGAGATCGTAACCGTTCCACAAGACGAACTGATGCTGATCATTGCCGGTAATGAAGCCATTATCCGCCCGGAAGGTCGCGCTCGATCCGACATAATCAAAATCGAAGCTCCAGTGCCGCGCCTCGCGCTCGAAGCTGGCGTAGACCGCATTCCCCCAAAACGATTCGCCATCAAACGCGGTGGTGTGTTGGCCGCGATCAAACGTACTTTGCCGCGCGCTGATCTCGGCGGTGAGCACGGCGTTGTCCGGTTCCTGCGTGTGGCTCAACAGCGCTTGCAGTTCGAGACGGTAATTGCGGCGAAAGCGCCAGAGGCCGTCGATGCTGATGATGCTGCCCGCGCCGCCGCCCTCCAGGCGCCGGTCGGTGATGAGCGCACCGAGATAGGAATCTTCCAAAAAAGTTCGCTTCAAACGCAGCACGTTGGAGGTACTGCGTCCGGCGCTCAAGAACGCGCTGCGTTCCTCGAACGGCAGAATGACTGGCGAGTTTTCGTCGCGCGCCAGAACGTAGCCGATGCTGGTGCGATTCAGGCGCCCGACCAGTTTGGTGGCCAGCACAGGATTGTTGATCGAACGCGTGTAGAACACGTTGAACCAGGTGTTGAACAGATCACTGCCCTCCTGAAAGAACGGCCGGCGCTCGGGGTAGAATAATGCGAACGTCGTGTTGACGTCGATTTGGCTGGCGTCGGATTCGATTTGGCTGAAATCCGGATTGTAAGTGGCTTCCGCGGTGAGACTGGGGGTAAAGGCGAACTGCACGCCCAGCGAGGCTTCGCCGTCGACCTTCGAGTTGGCGAGGCCGGCGCCGGGATCCTCCCAATCCCGCCAGCGGCCCGATTGAAACGCGATGACCGAGGGCAGCAGCTCGAGCTTGCCGGCCGGCTTGACGTTGTTGATTCCGCTCAGGGTTCCGAATTGGCAGGGGAAGCAGGGATTGTCCCGGCTCACGCTCGCCCAGGAATACTGGCGGCGGCTGTCGCGCGGGTGCGTGCGAAAGAAAGTGATGCGCCAATTCTGCTTCGGCTTGTCCGGAAAGCGCAGGCTGCTGAAGGGAATCGCCATTTCCACCTGATAGCCGGCGGCGGTGATCTTGCCTTGGGAGGCAAAGATGAGATTGAAACCGTCGTCCTCATTCTCCGCGGTCCAGCGCGCGTCGCCCTGCACGCCCAGCGGATTGGCGAAAATCTCATACGCCCAGGCGCCGTCGCCGTAGGTGTCCAGGATGATGCCGACAAAATCGTCCTGCCACATTTGATCGCGGTCACGCAGGGAGGCGCGAATGGCGCCCGGGTTGCTGTCCGCCGCTTTGAAGGCAAGATAAAGATGGGTGTCGCTGTAGGCCACCAGGGCCTCGGTGTTGACCGGCGGCCGGCTCTGATCGCCCGGACGGATCTCGGCGAAATTCGTGGCCGCCACGGCCTCCTGCCAACCGGGATCATCAAGCTCACCATCGATTTGGATGGGCGCGGCCGCTCGGCGAATTTCCAGCGCCGGTAGAACGTTGGGCTGAAACGGGCGGCTATCATCCGGCTGGCTGCGGGCAAAAGCCGCTAGGCCGATGAGCAATAGGCTAAGCGTGGCTGCAGTGCGCATGTTCAATTCTCCTGGTGACGGCGTGCCGAGGGGTGAGAGAAGACGGCAGGCTTATACGGGAGCCGCGCGCGATTGTGACAGGTCGACACCAAGCCGTCTTGTTTTCTTCGTTTCACCTCGACGGTGGGACGCTGCGCGGCCGGGAAAAACCGCGGCAACTTGTTTCAGGGTTTGCGAGGCTTGAGACTGCTCGGTCGCGGCGACGTTCAACCCCTCGCGTTCGGCGGGATCCTCCCCGGCATGCAGGCATGGAAACAACACCGGCCCGAGCGGCCGCCTCGGCACGCGCTGTTGACTTGCAGAAGGCAGCGCGCGCTGCCAGGGTCGTCGAGCCGGAAGTGGTTGGCGGCCTCACGGTCACCGGCTGAGACCGCCGCCTTCATCGCCCATGTCCGCGCGGCACGAGTGCGAGCAGTCACGGCGTTTTCGTGTGGCAGAGTCCGGACGCGGCTGGAGAGTTCTGCCGATGCCCCGGCCTCTTCTGCCGGCCGCCGGCGCGCCCTCGCTCACAGCGAAAACCAGCGATTCAGTTTGATCAAGAAGACGTTGTCGGGATAAACGTTGAACAGATCATTCAAATTATTCCGGAAGGAAAATCCGCCGGCCGGATTCGTGCCGGTGCGGCCCTGCGACCACACCAGAAAGACAGTCGAGCCCGGGCTGTATTCCCAGCGCACCACCAAGTTCGAGCGGAATTGCTGGAAGTTGAAATCCGGGTTTTCGAAGGCGTAGTCCGTGTTGCCGTCCAAATCCTCATCCACCTGCAACAGTCCCTTCGCTTCCTCCCGCGCGATTTCATTGGTGAAAACGTGGAAGCGTTCGGCATAATCATCGGCGCGCGGCGCCGTGATGCGCTTGAACTGGGAGAACTTCCCCACGGAGACGAACGGCTGGCCGTAGTATTGCACCGACAAATTCGGCGTGATGCTGTAGTCCACGCGCGCGGTCAACGCCACGGTTTTCTGCTGCAACCGGCCGAACACATAGCGGCTCTGCGCGCCGTGCGCAAGCGTGTTCACGTACTGCAATTCATCGCGATTGAAGCCGTAGTAGGGATTGAACTGGAGTGACAGCGCGTTGAGGGGACGGAATGCCAACCAGAGGCCGACTTCGTGGTAATGCGTGCCGCCCACGTCTTCCCAACTGTTGAAGCTGTTCACGCCCACTTGCACTGCCTTGCGCTGATCGCTTTCCACGGTGATCCACTGATTCCACTGCGCCGGCAGCCGCAACGCCGGCCCGCCGCGCAAGGCCGTGGTGGCCAAATCCTCGCCCTCGCGCCCCACGCCCAGCCAGACGTACCAGTAGTTCTTCAGTTGCCCGCCGCCATTGATGTTGCCGCCGCTGAAAACCGGCTCGCCGCCGAAGTTCCAGCCCTGCCATTGATTCACATTGAGGTTCAAACGATTGAAGATCGCGACCGGATTGGTGAAGCGGTAGCCCAGCCACAGCGATTGCATCACGCGGTCCGCCTGGCGCATGAAACCGGCGTCATTCAACTCCAAGCCCGGCGACCGCCAGGTGACCGCGAGATTCGCGCGCACGGGGCTGTTGCCGCCGCGGCCCACGCTCAAATTGCCGCCGTGTCCGGTCAAGGAGGTGCGGTTCGGGTCGAACTCGAGATAATCGGCGTCGGGGCGCTGAAAGTATCGCTGCGAGGCTTGTTGCGCCTCGGCAATTGCCGCCCGGTCACCGCGAATGTGGCTGACCACGCCCAGCGCTTCCAGATAGTATTTGCGGTCATGCCATTGATGGCGTACGTCCACGCCGCCGGAGTAAGCGGCGCGGTTCAGGCTGGTGATGCGGGTCCCCGCAAGATCGCGATGCGTGGCGGTAAGCATGCCGCCAATGGCGCTCGTGCCGCGGTTGAAATCCTGCTGCACGCGGCCGATGAAATAATTGGTGCGCGGTTCCACGACTTGGCGGCGGCGCTCGCTGTTGAAAGCGATCTCTGCTTCCTCCTCCTCGGTCACGGCTTCGAGCAGGCCGAGCGAAAGTCCGCTTTGCGTTTTGCCGGTCAATTTGGCGGCACCCACGATCGAGGAATTCTCCGGCATTGCAATGAATTCGCCGTCCGCCAGCTCCGGTGCGAGGCTCGGCGCGCGGCCAATGCGCCGGGAGTAGAACAGCCGGTCGTTGGAAAAAGACCCGTCGCCGCCGGTCAGCCGGTAATCGAGAATGCTCTGGCCTTCGATGAAGAACGGCCGCTTTTCCTGGAAGTAGGATTCAAAGGCGGTGAGGTTGACTTCGGAAGGATCCGCTTCGACTTGGCCGAAATCGGGATTGAGGGTGAGGTCCAAAGTCAGATCACTGGTGACGCCGGCTTTGGCATCGAGTCCGCCGGAGAGTTTGCGATGCTCGCCGGTCGCGAAGGGATTGCCCGCCTGCTCTTGAGCGCGTCGCAGGCTGCTGACGCCATAGGGCAGAATCTCGATGCGCTGCGCCGCTTGAATGCCTTTCAGGCCGTGCAATTCTCCAAAGTAACTCACCCAGCCCGCGGTGTTTTGCGGAATGTACTGCCACACCGAGCGTTCCTGCTTGCGGAAGATGCGGCGCTGTACTTGCATGCCCCACACGTGCGCCTCCTTGTCACCGAAGCGCAACTGGCTGAAGGGAATGCGCATCTCCGCGCACCAGCCCTGGTCGTCCACCGCCACTTCCCCGAACCACACCGGATTCCAGTTGGCGTCCCAGTTCTCGCCGTCGTTGGAAACGGCTTCATCGCCCTTCACGCCCGCGGCATTGATGGTAAAGGAGAAAGCGGTGCGGTGATCGAAGTAACTATCGATGTTGATCTCGACCCAGTCGCCGTCAAAAGAATCCCGGCGCGTGACGCGGCGCACGATCTGCTCCGGCTGGTCGTCGTGCGCGCGAATGCCGATGTAGAGATTTTTGTCGTCGTAAGTGATTTTGAAGCTGGTTTGCAGAGACGGTGGTTTGCCGTCATTCGGTTCGCGCTGGGTAAAATCGCCGGCCCATTCGAGTTTTTCCCAGACCGGATCGTCCAGGCGGCCGTCGATGACCGGCGGATGCGGATTGAGGTGTTTGGTGTGATACATCTTTTTGGCGGCGGGCTGGGTGGCCGCGGCGAGTGCCACGGCCGGCAGCAACAGCACGGCAGTGAGTAACTTGCTGGTCATGCGGAAGCTCCTGCAAAAGAGAAATGCGGCACAGCAAGGGTGGGAGCGGAGGCCATTCCCAACTTTGCGCCCGTGGCTTGCTGGCCCTTAAGACAACGCAAATCTTAAAAAGTTACCAGGGGGGAAGAGAAAAAACTCTGCGACTTCGACGGAGGTGGAGGGGGAAAGGTTGCCGGCCTTGTGACGAATGGCTGCTGCCGGCAGGGTTCATCGGGCTTTGTGGAAGGAGCACCGCCACAACGGGTGATTATCTAATACTGCAATTAGGTATACACTCTCCGCGTTGAGAAGGCCGGGTTGACCCCGACGGGGTCGCATGGAATAGTCCACGGGCAGCGCCCTGGGAACCGATAGGATTTGTCGCATTTAGCCCTGCAGAGGCGGTATTCCTGACGTGGTTCTATGGCGCCCAGGTGGGGCTTGGTGGTAACGCAATGGTTATCGATTTTCCAGGGCGTTGCCCTTCGCTGCTACCTTTCGCCCTCTTGATGCTCGTTGTCTGTGCAGTAGAATTCGACTCAACGTTGTAGGACTAAGGGCAGGGCAAGTGCATCACTCCTGCAAATCATCGAGCGCCTGCGCCAATCGCTGCAAACCCGTGGCGACCATTTCCACCTGCCCGCCGAGGGCAAGGCGAAAATGCTGCGGCATGCCGAAAAAGTGACCGGGCACCACCGTGGTGTCATACTTCGCGCGCAGCCGCGTGCACAAAGCCTCGACGTTGCCCGGCCGCAGCCGTGGAAAACTGATCATACCGAACTCGGTCGGCACGGCCTGCAAATCGGGCCGGGAATCGAGAAAGGCATGCCAGGCGCTGCGGTTTGCCTGCAGGATGGTTTGCGCGCGGCGAGTGATGCCCGCGATTTGTGCCAGCGCCAGCACGCTCAAGCGCTCGGCCACGTGCGGGTGATTGACGCCGAAGAGATCGTTCAAGCGCCAAATCTGCTTCGCGAAGTCCGGCGCGGCCAGGATCCACCCGCAGCGCAGGCCGCTGAGGCCGTAGGCTTTGGTGAGACTGCTGGTGACGATGAACTGCTCGCCGAGATGAATCGCGCTCGGCGGCCTGGCCTCGAACATGGCTTCGCGATAGACTTCATCGACGAGCACGCGGCTGCCCACCCGCTGCGCAAGTTCGCCGATGCGCCGCAGCGTATCATTGTCCGTGTACACGCCGCTGGGATTGTGCAGATTCGAAATCACAATGAGTCTGGTGGCCGGCGTGAGCGCGCGTTCGACCTCGGCGGGATCGACGCGAAACCCGTCCACCCAATTGCGGTTGAAATGCCGCACGCGGCCGCCGAGAAATTGCGCGGTGGAAGTCAACAATTCGTAGGTCGGGTGCTCGATCAAAACTTCTTCGCCGGGCGCAAACGCCGCCGCCATTGCCAGATGATTCGCCATCGACGTGCCGTTGGCCGTCACCACGCAGGCGGGATCGACCCCGCAATGGCGCGCCAGCGCCTGCTGCAGCGGCTCGTAGCCATAGCCGGCCGGCCCGGTCAATTCGAGATCGGCCAGCGTCACCTGCAATTCCGCCAGCGGATAGTTCACCAAACCGCTGGAGGCGAGATTGTAACGGCTGCCGGAATGCAGCTTGGCCCATTCCATGTAGGGCGAGTTCATGACGCGGTTCATGATTGCACCTGATAGCCTTGGGAATGATTCTTTCACTGCGGTTTTTCTCGCCGCCACCAGAAAAACGCCGGAATGCCGGCGAGCAAAATCACCAGGCCGATCAAGGTGTTTTGCGGATAGGCAATGAAGGTGTTGAGCACGATCAACCAGCACGCGGCCACGAAGAACGCCGTGCTCCAGGGATGGCCCGGCATGCGATAGCCCGCGGAAGGCGGCCGCGCTTTTTCCCGCCGGCGCAACCCGAACAGGCAGGTGGCGGTCAATCCGAAGAAAATGAAATCAACGGACACGACGTAGTTGAGAATCTGTTCATAGCGTCCGGAGAAGGCGATGATGATGGCGAACAGTCCCTGCAACGCAATCGCGGTCACCGGCACGTGCGTCTTGGGATGCAGCCGCGCCACGGCTTTGAAGAACACGCCGTCTTCCGCCATCGCGAAATACACGCGCGGCGCGGTGAGAATGCCCTGGCTCAGGAAGCCGAGGGTGGAAATGGCAATGCCGATCGCGATCACTGCCGCGCCTTTTTCGCCGAGCACCACGCGCATGACTTGCGAGGCGGGCGCGTTGGTTTGCGCGAGTCCCGCCGCGCCCAGCACGTGCACGCACACGAGATTGACCGCCAGATACAGCACGATCACGCCTGCGACGCCGAGCAGCAAGCCGCGCGGCAAATCTCTGCCGGGATTGCGCATTTCGCCGGCCACAAAGCTCGACGTTTGCCAGCCGCCGTACGCAAAAAACACCGGAATGATGGCGGCCGCCATTGCCGACAGCAACGGCAGGCCCGGCGGGCGGTCCAGCAGGGGCTGCCAGGTGAGGTGGGATTCGCCTGCCAGCCAGAAGCCGCACACCACCAAGCCGACGATCGCAGCGATTTTCAGCAGCATCAGCATGCTCTGCACCGTGCTGCCTGGCCGCACGCCCAGGCAGTTGACCAGCGTCAGCACCGCCAGCGCCGCGGCCGCGACCAGCCAATCCGCGAGCGCCAAACCGGTGAGCTCGAGAAAATAGCGGCCAAAGGTGACGGCCACCGCGGCCATGCCGCCGGTTTGCACCACCAGCAACAGGCACCAGCCGTAAAGAAACGCCACCAGCGGGTGATAGGCTTCGCGCAGATAGGCATATTGCCCGCCCACCTGGGGCAGGCGCGCAGCCAGCTCGGCGTAGATGAAGGCGCCGAGCAAGGCAATGACGCCGCCGAACAGCCACGCGCCCAAGATGAGAAACGGCGTGTGCACCTGCTGCGCGACGACGTAGGGATTCATGAAAATGCCCGAGCCGATGATGCCGCCCATGACCAGCATGGTGGCGTCGAACAAACCGAGCCGCCGGGAGAGTTGCGGCGGGGCAGCAGAAGAAGTGCGTGCGGGGGCATCGTGTGAGGGGTTCAAGGTTCTTCCTTGGAATGGGAAGTGGGTAACGGTATCAGATCAACGGTGACAAATGTGACAGCAAAGGGCATCGCCCTGGAAAAAGTCCCCGCCGCAATTTCGCGTCCCCAACGAGGACAGAGGTGAGATCGAAGGGCATCGCCCTGGAAAACGCCACCGCCTCGGGTATGAAGCCCCGACGGGGCGAGATAGAATTGCCTGCAAACGATCCCGACACCGCGGTCCTATTCCGCCCCATGGGGCTTGCGGATGCTGTGATCGGCTTCTTCACCAGGGCGTTGCCCTTCGCTGCTGCATGCTGCCCCGTTCGGGGCGGTTGGGGCAAATGATAACATTTTTCCCCACCAATGCCAGACCATTCTGGTGAAATAAGAATGTCGATACCATTAGGACTGACGCAGCAACCTGTGCCTGCGCGCTGGTTCTGCCTATCCCCTCTTCAACTTGATCAACGTCACCTCCGCGGGCGCGCCCAGGCGAATCGGCGGACCCCAATAACCGGTGCCGTTGCTGACATAGATCCAGGTGCTGCCGTGCTGGTGCAAACCCGAAACATAAGGCTGTTGCAACGGCACGAGAAAATTCCAGGGATAAAATTGGCCGCCGTGCGTGTGGCCGGAGAGTTGGAGATCGAAACCGGCCTCGGCTGCCGCGAAAACACTGCGCGGCTGATGCGCCAGCAAAATTTTTACCTCGGCGTGCGGTGCGTTGGCGAGGGCCTGGCCGGGATTGGAATCGTGATGCGGCACAAACGGCCCGGCCCCAAAATCCGGCACACCGGCGATGAGCACACGGCTGTTGCCGTGCGTCACCATGCGATGCTCGTTCAACAGCACGGTGAAGCCCAGGCGGCGCGCCTCCGCCAGCCAGGCCTCGGCACCGGAATAGTATTCATGATTGCCGGTGATGTGAAACTTGCCGTAGCGGCAGGTGAGTTGGGCCAGCGGCGCGACGTCTTCGCGCAGATGAGCCACCCGGCCATCGGCCAGATCGCCGGTGAAAACGATCACATCCGGCGCCAGACGATTGACGGCCACCACCACTTTTTTCACGAAGGCGGCAGAGATCGTGTCTCCGACATGCAAATCACTGATCTGCACCAGGCGGAGGCTTTCAAGCTCGGGCGGCAAGTTGGGCAGTGGCACGGTCACTTCCACCACGGCCGGCGTGCGGCGGGCTTGATAAACACCGTAGCCCACCAGCACCGCGGTCAATCCCAGCACCGCGAGATTGGTGGTGAGCAGCAGCTCGTGCAGTTGCTTTCCGTTCAGCAACGCCGCGCCATTCGGCGAGAGCTGCACCAGGGCAATGGCATGCTGCACACCCCACAGCGCCAGCCCGGCGAGATCGCGCAGCAACAAAAGAAAGAAGAGAAAATTCAAACCGCCCATGCTCAAAAAGGTGAGCCACGCCAGCGGCCGCTGCCACCACGGCTTTTGCGGGCGGCGGGAAATGCTGAAGGTGAGCGGCGGCAACGCGATCAACACCAGGATGCCCAACCAGGCGAGGCCGGTGCTGAGCGCGTTCATTTGCAGCGGGGCCAACAGGCGCCAGCCGACATAACTGTAAGCGAACGCGTAGAGACTGAAAGCGATGAGGAAAAACATGCAGTGCTGCCTTTTCAAAATGAGCAGTGAAGTCACGGGGGCGGCGGTTCTTCAGCCTGGATATAACGAAAAAGTTTGCTACGAATGCAATCTGTTTTTGCGAGCGAGCGGAAAGCGCGGCGCGAACGGTTGCAGTGAAGTCAAGTGCTGCCCATTTTCGGACTGAAAGGCGAGTGGTGAATCGGTACACCATTCCTGGCAAGCACGCGAAATCGGCTGGTGTGCCCCAAGCCGCCGCTTGAACAATCGCATGCGAGCGCCAGTCTTTTTCACTGAATGCCGGCCATGCTTGCGCTGCTCGAGGAGCGTGTTGCGACAAACTTGTTGACTCTTAGAAGGCGCTAAGCTATATTTTGCTGCGTTGAAAAATTTCGCAGCCTCGGCATTGCGCCGGGCAGGAGAGAGGAAAACAACTCGCACAATCATCCCCAACGATATGACCGGAGAGAGGAGAATATCTTGGGCAAGGCCCCGGGAAGAGGGTGAGCGTCAGGACGACAAAGCGACCTAATCATTTGTCGAATGAGAATGGACTTTGGAGTCTTCCCCGTGCAATTGTCCGATTACTTGTCGGAGAACTTGATCTTTCTCGATCTCGACGCGGACGACAAGTACGAGGCCTTCAGCGCGATGGTATCGCAGATGGCGAAGCAAGAGGCCATCGCCGAGCCTGCCCAATTCTTGCATGAAGTGATCGAGCGCGAGGCCGTTGAGCCGACGTGCATTGGAAGAGGGGTGGCGCTGCCGCATACGCGCACCATGTGTGTCAAGAAACCGATCATCGCTTTCGCGCGCACCAGCCGGAGCATCCCCTTCACGGCCACGCGCAGCGACGGAGTGCAACTCATCTTTATGATGGGCACCCCGAAAGACGAAGCCAACCAATACCTGCAAATTCTCGCCCGACTATGCCGGTTGCTCCGCCGCAGCGAGTTTCGTGACAAACTCCTCACCGCCGCCTCCCCCAAAGAAATCCTGAAGCTGTTCGACGAATTCGATACTCCGCTCAACTGAACCGTTTCCCCGCTCCGCCGGCCCGCCCGGACGCCAAAATCGCATCACCAGACCGTTACTATGCCGAAGTCGCTGAGCCATGAATCAAGCCTCTTATCGCATCGCGCTCGTTACGTTGAGTGATCGCGCCGCCGCCGGCAGTCGCGCCGATGAAAGTGGACAAGTGCTGCGGGAACTGCTCGAGCAGCACGGCCTGCCGGTTTTCGCACAGCTCGTGCTGCCGGATGACGCCGGCCAGCTCGTCGATCGCCTGATTCACCTCGCGGAGGTGGAACACGCTGATTTGATTCTCACCACCGGCGGCACCGGCTTGAGCCGCCGCGACGTGACGCCCGAGGCTACGCTCGCGGTGATCGACCAGCGCGTGTTGGGCATCGAAGAAGCGATGCGAGCGGCAGGCCTCCGCCAAACGCCGTATGCGATGCTGTCGCGCGCCGTGGCGGGCGTGCGCGGCCGGACGTTGATCATCAATCTGCCCGGCAGTCCCAAAGGCGTGCGCGAGAATCTGGCGGTGGTGCTGCCGGTTCTGCCCCATGCGCTCGCCCTCCTGCGCGAAGAGCAAGTGCAGGATGAACAGCATTTCTTCCAGCCCTGAACGCTACCTTTCACGGAGACAGTTTTGCCGCCTGCAAACAGTCACTCCTCTTCCCCGCCACCGGCGTGGCGATCACGCTGGCAGCAACTGCGCGAGCATTTGCAGCATCCCGACCAGCGCTGGAAGTGGTTCATCTTCGTGGGCGTGATCGTTTACCTCATTCTCATCAACCAGGTCACCAACCGCCGCCCCGATCACTACTTTTTTGCGTTGCTCGTTTTCTCCTTCGTGCTGGGCCGGGGGCGCGCCAAACGCTTCCTGCTGGATTGGCTGCCGTTCATCTTGTTTTGGGTGGCTTATGACATGATGCGGGGCATCGCCGATACCGTGCGCGGCGCGATTCACGTCACCGAGCCTTATCGCCTGGAACACTGGTTCTTTCAGTGGCTGCCGGGAATGGCAATGCCGCCCTTCGACTTGCAGACCCTGCGCTTCGACCAGGACTGGCACTGGCTCAAGGTGACCATCGATTTGCTGGCGGGCAATCTCTACGTGATGCACTTCGCGCTGCCACTGGTGCTGGGCTGGATTTTCTGGCACACCACCAATGACCGCCCGATGTTCTATAAATTCGTCTACACCCTGACCACGCTCAATCTGCTCGCGCTGATCACGTTCATGCTCTACCCGGCGGCGCCGCCGTGGTATGTCTACAGCTTCGGTTTCGGCCAGCCGGAACCCAACTCCACCTTTTGGGGCACGAGCGCCGGCCGCATGATCGACATCGACCGCTTCATCGGTTTCGATTTCTTCACCACGTTGTGGGGCAAGTTCAACGCCAACCACTTTGCCGCCATCCCCTCGCTGCACGGCGCTTACCCGATCGTGATCGTGTTCTTCGCCTACAAGAAATTCCGCCGCTATCTCGGCTTGATGGTGCTTTATCCGCTGGGGGTGTGGTTCTCGGCGGTGTATTTGAATCAGCATTATGTTGTTGATTTGCTCATCGGTGGACTGTACATTTTTGCCGCTTACGCAATCGCGACCCGGCTGCTTTATCCCAAGATTTTCGCGCGCTTCGTCGAGCCGAAGGAAGATGCTTCCCGCGCCATGACGCCCGCGGCATCCTGACGGTGGTTAACGCTCTTTGGCTGAAGAGGAGAGAGGCTTATGATCCGCAGTCGCATTATCAGCACTGGCCGCTACGCGCCGGAAAAAGTCATGACCAATGAAGACATGAGCAAGCTCGTGCCCACCAGCGATGAGTGGATTCGCGAGCGCACCGGCATTCAACAACGGCATTTTGTGGACCGCGAGATCGGCGTGTCCGATCTCGGCTATGAGGCCGCCAAAATCGCGCTCGCGCGCGCCCAACTCAAACCGGCGGACCTCGACTTCATCGTGTTTGCCACGCTGAGTCCCGATTACATGTTTCCCGGCTCCGGCTGCCTGCTGCAGCAGATGCTCGGCATCCCCGGCATCGGCGCGCTGGACGTGCGCACGCAATGCACCGGCTTCATCTACGGCCTGGCCGTGGCGGATGCCTTCATCCGCACCGGGCAGTATCGCCGCGTGCTGCTGGTGGGCGCGGAGGTGCATTCCACCGGTTTGGAATACAACGAACGCGGCCGCCACATCGCCGTGCTGTTTGGCGACGGCGCCGGTGCCGCGATTCTGGAAGCGAATGAAGAGGGCTACGGCGTGCTGTCAACGCATCTCCACGCCGACGGCCGCCATGCCAAGGAATTGTGGGCGGAGAATCCCGGCAGCCGCCGCATTCCGCGGCTGTACGACGGCATTCTCACCGACGGCTCCTGCTATCCGCAGATGAACGGCCGGGAGGTGTTCAAACACGCGGTCACCAAATTCCCGGAAGTCATCATGGAAGCGCTGCAGACGAACAGCCTGACGCTCGAGCAGGTGGCGCTGGTGGTGCCGCACCAGGCCAATCTGCGCATCACCGAGGCGGTGACCCAGCGCCTGGGACTGCCGCCGGAAAAAGTGTTCAGCAACATTCAACGCTACGGCAACACCACCGCGGCCTCGATTCCGATTGCCCTGGATGAAGCGCAGGAGCAGGGCAAAATCAGACCCGGTGATTATGTGATTCTGGCTTCCTTTGGCAGCGGCTTCACCTGGGCGAGTGCCGCGGTGCGGTGGTAAGCCAGCGCGCCTGAGAATCAATTCTCAGGCTAAAAGCTGAAGCCGCCTGAAGGCGGCAGGCGGCGTGTGGGTGATCAATCGTTTTTTTCGCTTGCCATTTCAATCGTGGACTGGATCGGCAATCATCGCCCTGTAAAATTCAGCCAGTGACATTCGGTCTCTTCACTTCATCCCGTCTGCCGCCGCGGCGCGCCGTTTTGGGATGGACCTCATCGTTTCCAGGATTTGATCCCTCATGCCTCTTGCTTACTTCGATTGCATCGCCGGCGCCAGCGGTGACATGATTCTGGGCGCGCTGGTTGACGCCGGTGTTCCGCTCGAATACTTGCAGCAAACCGCCGCGGCTCTGCAATTGCCCGGCCTGCAACTGAGCGCAATCAAAGTCAAACGCCGGGACATTTCCGCCACCAGCGTGACGGTGAGTTTTCCTCCGGAGCACAAGCATCGCCACCTGCATCACATTGCGGCGATCATCACCGCGGCGGAGCTGCCGGGCGAAGTCAAGCAACAAGCGCTGCAGGTGTTTCAGCGTCTGGCAGTGGCGGAGGCGCGCGTGCACGACACCACGCCTGAGAAGATTCACTTTCACGAAGTCGGCGCGGTGGATGCCATCGCCGATGTCGTGTGTGCGGTCGCGGGCCTGCATTCACTTCATCTCGATGCCATCTTTGTTTCACAATTGCCGCTGGGCGGCGGCACCGTGAAATGTGAACACGGCATCATGCCGGTGCCGGCGCCCGCCACCGTGGAGTTGCTGCGCGGGTTCCCCACGCAGCCGGGGCCGATTGATTTCGAACTGGTCACACCCACCGGTGCGGCGATTCTCACCACGCTGGGCAAACCCTACAATCATTCCCCCTTTCAAATTCAGCGCGTCGGTTATGGCGCGGGCACCGGCGATCTCGCGGAGTTGCCGAATGTTTTGCGGCTGATCCTCGCCGAGGCCTTCAGCCCCGGGCAGACCGACATGGTCACTCTGCTCGAAACCAACATCGATGACATGAATCCGGAGATCTATCCGTTCGTCATCGATCGTCTGCTGGAGACCGGCGCATTGGATGCCTTCCTGACGCCGATTCTCATGAAGAAAGGCCGGCCGGGGATGCTGCTCTCGGTCCTGGCTGCGCAGGATAAGGTCGATGACATGCTCGCCGTCATTTACGGCGAAACCACCACGCTGGGGGTGCGGGTCATGCCGATTAGCCGCCGCAAATTGCGGCGCTGGCAGGAGGAGAAAATGACCTCCCTGGGGCCGGTGAAAATCAAAGTCGCGGAATGGCAGGACCGCAAACACATGGTGCCGGAGTATGAAGAATGCCGGCGCCTGGCGCTGCAACAGGGTTTGCCGCTGCGCCGGGTTTATGACATCATCGCGGCGGAAATCAAGGCTTTCGGAACGGCATGAGCAGAGCGCACGCAGGGGGAAGCCGAATGCCTCCCAATTCCGCGCCGGGAGAAGACGCTTTCGCGCAAAAACCTCACGCAGGAAATCGACTGAAGCCCTCATGCAGGAACGAATGCTGCAGCGCTCCGGACTCTTGATGGGTGCGCTTTGCGCTCTGGTTGGCGCTGCCGTTGGCCAGTGGGCAGCGTCTCTAGCAAGCAGTGCCGATTGGGCGCTGTTGCCGATCTTCTCCGGTGCGGCTTCATTTCTGAGCGGTTGGTTCTGCTGGCAACGGCTCCTGGCGCGGCGCGTGCTGCCGCCTGGGCGCCGGGCCGCGCTGGCGGGCGTGCTGGCCGCGCTGCTCGGGCACTATCTCACCTTCTACTGCTATTTCCTCTGGGCCAATATCGAGTATTGGATTTGCAATCTTCGCTCCGGCCAGCCGCCCGCCGACATTTTAAACGGCCTGTGGGGAGCCGGTGTGCTCGCGCTTTGGAGTCTGCTCTTCTACGGTTGGCTCACGCTGCCGGTGGGCGGCCTCCTGGGCGCCGGGCTGCTTACTTGGCTGCGCCGCAAGCAGCCGTTCATGCGTGAGGAGGGGAAATCACACGCCGGACGATCCGGAACCGAGAAGTGAAAGCACGCAGAGTCGCGAGTGCACTGTTTTCTGGAAAAGCACAACGCAGTCTTCCCGCCTGCCAACGAAGGCAAGCGGGCAGCTTGCGCTAAAGCATCTTTGCGGTCGTGATCGTTTCTCCGGAGAAATACCATACTTCGTCAACTCTATCACGCCGAAGAGCTTGAGCTTGCCGCATGATGTTGCGCGGTGCGTGTCCACGATTTTGGCGGAAAGGTTGCGGCGAAGAGCGATGGCTTTGGCGTCTTCTCCCCGAGCAAACAAGCGCAAAACCTCCAGTTCGCGGTCCTCGAGAATTGCGATCAGCACAGCAAACGGCCCCACAATGCGCGAAAGACGGGGCCACGGATGAACACGGCTTCTCACGGATTTCGGGTTTGGGCTTCATCCGCGCCAATCCGTGTCGAGCCGTGGCTAAAGCGCATCACTTTTTTTCCTGAATGATTTTTTCCGAATGACGTAACGCAGGCTTCCAGTCCGCCTACGAAGGCAAGCTGACAGCTTGCGCCACAACATCTTCGCGGCCGTGATCGTTTTTCCAGAGTAAAAATGCAGCACGATTGTCATCCTGCAAGGATTCTGTGAAGACTCGGGCGCCGTGCCGAGTATTTCACGAGATTCGTCTGAATGCCAGCATGGGAGGGAGTTGCGGGGCGGGATCAATTTGCCGACAGGCGGCACAGGACCGCGTTGCCGGTGTTGAAAACAACGCGGCTCACTCTGGCCGGATAGGCGGGGAATTCCAGCAATCCGCCCTCCTGGGAGACCTGCACGCGCCGCGTCAGCGTGAAGCCGTCGGCATAATCCACGGTGACGGGAACCGGCATGTTGAAACCCGGTGGCACGCCTTCCTGGCGCACGTGCACGCGCACGACATATTCGGGCTTGACGGAATGAGGCGTGGGCCGCGCGACCGGCAAACCGGCCGGCGGTGCGGTGGGCACCGCGGCAATCTCATAGCGCCAGTGATAGGTCGGCACCCGGTTTTGTTGAATCCATTGGCGGAAAAAATCATCGAGCGGCGCGCCATAGTGCTGCTCGGCCAGCAGTTGAAAGTCGCGGGTGGCCGGCTCACCGTCGCGATGAACGCGGAGAAAATCCGCGAGTAAAGCCCAAAAGCGGGAATCGTCGCCGGTGTCCAGATCGCGCAGCAGCCAGCGCAACATGTGCAAGACGTACGCGCCTTTCTCATAGGTTTGCATGTAGTAGTCCAGCGCTTCGCGCTGACCGAGGCGAACGCCCATGGCGATGGGGCCGGCGCGCTGGCCTTCACTTTTGCGCAAAGCCTCCTTGCTGAAACCGAAACGTTGCATGCCGATGCTCACGCCGACGTTGCCCTGCTCCAGCAAATCATTGCTCCAGGCCTGCAAAATCTCCGTGAAGTGGTTCTTGTCGCGCAACACCCACTCCACGTAAAGCGCGCCGAGGTATTCGGCAAACGCTTCGCTCAGCCATTGATCATGATAGGTGGCCCAGCCCAGCGTATTGCCGAACCACTGATGCGCGATTTCGTGGCTGCGCAGCGCTTCGCGCGGGCCTTCGGCATGGCCGGAAAATCCCAGCCAGGACAGCGTGACGAAACCGGGAAATCCCTGGCTGTGAAAGGTGGGCACCTCGACCACGCGCAGCACCGGCAGGCGGTAATCTCCCAGCCGGCTGGCGAAGAAGTAGAGGCTGTTGGCGACATCGGCAGCCACGCGTTTGCGGGTGCCGGAAGTATGGCGCGAACTGCTGTAGATTTCGATTTGCGGCAACCCCAGCCCCGGCGCAGGCAGCGTGTCCGCGCTGAAACTGCCCATGCAAAAGGTCGAGGCTTTGGCCGGTGCGTGCGAGCGATAGTAGCTCAGGTGAAATCCTGCTTCCTCCCAGTCGCGAACCAGGCGGCCAAGTGTCAAAACGCGCAAACGCGGCGGGCATTTGTAAACGATGTTGTAATGCGCCCGCTGCAAGTATCCCAGCCGGGGCACCCAGAAGACCGGATCCTTCAGCGCATACATGCCGTTGTCATGGCGGCGCAGTAATTCACCTTGATAGTGAAACAGCAGCCGCAAGGTGTCATCGCGGGCACGCGCTGCATTGACAAAGACCGTGACTTCGCTTTCCTTTTTCTCGCGCACGAAACTGAGCGTGTCGCCGTCTTCCGAGAGAATCCAGGCGATTTCCAGATCAGCGGCCAGCGCGAAATGGAGGATCGGCGGTTTTGCCGCGCCCAGAAAAATGTTCACACCCATGTCGGCCTCCAACATGCCGCTTTGATTGAGCTGGACCCAGCCGTTGTATCTCAGCAAAGCCGGCAGGGCGGCCATGGAATCCGCCGTGACCGCGTAACTGCACACGGTGAACAGCGGCCGTCCCAGGCGCTTGTGGAAATACTGCAGCAACGCCACTTGCTCGACGGCGGCCGCATCGTAAAGATAAATGTACAGCGGCGGAAACGGATTCATGTCGCGCTCGGGATAGAAGGCACACACCACTTGCCGGGACATGACGGGTTGCAGCCGGCTGCGCAGCAGGTGCGCGGCAAGATTGTAGCCGCGGCGTTCGAGCAGAAGCGCCTGCAAATCGCCCGGCAGTTCACGCACCGAACGCGAGAAACTCGTGGGGTCGCGCGGTGGCGCCGCGAGAATCGCAGCAGGCGGCAGCAGGGCTTGCAGAATGCTGAAATCGGGGAAGCGCAACAGCAGGCGGGTCGTGGTGCAGGTGAGGGCCGGATCTTTGGTGAAGCGGGCAAGCTGAAACTGTTCCGCGGCCTCGCGCGGGCTGAATTCTACGCGCGCCTGGCCTTCGAACACCAGACCGGTGCAGCCGGCGGTGGAGTCTTGCAGCGGCGCCAGCCGGCCGGTGATCAAGGTGAGGCGGAAGTCCGGCAAGTGCAGCCGGAGTGTGTCCGTGAGATGCCATCCGGTCTCCGCGATTGCCGGCGCGCGCAGCGCATGGTAGAGGCGTTGCAAGGCCGGATCGCGCAGGCTATTCTTTTCCGCGGCGTGGCCGGGCGGCACACTGGCGGTGAGGGCAAGGGCGGCGAGCAGGCATGTGATGACGGGCGAGTTCATCTACTTCATCGGTTGCGTTGTCATCCTCGAGATAATTTTCACCCGCGGCTCACGCCGCCACGTCATGCCGAATATCATCCTCGGCGCGCCAGGGCGGGCTGACGATGGCTGCAAACACGAGAACATTTTGGCCGAGGTTTTCGATCCATTGTTCCTGGCCCGGCGGAATGTAGATGGCGTCGCCCGGATGCACTTCCTGGGTTTCTGCGCCGATGTGCATGTTGCCGAGGCCTTCGAGAATGTAGTAGACCTCCGACTGCCGGAGCGAGTGGCGATAGGTTGCCTTGCCCGGCTCCACGTAAGCGATCGCCAGAGAATAGGAGATGCCGGCGCCGCGATCGCGTTCGGGATGCAACAGCTCGCGCAAGCGGCAGCCATCGTTGGCGATGATTTCCTCACAGTCCTTCTCGTGCTTGATCAACATGGCGGTCCTGCTCCTTTCTGCGGCAAATCTCAAAACACCATCAGTGGAAATTTCCCGCCTCCTGGCCGTGATCCGCCCGGTGCCGGCGGAGGCCAGGGAGGCCGTGCACAGCCGTTGAAACCGCCGCGCCTATTCCCGCGGCTTGGCCCGGCCGGCCACCGCAACAATGGCATCGAGCATTTCGCGGATTTCCGCAGCAATCGCCTCGCCGGGCACAAACTTCACCAAGACGTGATAGTTCGTCTTGCTCATGAGATTGGGTAAAGCCAACTTCTCGTGGAATCTCTTGAAAACAGGATCGAGGAATTCGTCGCTCGCCTTGAGATCCGCGCTCCAGGGATCCTTGCCCAAAGTCTGCAGTGCCTTTTCAACTTCCGCAATTGCCTGTGCCATGGCTTCGCGCCAGCTTGGACGAAACAACTCTCCAAACTGCATGCGGCCTGCATTCTCCGCGTAGGCCAGCAGGGTTTCGCGCTGGCACAAATAATTTTCCAGCTCGCGCCGTCGCCACATTCGCTGGTCGAGATTCGGATCAGCAGGCAGCGGGGAGTCGAGGCGGTCGTAAATCGCGATGCCGATCAGATCCCCCTTGGCCTCCCGCAGGGCGTAGAAATGCTCTTGCGCTTTGCGCGGCTGATTGCCGACATAGTGCACGAACGGCCTTGCCAGCAGGGGACGGGCATCGTGATGCAACCGTTCAGCATACATGCGCAGCATGGCCAGATCCGTCGCGCCTTCGAGGTAAAGAATCCAGCCTCTGTCTTCGCCCAGGTAGTACTGCTCGAAACCGATTTCGCGCAGGGCTTTGAGCACCTGGCTGCCACGGTCGTCAATGCGGTGCGGCCTGCCGACAAAGGCGACCACCACATCGCGCCCCGCCGCTTCGTTGAGCAGAACTTCCGAATGGCTGGCAGCGATGATCTGACTGTTCGTCTTTTCGGCCTGCCGGGAAAGGACATCATAGATTTGGCGTTGGCGCAGGATTTCAAGATGGGCATCCGGTTCGTCCAGCAGGAGCACGGCGCCGGAATGAACGGCCAGGTGGGCCAGCAACAGCAGTGTCTGCTGCTCGCCGCGGCCACTCGCGGAAATGTCGAGCGTCGTGCCATACCGGCTTTGCAAGTCCATCGTGATTTCCCCCCGCTCAACGATATATTGCGGACGATTCAGCTTCGAACCGAACAGCCTCTCAATCAGCTCGCAGATTTCCTGCCATCTTTGCTCTCCGTTTTTGCTTTGCAGAACTTGCCAGCATAGGTTTCTCAAAACCTCAGCCGTGCGACCCTCTCCCAGCCGAACTCGAATGGAGCCCATTTCGAGCCGGTCTTCGCGGGCGGCCAAGCCGGACATGGGTGGGAGATAGGCTACCTGGAGATCTTTGAGATGGGCGGGAACCTCCATTCGCCGGTTATCGGAGACCAGCGGCGGCCGGCAGTAGAGCGACTCCTCATTGGCATAGTCGAATTCCAGAGAGCATTGCCAAGTTCTTTCGTCTACGCCCTCGACGCCGATCGTGATGAGCACGTTGCGAGTGGCGGTTTTGTCTTCCAGCCGAACACCCTCCCGCACGTGCAGGTCACGCCAGAGCAGTTTGGCGGAAGGGACGGGAAGCGAGACCAAGTCCTGCCGATTGATGGTCACTGCCGGCCTTTGGCCCGGTATTTTCTCGCTGCCGCGCTTCTCCAGCCAGCGCTTGACCCCGGCTTCCCACAACGCGATGGCCTGCAAAGCCGAGGTCTTGCCGGAATTGTTCGGGCCGATGAAGACGACGCGCTCGCCGAGCTCGATTTCAACCTCGGCAAAAAGCTTGAGATTCCGAATGGTCAATTTGGTGAGCATGGCTGTCTCTCTGCAGGCAATCTCGGATGCTCGCAAGCGCTTGCTTTCGACATCATAACGGAGATCATTCCACCCTCACGGCCGCAACCCCGCCGGCACGCCGTCCGGGAAGCGCTCATGAATGGCGGCTTCGATCTGCGCCACACGATTTTCCGGATTGGGGTGGGTGCTGAAAAACTCCGGCTGGCGCGCACCGCCGCCCGCTTCCGCCAGAATCTGCATGACGCCGATCAGCGCACGCGGATCATAGCCGGCATCCGCCAGGAAGCGCACGCCCAAATGGTCGGATTGCAGTTCGTCTTCCCGGCCATATTTCATGTTGACCAATTGCCCGATCACCATCGCGATCTGCGCGGTCTGCTGGCTGCTGGGATTGTAGGGGTCATAGGTCGACAGCACCAGCGCGCCGGTCAAGCCCTGGGTGAGCTGCTGCTGCGCGATCTGCTGGGCGCTATGGCGCGCCACCACGTGGCCGATCTCATGGCCCAAGACACCGGCAAGCTGCCCCTCGGTTTGCAGCCGGTTGAACAACGCCGCGGTGATGAAAACCGGTCCGCCCGGCAGCGCAAAGGCGTTGACCGTCTGGTCATCGGCCAGCAGGCTGAACTCGAACTGGTAGGGCGTTTGCGAAGCGGCGCTGCTTTGTACCAGCTTGCGGCCGACGGCATCCAACAGCGCCTGGGCCTGCTGATCCGGATGCAGCCCGCCAAACTCCGCCTCCATCTGGGGCACGGACTGCAGCCCGAGCGCGATTTCCTGCTCGGCGGTGATGTTGATATGCTGATTTTCGCCGGTCACGGGATTGTAGACGCTCGAGCGAAAATAGGAAAACAGCGCGAACGCCGCCACGACCAGGCCGATCAACAAGCGCATCTTGCCGGAACCGCTGGAAGCCCGGTTGGCTGCCGGGAAGGCTCGCTGTCCCCAACCACGCTGGGGAAATTGCATACGAAACGAATTCCGCTCTAACATGACTCTTCCCTCACACTGATCGTTTATCAAAATTATCTCATGTCGACTTGCTGCCGGCCCGCCATCTGAGGGGCACCGGCGTGCGGTTGGCGTTTCAGGATTCCGCCGGCACGAACTTCTCCACTTCCATGGCTTCATAGAATCCGCCGGCGCAGGCGCCGAACAGCGCATGGCTCAGCGCCATGATCCAACTGCGCATTGGAAAGAACCACGGAAAGAAGAAGCTGATGGTGTAGAAATTGATGGCGTACAATGCCAGGCCGAGCACGGCGCCGCCCAGGATGCCGACGATCAAGCCCCAGCGGTGCAGCACGTACGCAATCAAACACGCAAAGCCGATGGAGAGCACGAGATGCACGACCAGCGCCACGAGGAATATCGTCACGTCAAACGTGGCCGGCGGCGGCAACACACCCTTGCCCATGACCACCGAGGCCACCAATCGCACTACCACCCACGGGCTGCCGACGTAGAGATGCGTCAACAGCAGGTTGAGAGCGAGAAAAATCAGGCCGCTGTACACGCCGGCACGCAGCGCTGCGCCCCAATCGACAAGCTGGCGCATCTTGGTTTTGTTGAAACGCATTCCATCCTCCGCCAAAAAGGTTACTCGTATTGCTCGCACTTGACCGGGCGATCCAGGCGCCTTCACGCCTCGCGCGCCCAGCGCAACATTTCTTTGAAACTCGGCTCCTTGCCGTGCATGAGCATGCCCAAGCGGAAAATCTTGCCGCTGGCAGAACGGAAAAGCCAGGCGCCTCCCGCCAGCAGAAAAATGGCAAGCGCCGTCTCCCACCAGGGCACTTGCGTCAAGACCAGGCGCGCCGGCATCACCGCCGGCGAGGTAAAAGGAAGAACGGAGAAGAACCGCGCTGCCGGCGCATCCGGATTATTGAAAATGATCATGGCAAACACGACCGGAAGAAAAGGCGCGAGCAGCAGCGAGCCGCGCGCCGAGGTGTTGGGATCGTTTACCGTTGCAGAAATGGCCGCGAAGACCGTGTTCCACAACAGGAAGCCGGCGAGCCCCAACAGCAACAACGCCAGAATCACGCCCGGGTGCACCACCCCGGCGGGAATCTCCCAGCTTGAACCGAGCATTCGAGAGAGCAGCACGAACAGCACGATGCTCACGGCCGTGGTGCAGGTGAATGCCAGCGCATAAGCCGAAACCCCCAAGATTTTTCCATCGATCCATTCCTGCGGCGAGACGGCAGAGACCACCATTTCGGTGACGCGAAGCTGCTTCTCGCCGGTGATCGCCACGAACATGTAGGCGGCGCCGACGAACGTGCCGAACAGCATGAGGCAGACGATCACGCCGGCGGCGATTTTTCCCGCCGTGCCGGCCGCGCGCCGGCCCGCGTGCATCGTGACCGACATTTGCAGCGGCCGCAGCGCCTCGGCCAGTTGTGCGGGCGCAATGCCAAGCGCCCGGATTTTCGCCTGCATTCTCGCCTCGGCCAGGCGCGTTGCGATTTCATTCTGCCAAACCGGTTCCTGGTAAACCAACAGCTCGGCTTCCTCCACACTTTTGACCAGGAGCAGCCCGTCGATTTCGCCGCGGCCGACCAGCTCGCGCAGGCGCGCTTCGTCACGGGGAGCGGCGCTTTGCATGGCGATCCGGCCGCCGGCGGGAAAGGTGAGCGTCAGAAAATCCTGCTCGAGAACGGCAAGTTTGACCGGCGCCTCTTCGGCTCGCGCGAGCAGCGCCAGGCCGCCCCGGATGAGCAGGGCCAAAACCGCTGAAATCGCCACCGTCGCGATCTGGTCTTTCCATTTGAACCAGCGGGCGAACTCCCAGCGCGCGATTTCAAAAACCCGGGTGCGGGATTTCATGCGCCTTCCTCCAGCGGCCGCGGGCGGATGCCGGAGTCGTCATTGACGGTTCGGAGAAAAATTTCGTGCAGCGACGGGTCTTGCGAATGAATCCCGCTGATTGGAAGCTGCGCCGCCTCTGCGAGAAAGCAGCTCATCGCAGCCTCCGGCCGTAGCGAAAACGCATAAGTTCCCTCGGTCAGCTTGTCGATCTGCGCGACGGTGGCAAAGCGCTCGAAAAGCGCGGCCTCGACATCGCCCTCGATCTGCACGACCACTTTTTTGAGCGCCGCCGCGGAAGCGCGCACCTCGGTGATCGTCCCTTCGAGAACGGCGCGGCCGCGATGCAGCAGAAGCACGCGATCGGCCAGACGCTGCACCAGATCCATCTGATGCGCGCTCAACAGGATGGTCATGCCGGCAGCGCGCAGCTCGCGGATGAGATCGAGAAAGCTCTCTTGATTCACGGGATCCAGGCCGGAGAAGGGCTCATCGAGGATGGCAAACGCGGGACGGTGCAGAATCGCAGCGATGAATTGCACTTTCTGCTGGTTGCCCTTGGAGAGTTGATCGAGCCGCGCGTTCTTGCGCTCGCGCAGATCCAGGCGCTCCAGCCATTCTTCCGCGGCCAGGCGCGCCGCCTCGCGTGGCATGCCGCGCAAGATGCCCATGTAGCTCAAGTTTTTGAGCACGGCGATTTCCCGGTACAATCCCCGCTCTTCCGGGAGATAGCCGATCTCCTGCGGCAGCGCCTGCTCGCGCGCGACGCCGTTCAGGAAAAAGCGTATCGCGCCGCGGTCGGGTGTGAGAATGCGCAACAGCATCCGCACCACCGTGGTTTTGCCGGCGCCGTTCGGTCCGAGCAGGGCGAAAATCTCTCCGCCGCCGACGTGGAAAGTAAGCCGGTCGACTGCCCTCACGTGCTCGAACTGTTTTTCGATCTCTGTGACTTCAAGGAGGTGTGGCATGGGGTTCCGGTTGAGTTTGTCCGCGCAGCCCTAAGACAGATTTGCACGGCCCGGCCGGCCTATCATGACGCCGGGCGCTGGTAGGCCGCCATCTTCTCCTGCAGAAACGGCACCAGCTTGTCGCTGGCGACTCGAGTCTGCACCAGTGAATCGCGCTCGCGCACGGTCACGGTTTGATCCTGCAGGGTCTGGCCGTCAACCGTGATGCCGAACGGCGTGCCGGCTTCATCCATGCGGCGATAACGCCGCCCGATCGCGCCGCCGTCGTCATAGAAGACGTTGAACTGCTTTTTGAGAGCGTGATAGATTTTCTCCGCCACTTCCGGCATGCCGTCTTTCTTGACGAGCGGAAAGACACCGGCTTTGATCGGCGCGATCACCGGCGCCAGGCGCAGCACGGTGCGGGCCTCACCCTCGATCACGTCTTCATCGTAGGCGTCGATCAGGGCGGTGAGCACGGTGCGGTCGCAGCCGGCGGAAGTTTCGATGATGTAGGGCACGAACCGCTCGCGGGTGGCGTCTTCGAAATAGCTCAAGTCCTTGCCGCTGAATTCGGCATGGCGCTTGAGATCGAAATCCGT
The DNA here is from genome assembly GCA_023150945.1 of bacterium. Lineage (NCBI taxonomy): Bacteria > bacterium. Next base: position 46,352 of record JAKLJX010000007.1, on the reverse strand, counting down.
GCGGTTGTGCACGCCCTCCAGTTCCTTCCAGCCGAAGGGGAATTCATATTCGATGTCGAACGCGGCGGCGGCATAGTGCGCCAGCTCGGCAGGCGTGTGCTGGTGAAATTGCAGCTTGCTCCGGCGAATGCCGAGTGCATCGTACCAGGCGATGCGCTGCGCCTTCCAATACTCGAACCATTCCATGTCGCTGCCGGGCTTCACGAAAAACTGCATTTCCATCTGCTCGAATTCGCGCGTGCGAAAGGTGAAGTTGCCGGGCGTGATCTCGTTGCGAAAGGCCTTGCCGATTTGGGCGATGCCGAAGGGAATCTTCTGGCGCGCGGCCTGCATGACGTTGTAGACGTTGACGTAAATGCCCTGCGCGGTTTCCGGCCGCAAGTAGACGACGTTGGCCGCTTCTTCCACCGGCCCCATGAAGGTCTTGAACATCAAGTTGAACTGGCGGGCCTCGGTGAATTTGCCTTCTTCCGCGCATTTCGCGGCTTTGCGGCCCTTGTACGCCGGCGAGCCGCACAGCGCACCCTCGATTTGATCGGCGCGAAAACGTGCTTTGCATTCCTTGCAGTCCACCATCGGGTCGGTGAAATTGGCGACGTGGCCGCTCGCCTCCCACACGCGCGGGTGCATGAGAATGGAAGCATCCAGGCCTTCGATATCGTCGCGCGTTTGCACCATTGCCCGCCACCAAAAATCTTTGACGTTGCGTTTAAGCTCGACGCCCAGCGGGCCGTAATCGTAGCAACTATTCAAGCCGCCGTAGATTTCACTGGAGGGAAAAATGAAGCCGCGCCGTTTGCACAGCCCCACGAGTTTGTCCATCAGCTTTTTGCTGTCAACCATAGTTGTTCCTGCTTTATCCTTGCCAAGAGCGTTGATCGTGCGCCGCCGGCTGCGCGCCGGACGGTGAAATGTGCGCGCAATATACCTAGTTTCACACTGAAAACCAATCAACTCTTTTCCAGCGGCCGGGGACGCCGTCAGGCATCCGGCGGTCCGGCACGCCAATGCGTGGTCTGTGCCCACGCCTCGGCGGCGAAGTAAATCAAATCAACCGCCGGGTCTTTCACTTCCGGATAAGCTTGCGGATCCGCCAGGGAGTGTGCCAGGCGACGCTTGAGCTCCGCATAGGCTTGCGCCGGCGCCGGATTGCCGCGCAAGTAATCACGCACGAGCAAGGCATAGCGTTGATTGGCGCGTCCGAGCACGCGCACATGCGTGTTGGTGCGCCGCTGCCCGGGCGGTGGCCGGAAGAACAGCTTGTGCCAGTCCGCCGCCACGCCCGCTGCACCCGGCGGACGATGGTCGCGTTCATTTTCCTCGACGCGAACATAACCCAAGCCGGCCATCACCGCCTCGACGCGATCAGCGAGTGCGGCCACCGTGATCTGAATATCGATCACATCTTTGGCGGACAAGCCGGGTACAGCCGTCGAGCCGATGTGATCGATGCGCAAGGCCAGTGCGCCCAGCGCCTGCCGCATGACCGCGGCGATCTCGCGGAATTCCGCCGGCCAAGTTTCTTGATAAGGAATGATTGCAACCATCGTCAGCTCCGCGCCGGACAACCGCCTGATTGCGGCGTTGCGTGGTGGCGCAACGCGAGGCGCAGCGGTGCTGGCTTGCGTTGGCGCCGGCGTCAAGTCTTCAATTGCTGAGTCACTTCTTTGACAAATTGCAGTGAGGTGAGTGTGCTGGCTTCTGCGAGATGATGCGCCAAATAGGCACGAAAAAAGGCGGCAATCTGGGCGAGCGCTGCCGGGGAAATGCGAAAGTGTTGCAGGCGGGCTGCCGGCAACGTTTGAAAACTGGCGAGCAGCCGCAGCGACTCTCCGCTGAGTGGCAAGGCACCGGCATGGCCGGCACAATCGGGGCAGGCAAAGCCGCCGCGCGCCACTTGAAACTGCCAAACCGCCTCCTCGCCATGGCGGCCGGCAGCCGGATCCGCGGTCTGGCAGTGCAGGCAGATTTTCAGATTCGGCGCAAGGCCCAGCGCCCCGAGCAGCTTCATCTCGAAGCCCCAGAATTGCAGCCGCGGTTCACGGGCCATGTTCATCACGCGCAGCGTCTCCAGCAGCAGCGGGTAGAGTTGCGGCTTGGGTTCGGTATCGGCCTGCGTGCGCCGGATCAATTCGCAACACGCGGAAGCATAGCCGAGTTTCTCCAGATCGTGCTGCAAATCTGGAAACACTTCGAGGAGATCGGCATGGCTCAGCAACTGAATGGGCCGGTTTTCTTTTTCATAATAGACGATCTGCACCACCGAGAACAGCTCCAGGCTGCCGCGCAACCGGCTCTTGCTGGTGCGCGCCGCCCGGGCATCGAGCTTGAGCAGGCCGTACTCGCGCGTGAAGAGCGTCACCAGCTTGCTCGATTCCCGTACCTTCATCGTGTGAATGACGATGCCTTCTGCTTTGACGATGGCCATGGCACATGACTCACGTGGAAAATGCCGGTCAAGCTTCTCTGCTTGCACTCAACTGATTCGCCAGCTCGATCATCTCGGTAACCGACAAGGTCTCGGGCCGGCGCTGCAAATCGAGCGAGGTGACCAATGGCGGCGCGCCGGCCGGCAGCAGCTTGCTCACGCTGCGGCGCAAGGTTTTGCGGCGCTGTCCGAAGACCGTCTTGACGAATTCCAAATAGAATGCTTCCTCCCGAATGGGCAGTGGCGGCGGTTGCATTTTCCATTGCACCACCGCTGATTCGACCTCCGGTTTCGGCCGGAACACGTGCTCGGAGAGCGTGAACAGCAATTCCGCCGCCGCGTAGGTTTGGCACACCACCGCAAGAATGCCGTAGGTCTTGCTGCCGGGCCGCGCCACGAGGCGTTCCGCCACTTCCCGCTGCACCGTCAGCGTCACGTCCTTGATCAAATGGCGCTGGGCAAATGCGGTGAAGACAATATGGCTGGTGATGTGATAAGGAATGTTGCCGAGCAGGCGAATGCCGCCGGCGGGAAACAACTGCTGCAAATCGACTGCGCGGAAATCCGCATGCAGCAGGCTGAAATTCGGGAAGGCCGCAAACTGCTGGCGCAGGCCGGGCAACAGCCGCTCATCGATCTCGATCGCGCAATAGCGGCAACCCACCGGCACCAGGTGCCGCGTCAGCGCGCCCAATCCGGGCCCGATTTCGACAATGACATCGGCGGGCTGCGGCGCGATGGCGCGCACGATCTTGCGGGCGACGTTGTCATCCACGAGAAAATTCTGCCCGAGCGAGCGGCGCGGTTGGAAGTCAGGTGGCAGGATCATCATACAGGCAGGCAGATTTTTTTCCGGCAAGCGCGCGGCGCCCGGCCGGCGTGCCATTTTTTCGACCTTCGCGGTATGCTGGCGAGCCCACTTCAGGACAGACCGAAGAGTTGCCTCGCGTTTTGAGTGGTGTGCCGGCAGATTTCGGCGACGGAGAGATGGTGAATCTCCGCCAATTTCTCGGCAATGTGAATCGTGAAAGCCGGCTCATTGCGCTGGCCGCGCTGCGGCACCGGTGCCATGAAAGGGCAGTCGGTTTCGAGCAGGAGGCGCGCCAGCGGCAGGCTTCGCGCGACTTCCGGCAATGCGGATTTGCGATACGTCAAGTTGCCGGTGAAGGAAACATGGCAGCCCAGCTCGAGCACGCGCCGGGCATATTCCTCATTCTCCGAGAAACAATGAAACACGCCCGCCAGCTCGCGCACGCCGGCCTGGCTGAGCGCACTGAGAATCGCCTCGCCCGCCGCGCGATTGTGAATGATCACCGGTTTGCCGATTTCCCCGGCGAGTTGCAATTGCCGGACAAAGGCGCGCTGCTGCATCTCGGCAGGCACGCGTTGCCAGTAGAAGTCCATGCCGATTTCGCCAATCGCCACGACTTTGGGATGCTGCGCCAGCCGCGCGATCTCGGCAAAATCGGCGTCGCCGGCAGCGCCGCAATCGTTGGGATGAAATCCCACGGCGGCAAAGAGGCCGGGATGCTTTTCCGCGAGCGCCAGGCTTTGCCGGCTGGAAGCGAGATCCGTGGATACGACGATGATTTTTGCAACGCCTGCTTCCTGCGCGCGGCGGATGACGGCCTCGCGATCGGCGTCAAACTGCTCGAGCTGGAGATGGGCGTGGGTGTCGATGAGCATGTTCGGCAGCGAAGTATCCATTGGAAAGATTCCTTTGCCTGCACAGCAGCGATTTCACATTGCAGGAACAGACGGGGCCTGAAAGCCGGACACCGGCGGCAAGACCTGCAATATCGTTTGCAGCTCGTTAAAAGTCCGCACCGGAACTGCGCCCTGCTTGAGCAGCGCCACATTGCCGGCCGCATGTTCGCTTGGTTCTTGAAATGCCACGACGAATAACGGCTTGCCGGCTTGCAGCGTCCGTTCCGCGGTGTCCATCGTGCCGGATTTCACGCCGCATTCGACGACCAACACCGCTTGGGCGAGGCCGACGACGAGGCGATTGCGCGCCATTGCCGCACCGGCAGTCCAGGTCATGGTGGGAAAATATTCCGAAAGAATCACGCCATGCGCCTTCAAATAGTCGACGGACTCGAAGCCCGCGTCGCGCAAGCGAAAATGATTGAGGCCGTGACTCAAGATCATGATCGTGCGGCCCTCACCACGCACCGCGCCGAGATGGCCGGCAGTGTCGATGCCCTTCGCGTAGCCGCTCACCACCGTCACGCCTGCGGCAGCGAGGCGCCGGCCAAATCCTTCGGCGATTTCCAGCCCGCGCGGCGAGGCGTTGCGCGAGCCGACGATGGCAACGGCGCGTGCGTCGCTGGCAGAGAATTTTCCGTAAAGCGAAATCACCGGCGGCGGATCAGGAATGCCGCGCAGAATCTCAGGATAGTCTTCGTGCCACAGCGTCGTGAAAGCGACGCCTTGATCTTGCAGCGTGCCGAGCAATAGTTCGACTTCCTCACGCCGCTCGGCAAGTGCCGGCATTTGCTCGGCGACCTTCCTCGGAAATCTGGGAAGGGCGAGCAGTTCTTCTTTCGTGGCCTGCATGGCGGCCTGCGGCGAGCCGAAGCGCTCGATGAGTTTTGTATAAGTGCGCGCGCCGAGGCCCTCGAGGCTTTGCAGGAGCAGCCAGTCGCGCAGATCGTTTTCGGGGTTCATTGACGTAATCAGGCTTTCATGTCATTCCGCGGTGATTTTTTTTCATCCAGCACGGTGCCGAGTCAAACAAGGATTCTTCTCAATGACAAGTACTATTTTGCCACATGCCCGGTTTTGGTCAATGTCAACGCATAAACTTTCGCCGCGCCGGCCGCTTTCAAAACGCGCGCGCATTCGTCGAGCGTCGCGCCGGAATCGCAGATGTCGTCGACCAATAAGATGCGCTGGCCTTTCACGCTGGGCGAATGCACCGCAAATGCGCCGGCCACGTTGCGGCGTTTTTGCTCCATCGTTACCATTTCTTTTTGCGGGCGGGTGGCGCGGTTTTTTCGCAATTGAAACGCTGCACGAACGCCGAGCCGTTGTCGCAGCGTTTCCGCGAATAGCGTCACCGGGGCATACGATCTGTCACCTTTTGTGGATGGCACAAAAGCAATTGCATCGATTTCTTGGCAGGGCAGGCGCTCGGCAAGCACCTTCAGTGTTCGTTCCAGTAGCCATTCTATTTGTGCCTTCTCACCTTGATATTTGAAAGCGTGGACACGAGTGCCGACTTCCGTATAGGCATGCTCGCCGCTTTGTATGAAGGTGTGAAAAGCCAGCGCCACCCCGCCATCGAGATCAGGACCGGCGAGTTCGGGCGTTTCCCGGCGCTGTAGATATTCCGCAATGGCCGTCTGCCGCTGCGGCGGAGAATGAGTTGTGTCAGGGATCGGATTGCAATTGTCGCAACGCTCGCAACGATCTTTCTCACTCACCGCCTCGCCAAAATAGCGGCGAATAACCGATTCGCGGCAATCCGGAGTGATGGCATACAAGAGCATCTGCTCCAAGCGGCGCTGCTTTTGCCGTTCCAAATCGTGCATGCCAAGCTGCGTCTCGGTGATCGCCGCAAGCTCGGTAGCGGGCCGCAAATGCTCAACCAGCCAGCAATCTTCCACACCATAGAAATGCAGTTCGCCGCGCCACTGCGCGTCGTAAAGTTGCGCCATCCATTCCACCGGCGCGATTTGATGCGCCCGGCAAAACTCGCGCGTGTCGATCACTTCACCGGCTTTCTGCAGCGAGGCCGCAAGCGCCGGGTCTCTTGTCTCGGCGTCGTGCAGGGTGACTCTCAGTTCGCGGGAAATATGGGGATACTGCCGCAGAAAACCGAGCCGCTGCAAATGACTGAGACCGACCGTGAGCTTGGTGTTGTCCAGGCCGGTTTGCCACTCCAAATCCTTGGGCGCGAGCCAATGGAATTTTCCCACCGCCGGCGTTGCTTCCACTGCGCGCAGGAGTTTCGATAAATCGGTTTTTGACAACAGACTTTCTTTGATGAACCACTCCTGCAAACCGCGATCTTCCTCCCAATAAAGCAGCAGGCATTGCGCCGGCCAGCCATCACGCCCGGCGCGCCCCGCTTCCTGATAGTAGGCTTCGAGGCTGGCCGGCAGCGAGAAATGAACGACAAAGCGAATATCGCGTTTGTCAATGCCGAGGCCGAAGGCGTTCGTGGCCGCCACCACGCGCAGGCCGTTTGCGCTGTCATCGAAGAACCTTTCCTGCACCTGCCGGCGTTCTTCGTCGCGGCGTCCGGCGTGATAGAAATCCGCGGCAATGCCCAAGTTTTGCAGAAACGCAGCCACCTCCTGTGCTTCGCGCTTTCTGGCAGTGTAGACGATGCCCTTGCCGGGAAATCCTTCGAGCAAATCCGCCAGCGCGCGGAATTTGTCGCCGTCCGAATCTACCCGGTGCACGCGAAAATGCAAGTTGGGACGCGCCACACTGCCGACGAATTTTTCCACGGCCTCGAGTCCGAGTTGCTGCAAAATGTCCGCTTCGACTTCGGGCGTGGCGGTTGCCGTGAACAGCGCCACGGCCGGCGGCTGCAAGATGCGCAAGGTGTCTTTCAGTGCGAGATACGACGGACGGAAATCATGGCCCCACTGCGAGACGCAATGCGCTTCGTCAATCACAAACAGGCTCAAGCGGCAGCGCGCCAGCTCCGCGGTAAAAGCGCGGCTGCGCAAGCGCTCCGGCGCGACGTAGAGCAATTTCACGGTACCATTCTTGACGCGCGCCATTTCACGGCGCTGCTCGTTCAGCGCGAGCGAGCTGTTGATGAACGCCACCGGCGTGATGCCGCGGCGCCGCAGTTGGTCGATTTGATCCTTCATCAGCGAAATGAGCGGCGAGACCACCACCGTCAAGCCCTCCTGCATGAGCGCCGGCAGTTGGTAGCACAGCGACTTGCCGTGGCCGGTTGGCAACACCGCCAGCACGGAGCGGCGCTCGAGCAGCGCGGCGATGATGGCCTCCTGCTGCGGCTTGAACTCGGCGTAGCCAAAATGCTGCTGCAAAGCGCCGTGCAATTCCGGCTGTTTCACCGGCGGCGCCGGCGGGTTCTGCAAACGCTGAGTGATGGCGCCCAACAAGTTTTTTAAATCATCATTCATTTGTTTGTAGTGATGCCTTTAGGCATCAAGCGTTGTAGTCTGGAAAGAGCCTGTAGTCACAGTGATTTTCCCCTAATTGAAGCATCGACGCCTGAAGGCGTTACGACGAACTCAAATCGATTCTTTTGGCATTGCCAAACTGCTCGGCAAAGCCGCGGTCATTGGTGAAAAGAATGATTTGCTTTTCCGGCAGCAAGCTTGCAAGATAATCGCGCAAGCGTCCGCGCCGGGTTTCATCGAGATGCACTGTCGGCTCGTCGAGCACCAGAAAGTCCGCGCCCGGCATCAGCCGGGACAGCGCGGTTTTCATGCTGAGATAGAGAATCGTCTTCTCACTGCCGGAAAGCGTTGGCAGCGCCCGCCCGTCGAGGTCCGGCATCAGTTGCGACTTTTCCAAATCGATTTGCTGCGGCTGTGCGCGAAAGAGGCCGAAGCTTTGCAGGCAATCCGCAACTTCGGCATCGGCTTTTTTCAGCGAAATGCCGACCACGGACTGCACCGTGCGCCCAACCGCCTCGGCGGCCCATTCGCTCAGTAAACGTTGCTGGGCGACGATTTCCGCCTGGCGATTCGCCGACAAAATTTCCTGCCGCCGCTGTTCGTGAAGCATGTGCTGGCGCTCCAGCTCTGCAAGCTGGCGGCGATGCGCGTCCAGCTCCTGTTGCAGTTTCTCGCGGCTTTCATCAGCAGGGGAGAGCGGTGCCAGCGCCGCCAATTTGGTCTCCCAGGTTTCCAATTCTTCTTGCGCCGCAGCAATCTCTGCCTCGATCGGTTGCCAGCGGTGCAGACGTTGCTCCAGGTCGATTTGCTTGCCGGCCAGCTCGTCAAACATCCGCACGGTTTCGCGCGCCTTGTGCTCTTTGGCGGCGGCTTGTTCGCGTTCGGCCACAACGGCCTCGCGCTTGGTTTGATAGTCTTCAACCAATCTTGCGATTGCCGCCGGCGCGAGCGGCTGCTGGCAAGTTGGGCAGGTCTCGCGGCCTTGCAAGCCTTGGATCATGCCCAACATTTCCTCAACCTGCCGCAGTTGGCTGGTCAGCGCAATGCGCAACTCGGTACAGCTTTCCATTTCACCTGTTGCGGTTTCGCGCTGCGTCAAGTGCTGTGCGATTTGCCGCAACAGTTCGGCAAGCTCGTCGCGGTGATTGAAGCCGGCGCGCACCGCAGCGAGTTGCTGCTGCGATTGTTCGAGGCGCGTTTGCGTCGCGGCCTTGGCCTGCTCCCACGTCTGGCGCAGGCGATCGTCCGGTCCGGCATCGGGCTTGGTTTCCTGCACCGTTTGCAGGCGCGCTTCCAATTTCGCCACGGCGCTTCTGGCCGCCTGCAATTCTACGGTACGATCAGTCAAACCATCGAGCCGCAGGCTTGCCTGCAAGCCAGCCGCGGTTTTCTCGCGGCGTTTGGCCAGCCGCCGGACTTGAATGAAAAGCTCCTGCGCTTGCAGCAGGGACTCGACGCCGAGCAATTGATTCAGCAAATCACGGCGGCTGGCCGGCGGCTGCGCGAGAAACTCGCCCAGCTCATCTTCGTGCAAGAAACAGCCGGTGCGCCACTGCTGAAAATTGAGCGCAGGCAGCGTTACTGCGCCTTCGACACATTGCTGCCATTTTTCGCCGTCCGCCTGTTCAATCTGCACCTCGCCTTTGGTTGAGCGGTAAATCCGAAATCTGCTCTGCTGATGCTGATAGAACAGGCCGACGGTGCCGCTGGCCGCATTTGTGCTCGCCAGCGCCGGCGGCTTGAGACCGGTGTTCAGCACTCTGCCGGTGAGCGCAAAATACACGGCGCGGGCCAAGGTCGATTTGCCCGAAAAATTTGCGCCATAGAAGAGAATCATTTCGCCGCGCAAATCGAATTCGTGCTTCTCGCGATACCGGCCGACATTCTTGACGACCAATCTTTCGAGCTTCATGCTTTGTCCCCCGTGAGCAATTCGAACAGCAGTGTTTCGGAAATGGAGGGATTTTCCAATGCCATGGCGAACGCGCGGCAAACGCGTTCTTCCTGCTCAGGGGTGAAACGGCGGGCGTACTTCTGCGTTTTGGCGAGGTCGCGCAGTTTTTCGCGGAAGATGACTGTCAGTTCGTTGGGAACCATAACACCCCCTGCATTCGGTTGAGGCTTCCAACAAGCAAGCTCACATCGAAGAGACCGGTCTTGCCGGGCGCAGCCGCAAATCGCCGGCAGAATCGCGCCCTTCTGTCACTTCACCTTCGCTCCGCTGGTGATTTCGCGCTCCGGTGCAATCAGGCTCAATGTTCCGTCCTCGGTCGAGGCCGCGAGGATCATGCCTTGCGATTCCAAGCCGCGAATCTTGGCCGGCTCGAGATTGGCCACGATCACGACCTTCCTGCCAATGAGTGACTCGGGCGCATAATGCTGCGCGATGCCGGCCACGAGCTGGCGCTCCTCCGCGCCGACGCGCACCTTGAGCTTGAGCAGCTTGTCGGCTTTCGGCACGCGCTCCGCGGCCAGCACCTCGGCAACGCGCAACTCGATCTGCCGGAACGTTTCCATGGAAATGAGCGCCGGCGCCTCGGGTTTGCCCGCCGGCGAGACCGTGGTGGTGGTGGCATTGGTTTCGGCGGGTGGGATCATGCGAATCGCCCTTTCCAATTTCTCCTGTTCCGGCGCGATGTCTTTGTCTTCGATCTTCGTGAAAAGAATCTCCGGCGTGCCCAAGCGATGGTGCGCGGGAAACGGCTCGGCCGGCGTTTTCCGCCACACCTGTTCGGTCACTTCGCCGGGCAGGCCGAGCATGCGCCACGCCCGCGCTGCGGAAAACGGCAGGGTCGGGCTCATCAGCACCGCCAGGGCTTTGCACACGTGCAGGCAGACGTGGATGGTGGTGGCGCAGCGGGCGCGATCCTGCTTGAGCGTGCGCCACGGTTCCTCGTCGTTGAAGTATTTGTTCGCCTCGCGGGCAAGATCCATGAGTTCCTTGGTGGCGCGCCGGATCTCGTAGTTCTCATACGCGGCCGCCAGTTTGTCCGGCCAGGTCTGCAGCAAGGCGAGCATGCGGCGGTCGGTTTCCTTCAACTCCTGCGCCGGCGGCACGTGGTTGTTGAAATTGCGCTGCGCAAACGTGAGCGTGCGGTTGATGAAATTGCCGAGGATGTCGGCCAGTTCGCTGTTGTTGCGCGTTTGCAAATCCTTCCAGAAGAAATCGGTGTCCTTGGATTCCGGCATGTTGGCCGCGAGGGTGTAGCGCAGCGGGTCGGGCGGGAATTTTTCGAGATACTCATGCAACAGCACGCCGATGCCGCGGCTCTTGGAAAATTTGTGGCCTTCGAAGTTGAGAAACTCGTTGGCGGGAATGTCCGCCGGCAGCACATAGCCCTCCTGGCCCATCAGCATGGCCGGCCACACGATGGCGTGAAACACGATGTTGTCCTTGCCGATGAAGTGCACGAGCTTGGTGTTGGGATTCAGCCAGTAGTCTTTCCAGGCCTCGGGCCGGCCGGTCTGCCTGGCCCACACCCGGGTCGCCGAAATGTAGCCGATGGGCGCATCGAACCACACGTACAGCACTTTGCCCTCATAGCCGGGATGCGGCACCGGCACGCCCCAGGTGAGATCGCGAGTGATGGCGCGATCTTCCAGGCCTTCTTTCAGCCAGCCGTAGCAGAAGTTGCGCACGTTTTCGCGCCAGTTGGTTTTGGTATCGAGCCAGGCACGCAGCCGGTCTTGAAATTTGCCGAGCGGAATGTAGAAGTGGCGGGTCTCGCGGATTTCCGGCTGCGCGCCGCACACCACGCAGCGCGGCTCGCGGAGCTGCAACTGCTCGATCCACTTGCCGCAATTCTCGCATTGGTCCCCGCGCGCGCCGGGTTTGCCGCAGTGCGGGCAGGTGCCTTCGACGTAGCGGTCGGGCAGGAAGCGCTTGCAGGTGACGCAATAAAATTGGCGTTCGGACTTCTCCACCACCAGGCCCTGCGCGAGCAGCCGCAGGAAGAATTCCTGCGTCTGCTCGGCGTGCACCGGCTCGGTGGTGCGCGAGAACATGTCGAAGCTCATGCCCATGCCGGCCAGCGCGTCGCGAATCAGCGCGTGATAGTAGTCGGCGACGGCCTGCGGCGTCTTGTTCTGCTTTTCCGCGGCAATAGTGATGGCGACGCCGTGCTCATCGGTGCCGCAAATATAGAGCACGTTGCGCTGCTGCAAGCGCTGATAGCGGACGTAGATGTCCGCGGGCAGATAAGCACCCGCCAGATGGCCGAGATGCAGCGGGCCGTTGGCATAGGGCAGCGCACTGGTGACCAGGATGGGTTGGTTGTCGGACACGAGACCTTCTTTCATCGTTTGGAACATATCTCTGCGCGGAATGTCTGTCTGGGGAAATCTCGTAAAGCGCGCGGGGCGCGGCCGGCATTGCCACCCGGCTCGGCGTCTTGGTTGGCCGCCGCGTTCTCACCTCTTTCGCAACGGCTCACGCCTCGCCCATCGTTGCGGTCAAATCTTCGAGATTGCCGTGGGCATGACCGCAGTCGTTTTGGCATTTGTAGACTTTGTCCTGCACCTCGGCCAGCGGCAGCACCTCGTATTCATTGCTCGGATACTTGACGGTAAACGTGTCGCGGAAGATGTCGATCTTGATGATCGTGCCTTTGCCCTTGGCCGTGGTAATCTCCTTGGCCAGCTCGGGGAAGCGGCTGATCGCTTCGTTGTAGAAATCGCGTTCGTACATCAGGCAGCATTTCAGCCGGCCGCAGACGCCTGCCAGCTTGTTGGGATTGAGCGGCAGGTTTTGTTCCTTGGCGGCCTGGGTGGTGATGGGCGCAAATTGATCGATCCACGAGGAGCAGCACAGGCGGCGGCCGCACACGCCAAAGCCATCCAGGCGCTTGGCTTCATCGCGCACGCCGATCTGGCGCAGCTCGATGCGGGTGCGGTACTCCGAGGCCAGATCCTTGACCAGCTCGCGAAAATCGACGCGCTTTTCCGCGGTGAAATAGAAGGTGACTTTGTTGCCGTCGAACTGGTATTCACAGCCCACCAGCTTCATGTCGAGGGAGTGCGTCACAATCTTCTGCCGGCAGGCCTCGAAGGCTTTCTTCTCCAGCATGCGATTGCTCTGGCTGCGCACGAGATCGGCATCCGTCGCCTTGCGCAACACGCGCCGCAACGGCTCGTTGTCGGCGAGCGTGTGGTTTTCGGGCAAGCCGACGAGCTTGACCACGCCGAGATCCTCGCCCTTCTCGGCCTCGACGATCACAAAATCATTCAGCCGAAACGGGAACTGCTCGGGATTCTGATAGTACCCTTTGCGCTGCTCTTTGAATTTGACTTGTATGATACTCTGCACATTACCTCCCCGGGCGTGCCAGTTGATTGATCCGATGCAATAACACCATCAACACCAGCCAGGGCTGCACGTAGCGCTCCAGGCATTCCAGGGCGTATTCCAGCTCCCCGACCACCCCGGCAAAATCGAACTGCGGCAGGTTCTTGACCAGCGCCGCCAGCGCGTCCTGCAGATCGGCATTCACCAAACGCTGGCCCGCGCCGCAGGATTTGACCACGAAAGCATCGCGCACCCACACCAGGCAAAAGCGCAACAACTGTTGCAGCTCCTGGCGATCATGCTCGTTGGTGAGCTGATTGAGAAAATCCATCTGCTCGACCGGCTTGTTGAACTTGAACGCCGTGCGCATGAACTCCACCGCGAGCTGGCGCTTGGGTTCGAGATCGTCTTCGAGCAGGGCCAGCGCCTGGCGCAGGTTGCCGCCCGCCATGGCTGCCACCAGTGGCGCTCTCTCCGCCGCCGCGCCGTGATGGCGCACGAGGAAATCGATCAAATCCTGCTGCGCCACCGGCGGCACGGCAATCGGCTGGCAGCGGGAGATGATGGTCGGCAACAGACCTTCGAGTGCGACGGCGGTCAGCAGAAAGTAGGTGCTGGGCGGCGGCTCTTCCAGTATCTTCAGCAGGGCATTGGCCGATTCGGCTTTGAGCCGGTGGGCTTCGAGCAGCAACACCACGGTGCCGGCACCTTCATAGCTGGTGATGGCGAGCTTGCGTTTGAGCTCGCGAATGTCATCAATCAGGATGAAGGAGTTTTCCCACGGCCGGGCGCGGCACCACGGCTGCGCCGCAAAGCTCTGCAACACTTCGAGAATCTCCTTTTCGGCGGCGCTGCTGGCGCGCGGGAAGATGAAATGCACGTCGGGGTGCGTCATCTCGGCCATGCGCCGGCAGTTGGAACATTGCCCGCAGGCAAGCTCTGCTGCGGCGGGTTCTTCGGCGAACAGCGCGGCGGCCGGCGCAGCGGCTGTTCGTTTCTTGCAGAGGAATCCCTGCGCCAGATACAGCGCCAGAGCTTCCTTGCCCGCGCCTTCCGGGCCATGCAGCAAATAGGCATGGGCGAGGCGCTGATGTTGCCGCGCGCGGCGCAAGACCTCGGCGGCATGCGAGGCTTTGAGAATGGGAATATCCGCGAGATGCAAGGGATGTTCGGTATTCACTGCAGCCACTCTTCCGGATTCAGATCCTGCGAGCGCGCTTCTTTGGTCCGCTGCCAGATCTGAAAATGCAGCGTCGCCTGCTGGCCGGCCGGCGCCTCGGCGACGTTGCCTATGAGCTGGCCGGCGGCAACATTCTCGTGGAGATTGACGAAGATTTCCGCCAGGCGCGTGTACACGGTGTAGTAGCCGTCGGCGTGATTGATGATGAGCAGATTGCCGTAGCCGCGCTGCCAGGTGATGGTCGTGACTCTGCCCGCCGCCACGCAGCGCACGCTGGTGCCGGCCACTGCTGCGATGTCGATGCCCAGGTTGGTCGTGATCGTTTTCAAGACGGGATGGCGATAGCTGCCGTAGTGGCCGACGATCTCACCGCTCACCGGCCACGGCAGGCGGCCGCGGCGTCCGGTAAAGGGTTCGGCCGGCAGGCGCAGGGCCGGAGTCATGCTTTCGGCCTTGCTTTCGCCGGTGCTGGGCGCCGGCGGTGCTGCCTGCTGCTGTTGCTGTTCCTGCAACGCCGCCTCGGCCGCCGCGATCAACCTGGCGATGCGCTCGGCGGCTTGCTGCTGCTCGCTGAGCTGCATTTGGTGGAACGATTTGTCCTTGCGCAGCTTTTTCAGCAACTCTTCCCGCTGCTGTTTGCGCTGCCGCAGGGTCTGTTCCTCCCGCAGTTTTTCTGCCAGCATCTTTTCATGCGCGGCCAGCTCGCCGGCCAGCTTTTCATTTTGCGCCTGAATGCGTTCCTGCTTGCTTTTCATCCCCGCCAGCAGTCGGCGGTCATTGGCGAGCAGCCGGCGTTGATATTCCGCCCATAGCAAAACCTGGTTCAGCGAGCGGGAGGAGAGCAGCATCTCGAGATCTTTCAGCCGGCCATATTTGTAAAAGAACACCGCACGCCGCGCGCCCATGGTCTGCAAACGTTGCAGCTCGGCTGCGGCTTCGCGCAGGCCCGCAACCGTCGCGCTCGCTTCCTGGCGCTTGACGATTTCCTGCCGGCGCAGGCGGCCGACCAGGCGATTCATGAGATCGATCTGCTCCTCCAGGGCGCGCAGCCGTTCGAGTTCGGACGACTCGCTTTGCGCGAGCCCGCTGATCTTCTGTTGTAGTTGCGCGATGTTCCGCCGCAACTCCTCGAGTTGTTGCTGGCTTTCCTGCGGAAACACGAGCTGAGGGATGAACACGAACAACGCGGCGAGTGGCCACCGCGCCGCTCTCTGGCGCTGGCAAAACATGGCGCGAAAGTAAAGTATTCACCCAAGAAAATCAACTGGAAATTCCCCATGGCAACCACGGCCTGCGCCGAGCGCAGCGGAAAAGAGCTTGACTCGCGCAGGCAGCTTCTCTATATTGCGCTGCAAAAATCACCGTGCGGCGCGCGGCCACGCGCACGCCGGCAATGCAACAGTTCTGTCATAATTCCGCATCTTCTCACACCCATCGATTGCACGAATCCCATGAATCGCGAAAATGGCGTTCCCCGCGCGGCGGCAAAAAGTCCGCTGTGGGGGAACATCTTCCGGCGCCGAAGCAACACCGCCGAGGATATTCTGAGCACGCTGCGGCAGGTACCCTTGTTCAGCAACATGACCGACGGCGAGCTGCGCGAGTTCGAAAAGCTCATCCATCAACGGCAATTCAAAGCCGGCGAAACCATCTTTTGGGAGGGCGAACCCGGGGTGGGCATGTACATCATTCAGCACGGCGCGGTCGCCATCTGCAAGCACA
The DNA here is from genome assembly GCA_023150945.1 of bacterium. Classification (NCBI taxonomy): domain Bacteria; species bacterium. The sequence goes on along the minus strand of JAKLJX010000007.1, from coordinate 30,627 downwards.
ACCGCAATGACGTGCGTGAAACGCTGGTGCTCCTGCACGACGGCGAGTTCTTCGGCGAGTTGGCGCTGCTCGATGAAAGCCCGCGCTCGGCTTCGGCGATCGCCGAACAAAACTCCCAAATCATCGGCTTGTTCCGGCCCGATCTCTTTGGCCTGCTGGAACGCAAGCCGCGGCTGGGCAACAAATTCCTCTTCCAACTGGCGCTCATTATCGGCGAACGGCTCAAGCAGACCAATACGGAAATTCAAAATCTGCGCGCCCAGCTCGACCGCACGGACGTTGTCTTATGATGTCCGTGAAGACTGCCGGCAAGCCCCCGCGGGAATCCCGCTTTCGGCCGCTGCGTTCCTCGCTCACCGCTGAGCCGCCGGTGCTCACCGGCCTGCCCGCGGCGGACACCAAAATCGTCCTGGTGCTGGATCGCAAACTGCTGCGCCGCGCCGCGCGCGGCGTGCTCTTGCTGGCCGTGCTGGCAGCGCTGGTCTGGCTGCTGCCGCGCATCACGCCCGTGCTCAGCATGCTGGCGACCGCCCTGCTGCTCACCACCGTGCTCGATCCCCTCGTCACCTTTCTGGAGAATCGTGACATTCCGCGCGCCACGGCCGTGACGTTCGTGCTCGTGTTGTCGCTGCTGGTCGGCCTCATTCTCATTCGCCTGCTCGTGCCGGTCATCAGCCAGGAGGTGCAATCGCTTTCCACCGCGATGGACGCTTCCGCGCTCGATCAAATCATCGCCCGCCTCCGGGGCGAACTGGCCGAAAAGATCCCGCTGTTGCGTCTGGAAGCCGTAGATCAAAAAATCACCGCCCAACTGCAGAGCCTGGTCGCCGGCTTCATGCAGAACGCGTTCGATTTCATGCTCGGCCTGCTCTCCGCCGCGCCGAATGCCGTGTTGATCGCCTTCATGGTGTTCTTTCTGCTCAAAGACGGCCGCCCGCTCAAGAAGGCATTGATTGCGGGCGTGCCCAATCGCTATTTCGAAATGGCGCTGCTCATCACCCACAAGATGACGGAACAGCTCAGCCGCTATTTGCAGGGCCAGTTGATCGTGGCGGCGGCGGTGGCCGGGCTTTCGGTGCTGGCGCTCTACCTGCTGCATGTGCCCTACTTCTTCTTCATCGGCGTGCTGGCCGGCCTTGCCAACGTCATTCCTTATTTCGGCCCGATTGTCGGCGCGGTGCCGGCCATCATCATCGCGCTGGTGCACACCGGCTCGCTCAATCTCGTGCTGGCCATCGTCATTGCTTTTGCCGCGATTCAGTTAATCGAAAACATCTTCATTTCACCCTACGTCACCGCCCGCAGCGTGGAACTGCATCCGCTGGCGATCATCGTGGTCATCCTCATCGGCGGCAGCTTGCTGGGCATGTGGGGCATGTTGCTGGCCGTGCCGGTGGCGAGCATCATCAAAGTCACGGCCGAGCTGGTGCTCTGGGGCGTCAAGAACTACCGTTTGAGTGACTGAGCCGGTTGCGCTTCGGCGTGATCGGCCTTTCCAGGTCGGCCATTGTGCCTTGCAAAGAGTTCATGCCTTCAGCCGCACAAAACTGCGCAATCGTCAAACGCAACCGCTTTGCTCTCCGGCAGCCGGGCAATGCCGGGCGCCGGCGGCGGAATTGGGCCGTGCTCGGTGCCGCGCTGGTGGGCCTCACCTGCGCCAAAACCGGCTCACCGCCGGGCGGCCCGGTGGATGACATTCCCCCAAAAATCTTGAGCACTTCGCCGGCACGCGATGCCACCGGCGTCGCGCGTGATACCCAACTCTCCTTCACCTTCAGCGAGAAGGTCAATCGCAAGAGTTTTGAAGAGTCGCTTTTCATTACCCCCAGCTTGGGCGGCGAGTTGGAGGAAGAAGCTGAGTTGAAATTCGACTGGCAGGGCAGAACGGTTCACATTCGCTTTCCGGATTCGTTGCGGGCGCGCCGCACGTATGTCGTCAATCTCGGCACCGATGTGCGCGACTTGCGCGGCGTGCGGCTGCTGGAAGCTTTTGCGCTCGCCTTCACCACCGGCGATACCCTCGATCGCGGCGAAATCCGCGGCCGCATTTGGGGAGAAAAGGCCGCCGGCGTGTTGATCATGGCCTACATTCTCGAAAACGGCCGCGCGCCTGATCCCGCCAAACAGCGGGCGGACTACTACACCCAGGTGGGCGAGAACAACACTTTCACGCTGTCCTACCTCGCGCCCGGTCGCTATCGCGTCTTCGCGCTGAGCGACCGCAACGCCGATCGCCTCTACACGCGCGGAGAAGAAGCCATCGGTGTGCCGGCGCTGGATGTGACGATCACACGGGAGGATCAAACCGCGCCGAGTCTGAGCTTCTCTCTGGCTGCCGAGGATACGCTCGCGCCTGCGCTCGCCGCGGTGAGTCCGCTTTCTGCCAATCAACTGGAATGGCGTTTCGACGAGGCGGTGATGCCCCTACATGGGGACTGGCGGGCACGGCTGCGGGTGACGGCCAAAGAATCGCAAACTCCGCTCGCGCTGCTGGCGGCCTTCCCACATCCGCTCAATCGCAATCAAGTGCTGGCGCTCAGCGCGCCGCTGCAGGCCGTGGCCTATCTCGCGGCCGCGGATTCGCTGTTTGATGAGGCCGGCAATTGCATTGATTCCGCCCGCAGCCAAATCGAATTCGAAGGCCTCACCCAGCCGGATACGCTACGGCCGCGCCTGATCAAAATCTCGATTGCCGACAGCAGCCGCGATCTCCCGCTCGACCTGCCCATTGAGTTGGTTTTCTCGGAGATCATGCGCCGTGACAGTTTGGCGCGGGCGCTCCTGGTGCGTGATTCCAGTGGCGCGGCGGTGAGCGGTAACGCGGGGTGGGTGAATCCGCTGCAATACCGTTTTGCGCCGGCAGCAGGCTGGCAGAGCCGGGCGCGCTATGAATTCGTGATTGCGGCTGACTCTTTGTTTGACTGGAATGGCAATGCTCTGCTCGACACCACCGGCCGCGTCACGTTCTGGACGCTCAATGCCGACACGCTGGCTTCCATCAGCGGCGCGCTCAGCGATGCGCGGGACTCCACGGCCGGCGACATGCACCTGCAGGCCAAACAGCTTGGCGGTAAAATCGAATACCACGTCCTCGCGCGGGCGCCGGGAAACTATACTTTTCCGGCAGTCTTGCCCGGCCTGTATCAACTCAGCGGCTTTCGCGACGGCAATCGCAACGGCCGCTTCGATGCCGGCACGGCATTTCCCTTTGTTCCGGCAGAACGCGCGCACGTCTGGCCGGATACGGTGAAAGTGCGCTCGCGCTGGCCCAATGAGGGCAACGATTTGGTATTGCCTTAGCGAGGTGGCAAACACAAGCAGTGAGGGACTCGTGCCGGATATTCAAGTCAATCTCCGCCTGGAAGACAAGCTCGCGATCATCGACTTCACCGGCGACGTCACCAGTCTGGCCGAACGGAAGATCGTGGCGGCTTATGAACGTGCGATCACGCAGAAGCTGCGCTGCCTGCTGTTGAATTTCAGCGAGGTCGGTTACATCAATTCCGCGGGCATGTCGATCATCATCACCCTGCTGGGCCGTGCCCAGCAGCAGCAGCTCGCGCTCAAGGCGTTTGGCCTGTCGCCGCATTTCCAAAAGATTTTTGAAATGGTCGGGTTGCGGAAATACATTCCGCATTTCGACAGTGAGGCGGAAGCGCGGGCAAGCTGCGCCGAAAACGGCCCCGGCCGCTGAGCGCGCGGAGTTTCCATGTCATGAGCTCGTATCAACTTCGTCAAATGCAAAGCGCCGATCTGCCGGCGGTGAATCGCGTGCTTTCCAAATCATTCACCGCGGCGCGCATGGAGGAGGGTTACCGCCGGCCTTATGTGCCGCTGGTGCATCTTTCTTTCTTGGAGATGTATCGCTCCTCGCTGCCCGCCGCCTGTCTGGTGATGGAACACAAGCACAATCTCATCGGCTACGCCTTTGCTCATCTCTGGGGCGGCGTGGGCTGGATCGGGCCGGTGAGCCTGCTGCCCGAATATCAGGGCAAACATCTTGGCCGCGAGATCATGCAGGCGGTGATCCAGGCGTTGCTGCAAGCGGGCGCGCAAGTGATCGGGCTGGAGACCGAGCCGCGCAGCAGCCGCAACATCGGGTTCTACTCCAATCTCGGATTCTTGCCGACTCAGCTCTCGCTCGATATGGTGCGTCATGTGCCGCCGGTGCGCACCGACGCGCATCCGCCGGCGCGCGAAGTTTTCTTTCACAGCCAGCTCGGCGCAGCAGAGGCGGCGCGCGCCGTGACGGAGGCGGAGGCGCTGGCAGCCGCGCTCGATCCCTGTCTGCGCCTCCGGCATGAAATTGGCTTGATTCACCAGTTTGGCTACGGCGATACGCTCTACGTGCGCCGCGAGGGCGCACTCGCCGCCTGCGTGGTGGCCCACACCGAAACCTACTCACCGGAAGAGACCGCCCGCCATTTGCGCATCGTCATGCTGCTGGTGCATCCGCAGCACACGGCCCTGCTGGCGGAAGTGCCGGCACTGTTGCTGACGTGGGCGGAACAGAAGCAGAACACCTGCGTCACCGTACGCACGCCCACGCGGTACGCGCACGCCTATCGCATGCTGTTGGAAGCCGGTTTTCGCATTGCGCACGCCGAACTGCGCATGACGCTGGCCGGCTATCACGAACAGGCTGACCCCGGCCACTGCAATTTGATGAAATGGGAATAAGCCGCGGCCGGTGCGCCGTGGCGTTTTCTTTCCGCAAGCAGACCTTTCATGATCATCGCCAATAATCTCGCGGTGGAATATCCTGCGGCCGCCGGCAGGCGGCGCGTGCTGTCGCATCTCTCGCTGACGCTGGCCGAGGGCGAGTTCGTGGCGCTCATGGGCGCCAATGGCTCGGGCAAGACTTCCCTGGCGCGCTGCTTGAACGGCATCGTGTCGCCTTCCGCCGGCGAAGTTCTGGTCGATGGTTTGGACACGCGCGACCCGCATGATCTGCGCGAGATCCGCCGCCGCGTGGGGCTGGTTTTCCAGCATCCGGATAATCAAATGGTGGCGCCAACGGTGGAGCGGGAGCTGGCTTTTGGGTTGGAGAATTTGGGCCTGCCGCGGCCGGAGATGCAACGCCGCGTCGCGGCCATGCTGGAGCTGTTCGAGCTAACCCGCTATCGCGAGCGGGCGCCGCATCAACTCTCCGGCGGGGAAAAACAGCGGGTGGCGCTCGCCAGCGTCATGGCGATGCAGCCGCGGCATTTGATCTTCGACGAACCGACTTCGCTCTTGGACTATCCCGCGCGTCTCGGTTTTTTCAACACGCTCGCCCGCCTGCGCCGGCCGGAAGCGGGCGGCACGCCGCTCGCAATCTTGCACATCACGCAATTTGCCGAAGAAGCCCTGTTTGCCGACCGTCTACTGATTTTGCATCGTGGTGAAATCGTGCTGGCGGGCGTGCCGGGCGAGCTGCTCGCGCGCGTTGAGGAATTGGCGGCCTTCGGCCTGCGCGCGCCGGTGGAATTCCGCGCGTTCGATCACCTGCGCCAGAACGGCCATGCGCCCCTGGCGCTCGCGGAAATGATGCTTTCTCCGATACTCTGATCCGGTGAGAGGCCGGCAGCAGGTTCTCGCTTGCGGCTCGAGCGGCATGATCTGAGGTTGTCGCGCCAGGTTTGAACTTGCCCTCGGTTGCAGGCTGGGAGCCAATGTCACCAACTTTTCGGCGAGGCTCTTGCCACGGCTACGCCGCGGAATGAAGCCGGTGGATCCGCGTCGTACAAACGATCACAAAACCTCGGCTCAGCCAAAGTTGGAACGGACTCTCCCTCAAGAGGGAGTGACATTGCGCTGGGAGTCTACGCTGCGCGTGCCGGCAGATCAAAATCTCCAGCCCACCTCTCCGAATCCCCGCACGAATCGCATCGTGTCGCCGTGATAGCGTTCGACCGTCGCGCTCAGGAAGAAGGCGCGGTTGAAATGTGCATCCAACCGCAAACGTTCCCAGGGATTGTTCTGGGTGCTGGCGGGACTGCTCATGCGATACGAATAGATTCCCCCGCCCAAGCTCACATACAGCATCGCCAGCATGCGGCGCGAAATCTCGAGGCCGGGATAGTAGCCGCGCGCCAGCGCATTTCCAAAATAAGAAAAGCGGGCGTTCAGGCTGAGGCCGCTGCTCCACAACTCCGCGGCACTGGCAGTGCAGCCGAAGGAATAGACTGCCGGTGCATTGCCTTGGCCCTGCCAGCCGCCATCGATCGCAATGCGATACAGCGCTGCCGGTTGATAGGACAATTGGCCGCGCCAGCCCTGGCGCAGGCTCGCATCGAACAAGCTGTCCGCGAGTGTGCGCGTCTCCCAGGTGCGGAGCAAGCGCCGCGCATCATACGACAAGCCCAGCGCGAGTTTCTCCTGCGGATAACAAGTGAGATTGAAATAGGCATTGCTGAGCGCCAGCGTGCCGCGGTTGGCATTGCGCCAGGCGCGATTGCAGTCGATCTCGGCATACTGCGTGAGATAAAACCGGCGTGACCAGTTGAGGTCGGTCTGCGCAGCGAGAAACTCCCGGCTGACCTCGCCGCCACGGTACTGGCCGACGCCGGTGACCGCCACCGTGAGTTCACCGGCCTTGCGCACGGGCATTTTCATCTGCGCAAAACCGCCGAATTTTTTCCCGTCAGCGCGCACGGTGTAGCCGGAGAGATCCGGCTCGAAACCGGCAAACAGGCCGGCTTTCCAGCGCGATCCAAGGCGAGAACCGATTGCCATGCCGTCGAGGTAGCCCACGCCGCGCAGATCATGCCGCAACATGCGGCCAACGGCAAACTCAACCGGTGTGGCAGTTCCCTGCCATTCGAAGGCCAGCTCATAAACCCGATGCGCCACCGGCTGGGTTTGCCAGCCGCCGATTCCGGCCTGCCGGGACCTGCGCACCGTTCGCGTGCGCGCCAGCAAACGCAACGGCAGGCCGCCGAGGCGTTCGGCATGCAAGCGCAGATAGGCGGAGGACTCCTGGAAATCGAACGGCTGCGGGCCCTGGTCGCGTTGCCCGTAGGATTGCAAACTGAGCTGACCGGAGAAGTCGTTGTTGGAGACCCCCCGCCGGCCCGCGTATCTTTTCGGCGCCGGAGCAGTGGCGCGGCGGATCGGCGCTGCGGCTGCGGGCTTGCGTTCCGGTTCCGTTGCCGGCGGGAGGCGTTTCAAATACTCGGCAAGCGGAATGACCCACAAGATCGTGTCGTCGATTTTCACGGTCGGGCTGTTGCCGGCCGGCGCACTGTTTTCCAGGAGGCAACTGGCGCTGTGTTCGGCAACATATTTCACGATCAACGGCAGCAGGCGCTCGCCGTTGCGCATCACCCAGACTTTGTCACCGGCGGCCACGCCCAACACGCTGCCGCCGTTGAAGTAAACCGCCTCCAGCGTCACATGCCGCACGCGAAACTCCCGGCGCGCCTCGTTGCCGTTTGCCGCCGCGCCGGGCATGCTGCTTTGCGCCTGCGCCCAACCGCCGCACAACATCCACAGCAATGCCAGCGCGAGGCGACCATGCCTGCCGCTTGTGATCATCACTGCCCTCTCTCTTTCGCGTTGCGTTTCATGCTGCCGGCCTCACACCCGGGGATGGCAGCGGTAGCATGATTGACTGTTGTATTGATAGCCCGACCGGTTGCGGTGCTTGTCATCCATCCGCGCTTGACTGTGTTCATGGCAGAAGAGGCATTCGAAGATTCCGTAATTCGCCGCGTTCACGTGGCAGGTCGCGCAGCTTTGCCATTTGCCGCGATGCTTGCCGGAGTAAATGCGGAAGTACTGGCTGTCATGATCGAAAGTCGCCGGCAGCCAGGCAGTCATTGTGTGGCACACGGTACAATCGTGGGAGAAATTCAGCGTGACGTGATTGGGATTGGTCGGCCGCTGGAAATCCGCCTGATGGCAGGAGAAGCAATCCGTGGGTGTGCCGGCGTAACGGTTGTTGATGTGGCACTGCGCGCAGGCGGTTGTCACATGCGCGCCCTGCAGCGGAAAGCGCGTGCGGTTGTGATCGAAAGTGGCCGGCTGCCAGGCGGTAGTGGTGTGACAGGAGTTGCATTCCTGTGAGAAATTTCCTGCGACGTGATTGGGATTGGCGGCGCGCTGATAGTCCGCCTGATGGCACGAGAAGCAAGCCGTCGGGGTGCCGGTGTACTGGCCATTGACGTGACACTGGCTGCACACGACCGCCAGATGGGCGCCGGTGAGCGGAAAGCGCGTGCGATTGTGATCGAAATTTGCCGGCTGCCAGGCCGCGGTGGTGTGACAAGAGCCGCAATCCTGCGAGAAATTTCCCGCGACGTGATTGGGACTGGCGGCGCGCTGATAATCCGCCTGATGGCACGAAAAACAATCAGTCGGCGTGCCGGCAAAGCGGCCGTTGCCATGACACTGGCCGCAGTCAGTTGCGGCATGCGCGCCTTGCAGCGGAAAGCGCGTGCGGTTGTGATCGAATCCACTGAGATTACCCAAGCCGGCGGAGGCCCAGCCAATGATCATGGTGCTGTGGCACTGCTCGCAACGCAGCGAGAATCCCGCCAGGCGGTGATTGGGATCGGTCGTGGCCTCGTAATCGGATTGATGGCAGACGCCGCATTGCAGCGGCAGATTCACGAACTGGCTGGTGCCCTGCCGCGTGTGGCAATTTTCACAAGCCACGTTCTGGTGCAAGCCGAGCAGCGGAAAGCGCGAGGCCTGATGCACCGTATTGATTTTGGAGAATTCCCGCCAGGCTTGAAGACTGTGGCAGCGTGTGCAGTCTCTGCCGAGGGTGCCGTCATGCACATCGGCGTGGCAGGCCGTGCATTCGCGCGCGGCCCCGGTGAATTTGAGCGAGGTATGGCAGCGCTTGCAATCCACTGCAGCATGCTGCCCCACCAGCGCAAAGCCGGTGGTTTCATGTTTGAACTTGAGATCGAGACGCAGCGGCGACCAGGACTTGGCGGTGTGGCAATCACTACAGGCGAGGTTGATCTTGCCGTGCGGTTGATTCACCGTGGCGACCTGCGCGCCGGCGTCGAGAGCAAGCCCCAGTCCGGCAAGCAGCAGCCAGCGGGATGCGAGCCTCCAGCTCAGCGATGACATGCAGCGCACTCCTGCTTGAGTGGTTTGTATTTGATGACGACGGTGCGATCCGCCCGCGTGACCGGGAAGTGACATTTCTCACATGCCACCCGCGCGTGCGCGCCTTCGAGTTTGAAAGCGCTGTCGCGATTATGGCGGAACAGCAGGTCATGCCACTGCGAGGCTTGGTGGCACTTCTCGCAGCGCACTTGCTCCGGCTTGCCGAACTGGCCGCGGTGAACATCGGCATGGCAGCCCTCGCAGCGCAGCGGACGCGGCCGGTAGCGCACGCGTTCCGTGATTGCCGGTCCGGCCCTGACCAACCGCGTTGTTGCGGTGCTGCCGTTCATTTCCGCTGCGATTTTCTCCCGCGGATGGCACTGGCCGCACGCCACGCGCACGTGAGCGCCGGTCAATGCGAAGCGCGCGCTGGCATGATCGAACTTCGTCTGCCGCCAGCTCTCGTTGCGGTGGCAACTCTCGCAGCCGCCGCTGGCGACGCGCTCCGCGAATTGGCTGCCGTGCACGTCCTCGTGACAGGCAGGGCAGCGTTGCTTGGGAAACACAAAGAGCAATTTCCCGGCTTGGGCGCCGGCGGTCTGCCGGAGGTGGCACAGGCTGCACGGCGTCGCGAGATGCGCGCCGGCCAATGGAAAAGCCGATTGTTGATGGCGCGCCAGCGTGAATTGCGACGGTGTAAATCCCTCGACGCTGTGGCAGCTTTCACAGCGGCCGCGATCCGGCCGCCGGGCAAACTGGCCGGCATGCGCATCCTGATGGCAATCGCCGCACGAAGTGTGCGCGATCTGCCTTTTGAAATTGAGGCCGGCGTGGCAGCGTTCACAGGCCAGCGCCCGATGCCGGCCGCGCAGCGGAAAATCCGTCAAATCATGATTGAAAGCGCCGGCGGGAATTTTCTGCCAATTCTCCGTGGTGTGGCACCGGCTGCACTCCTTGCCGAATTCACCGCGATGCGGATCCTGATGGCAGGGCGTGCAATTCGAAAACGGCAGATTGGTGAATTGCACGAATGCCGCCACCGTCTCTGTGCCGACGCGCTCGCGCGCGGATTTCTCGACGTGGCATTTGGCGCAGGGCACCTGCCGGTGGCCGCCAGTGAGCTGGAAGCGGGCGCGCTCGTGTGTGAATTTCGGTGCCGGTTTCCAGCCGTTGAAATCATGGCACTGCTCGCAGGCGGCGGCAAGCTGGCCGCGGTGTTCATCGCCGTGGCAGGGAATGCAGGCCGGCGCCAATCCCAGAAAGGTTCTGCGCAACTGCACGTTGGGATCATCGGGGAATTTTTCCTGAATATTCTCCTGCCGATGACAATCGCGGCAGGCGACCTGGCTGTGCCGGCCCTGCAAGACATAGCCGGCTTTGCGGTGGTCGAAGTTTGCCTCGCTTGACGGCCACGTGATCAACTCAAAGCTCACGCCATTGTGTTCGCTGTGACAGTGCGCGCACGACTGGCCGGATGCTTCCGGTCCCGCCACCTGGGCAGTGGTTACCGTGGGATGAAAGCCGCGTTTGGCCTGCAGTCGCTGTGCGATCGCCACGTGGCACGCCAGGCATTTGGCATTGCTCATGCGCTCGCCAATCTCATGACAAGACAGACACTTGGTCAAGCCCTCGAGCTGCGCGTGCGGCCGCGCGAGCGGTCCCGGTGAAATCTGAGCAAACGTTGCGCAAGCAGAGAGCGCAAGCCATGCGCACGTGGCGCGGCCGAGACGACGGTGGCATTTGGCGACAAAAGTGGGCAGGCTGTTATCTCCTCATATCACTCCTTGCTTCATTGGGCGGAAAAATCCGCGGCTCAGGAGCCGGCAGCAATCAAAGATGATGCCACCGGCGAGTGGTTTTGATTTTGCAGACAAGAGCAGCACCAAGCGGGATTCCCCGAAATCCCGGCCGCGAGCAGTGTCATTCAACTCCATTTTTGTAATCTCGATTACATCTCGGTGAAAGATATGATGGAATTTCTCTTCATCTTCGCGTGGGCGGTCTTCGTGGTGGCGTGGCAGGCACAACGCCGGTTGCGGCGCGATCGCCGGAATCAAGCGCGCCTCGCCCAGAACCAACGCGACGAAATCAAGGCGCCGCCGTCCTTGCATCCCTTCATCGATCCCGATCGCTGCATCGGCTGCGGCAGTTGTGTGATCGCCTGCCCGGAAGGGGAAGTGCTGGGCCTGGTGCGCATGAAAGCGGCGTTGCTGCAGCCGGACCATTGCGTCGGCCATGGCCGCTGTGAAGCAGCCTGCCCGACCGGTGCGATCACGCTGGTGCTCGGCGCCGAGGACAGCGGCGTGGAGGTGCCGGTGACGGATGAAACTTTTCAGACGCGCGTGCCCGGCGTTTATGTCGTCGGAGAGTTGGGCGGTATTGGCTTGATTCGCAATGCGATGTTACAGGGTCTGCAATGCCTGGAAGCCATCGCGGCCCAGCCGCGCCGCACCGGCACCGACTATGATGTGATCATCGTCGGTGCCGGCCCGGCCGGCCTGGCCGCCACCCTGCAGGCCGCAACGAAGGGGCTGCGTTACTTGACCCTCGAACAAAACGACGTCGGCGGAACCATTCTGAAGTATCCGCGCAACAAAATCGTCATGACTGCGCCGCTCGCCTTGCCCGGCTACGGCAGGATTCATTTCAATGACGTGCGCAAGGAAGAGCTGCTGGCGGAATGGGAGAAGATCATTGCCAAAACCGGCATCACGATTCGAGTGAGAAAGCGGGTCGAACAAGTGGTGCGGCGGGAGGGCCTGCTGGAGGTTTTTGCTGCCGGCGAAAGTTACACGACCTCTCATCTCGTGCTGGCGCTGGGCCGGCGCGGCATTGCCCGCCAGCTCGAGGTTGCCGGCGAGCATTTGCCCAAAGTGCACTATGAACTCGATGACCCGCGCGCCTTTGCCAACCGTGACTGCCTGGTGGTGGGCGGCGGCGACAGCGCACTGGAATGCGCGTTGATGCTGGTGGAAGCCGGCGCGCGCGTCTCCTGGTCATACCGGCAACCCCATCTCACGCGCGCCAAACCGCGCAACCGCCAGGCGGTGGCGGCGGCGGTGCGCCGCGGAGAGATTCAAGCCATCCTGCCGAGCGTCGTGAAGGAAATCACCACACCGGCAGTCGTGCTCGACTGTGAGGGGACGGATAAAGTCATTCCCAACGACACCGTCTTCATCATGGCCGGCGGCGTCCTGCCGTTCGAGTTTTTGAAAGAGATTGGCATCGAAATGCGCACGCTCTATGGCGAACCGGTTCCCAGCCGGAGGGCAGCGTGAACGCGCAGGAGTTGCACGTTGCGCTCGCGCCTGCTGCGCCCCACCGCCGTGCCGCGCGACCGCCGCAGCGCTTCGCGCTGCAGGCGTACGCGATCTTTGCGTTGATCTTCGCCACCGCATTCGTCTTCTTCGCGGCCTTGCGTTATGGCGGAGAGTACTATTTCACCGCGTTGGCGCAGCGGCCGCTGCACCCGCTGCATGTTTTGCTCAAACCCAGCGGTCTGATCGGGCAGGGATTCGGCGTGGTGGGCGGCACACTGTGTTTCCTGACCCTGCTTTATCCGTTGCGCAAACGCTGGCGCCGGCTGGCCAGTTGGGGCACGCCGCGGCGGTGGTTTCAATTCCACATGTATTGCGGCATCGCTGGGCCGCTGTTTGCCACCCTGCACACCGCCTTCAAGTTCGGCGGGCTGGCGTCGATTTGTTATTATGCGATGATGATTGTGATGGCGAGCGGCTTGGTCGGACGCTTTCTGTTTGCCCTGCTGCCGCGCAATCAACGCGGCGTGTTGCTGTCGCTGCAGGAAATCGATGCGGAGATCATTGCCGTGCAGCGTTCGCTCGCGGCGGCCGGACTGACCGCTGACCATTTTCGCGTCGGCGCGTTGCGGCAATCCACCCGCCCGGCACGGGTCGGCTGGCTGCAGGTGGCGCAGCTTTGGCGCCGCCGCCGGCGCGAGCTGCGTGCCTGGCAGCGGTGGCTCACCGCCGCAGATCATGCGGCCGCGCGCAACCGCAGCCTCCTGACTCTCCTGTCCCGCAAGCTCTTCCTCGAAAGCAGCCGCGCAACGCTGGCTTTAACCGCCCGCGCCTTCGCGCTGTGGCACGCCTTCCACCTGCCCTTTACCTATTTGATGTTCCTCACCCTCATCATCCACGTGAGTCTGGCGCTGTTGCTGGGCTACACTTGGATCTTTTGATGACGGCCTTCCAGGACTGCAACTTTGAATCGAATTCTGCGGCGCGGACAATATTGCCTCAGAGTCGGTGTGTATCTGTCGCTGCCGCAGGAGGTGCGCTGTTGCCGCTAAAGGCATGCCCTCATCCTTGTCATCCCGCGGGATCTCTGGAGTAACTTGGAACAGTGCCCAGTTCTTCACAGGATCCCTGCAGAATGACAGTGCTGGGCGGCGATATGCCACTTGAGGCAACAGGTGGTTTGCCGCTCATGCGCTGGCGCACGGCACAGAGCGCACCCAGCAGCCGAAGTGTTTCAACTCTTCCATGCGGCAGGACCAGACCAACTCGCCGTTCCACAAAGTCATGTCCGGGCAGCCGTCGCACATGTTCTGCAAACCGTTGGGCAGAAAATCCACCGGCTGGATGATCATGATGGATTGATAGTGCAAGCCCTTGAACAGCCGCAGCGGATTGCTGAGTACCGCGCCGAGATAATGGCCGGCCGCACTGCGCACGCCACGGTCGATCAGCGCGAGCAGCAGCATCGCCCGGCCCAAGTTGGTGTGCGCCGGTTTGGTGTAGGCGAGATAGCGGCCCTGGGTCAGGTGATGCATCGTCTGAATCGTTTCCATGAATTTGGGGCCGACGTAGCCGTAGATTTTTCCCTGCGAACCCAGGCGGCCGCTGAGCAGCCATTTGAAGGAATCTGGCTTTTCCGTTCCATTCAAATAGGCGCAAGGCGTGAACTCGGGAAAGCGCTTCCGGATCTCGGCGACGACCTCCGTTGATTTCAGATCGATCTTGCGCGCCTTCGTCTCCGAGTAGGCCAGCACGCCCAAATCGATTCTTCGCCCACCGGCATACCACTCGAACGGAAGCTGGGGCACCGCGGCGCGAAACAGAATGAACACCATCACGTGCACGATGTCGATGTGTTGGGCGGCCCACTCGACCAGCTCCGGCGTATGAGCCAGCGTGTCTTCATACACCGTCGAATTGAAAGCGCACGACAGGCCGCCGACCTCTGCCAGCATCTCGGCATAGAACAGCCGCAATTCGTTCAACTCGACCTCGTTCTTGTTCTTCCATTTCGGCCGGCCCTGCTTGCTGTCGATATGAAAAGTGAAGCCAACTGCGCCGGCGGCCTTCAGCTCGCGCAACAGCTCGGGCGTGAGCATGCCGCCGTTGGTGTTGATCACCGGCTTGAAACCCAGCTCCGCGATCATCCGCACGATCGCCACGATCTCCGGATGCATGAGCGGATCACCGCCGGCAATCGAGATGCCATCAGAATTGCGCAGCGCGCGGAATGTTTCCACTTCCCGCCGGATGATCTCCAGAGACTTGTGGCTCTTGGCAACGTTCTCGCGGTAGCAGCCCTCGCACGCCAGGTTGCAAGCCGAAGTCGGCTCGAGCCAGGAAATGGCATTGTCGGGCAGCGACCAGGGCAGACGGTACAACTGGCGATGATTGAAAGTGGGATGAATTTGCATACTACCTCCGTACCGAAATCATGTTATCCCAAAAGGCTCGAGATCTCGACATGAATGGCTGCCGCCGGCAGCGCATGACCGTGCCACCGAGCACCAACCAACCGGCGCGCCCCACCCGCCGGCATGGACGTGCTCGATCCGCTCATCCAATATGCAGAGCCTCACCCGCCTCGTTGCAGTGATCCTCTGCGCTTGGCGCATTCCCACCTCCAAATTCCCCGCCCTCACTCCCACGCCTGATTGCGAATCATCTTCTTCATATCGTACGGCGCGGGCGGCCCGCCGAGGTACTGGTGAAACCAGTCGAGATGCGCATTGTAATAGAACGGCATCGATTTGACATGGCTCGGCCAGTGACCGTCGTTCTTGAACACGATCAAGCGCGAGGGCACGCGCCTGCGTTGCAGATCGGTGAAGAATTCCAAACTCTGCGTATAGGGCACGCGGTAGTCGCGCTCGCCGGTGATCACCAAACACGGTGTTTTGAAATTTTTCACAAATTGATTGGGCGACCATTTCTGATAAAGCTCGGACTCCCACGGCGCGCCGCCCAAATCCCATTCCGGAAACCACAACTCCTCGGTGGCGCCGTGCATCGCCGTGAGATTGTAGACGCCCATCATGGCCGCCAGCGCTTGGAAGCGATCGGTATGTCCCGCGAGCCACATCATCATGTAGCCGCCATACGACCAGCCCATCGCGCCCATGCGGTTCGCATCGACCCACGAGATTTTTGCCAGTGAATCGGCCACCGCCATGACATCCTCGTAGACCTTCCCGCCCCAGTCTTTCGAAATTGCCGCGGTGAACGCCTGGCCGTAACCGGTGGAGCCATGCGGATTCGAAAAAGCCACGATGTAACCGGCGCCGGGATACACTTGCCAGTCGCCGCGAAACGCATCGGCCCATTGCTGCTGCGGCCCGCCGTGCACATTCAAGATGAGCGGATACTTTTTCGCCGGATCAAAATTGTGCGGCTTCACGATGAAAGTGTGAATCTTCCGGCCGGTCGGCGACGCGATCCACCTCTCTTCCGCGGGCCGGAGGTCGACGCTGTCCGCCAGCGTCTGATTGAACATCGTCAGGCGGCTGAGTTTGCCCGCGGCGACCCGCCACACCTCGCGCGGCTCACCGACCGAACGCCGCACCAACGTCACCGCTTTGCCATCCGGTGCAATCGAGAAGCCATCAATCGTTTTGGCATCGATAACCAGATCGATGCGCTTGCTGCTCACCTCGACTTTGTAAAGCGGCACATGCCCCTGCACGTCGGCGGTGAAATAGATGCTTTTGGAATCCGGCGCCCAGATAATCTCATTCACCCAGTTGTCAAATGCCTCGGTGAGCACGGTTTTCTGTTTGGTGGCGCGATCGTAGAGGCCAATGCGGAAACGGTCGGCCTCATAACCCGGCGTCGTTTGAAAGCGGTAGGCGAGATAACGGCCATCCGGCGAATAGGCGGGAGAGCCGTCGTACGCTTCGTTCTCAGCGGTGAGGTTCACCGCCGTGCCGCCCGCGGTGGGAACCAGCCACAGGTCTTTGTTGGTGGACTCGGCTTGATACTCGTCACGATTCGACACGAAACAAAGCTCTTTCCCCTCCGGCGAAACGGCGAAGCCGGTTTCGCCCAATGAGAATGCCGGCGCATCGTAGTCGCCGGGCGTCAAATCGATCAGCGCGGCGTTGCCGATATTGAACGAAAAAATGTGCGAGCGCCTGCCTTCCTTCCAGCTCGTCCAGTGGCGATAGAGCAGCTTGTCGGCCAGGTACGCTTGCAGCGGCCCCGCGCTCGCGGCTTTGTCGATCTTGCTGTTGCAATCATCATTCGCCCCGCATTCCGGATAGACGTCGCTGGCGAAAATGAGATGCTGGCCCTCGGGCAGCCAAAGGGGATCGCCCACGCCGGTGGAAATGTTCGTGAGTTGGCGCGCCTCGCCGCCCTCCACTGCAATCAGCCACGCCTGGCTGCCGTTGCTTCTCGTGGAAACGAAAAGAATCGACTTGCCATCCGGCGACCAGCGCGGATGATTGTCGGTCGCGGGGTTGTTCGTCATTTGTTTGAGATTCGTGCCATCGGCGTCGATGACATATATCTCCGCATTGGATTTTCCCTTTTGGAGATTGTGTGTGGTCAGCACGAAAGCAATGTGCCGGCCGTCCGGCGAGAACTGCGGGTCGGAAACGTCCTTGATCTTGTACAGATCGGCTATGGTGAAAGCGCGCTTCTGCGCCAAGGCCGGCCCCGCCAGGAACAGGCACAGTGAGATCAAAACCAGCTTCTTCATGTTGCACTCCGAATGGTTAAAGGTGATTTTCCTACTACCGCAGTCTCGGTGAAAAACTGCAGGGCCGGCGTCTGCCCTGCGTCAGAGAAAGTGTCTGTGCGGTCCGTTGTTCCTGAGGAAACGCCGCATGCAGTTTTCTCTGATTTGAAAAGGAACACGCATTCGCGGAATCAGTCGCGCGGATCACGGTGGAACACGCCAGGGTGGGTGCGCGCGTGTGTTCACCCGGGAACATGCCGACGCCGGCCACGAACTTCTCGGGGATGATTCGCGTGCAGCGCGATTGCCGACTGTGATGCCGCCGAAGCAAAAATCGCAACAGCCAGGTTCTGCCGTTGCCGAAGCAGGGGCAGAGCCAGTTGTGTGCCTGCACGAATACCATGGCAAAACTCGTCAGTCTGGAGCAACTGCAAAAAAGGCTTTGAATCTGATCGAGAATTTCTAAATTCGCCTGCCATGATCAACGCTTTGACCAAAGCCTTTCTCTGCCCGCTGGGTGGCCTGTTGGCGTTCAGTTTCATCGCCACCATGTTCGTGTGCGGTGATATCGATTGTCTGACCGGCGAAGGCGACGGTGGTTGCGCTTCATTGTTCTGTTCTTTGATGAACAAGCATGATGAAGCCTCGCAGAGCGCCGCTCGTGCTGCGGACCGGGATTGCTCTTGCGTCTGTCACGTGCCGACAGTCATCGGGCCGGTTTTCGATTTCAGCTTTTTTCCGAATGCCCAATATAACACGGCCGACATCGTGTTGCAAATCTCCTCTGCTCCCAGCCGCCTCGTCGATCACCCTCCTGCGCTAGTCTGATTCTCTCCCCGTTTCCCACAGATCATTAGGCGCATCTCATCTCGGTGCAGTTTTTTCGGAAAGGAGCCGGCACGTGATTCCTGTTTCGCGTTCCTGCCTGGCTGTGCTGTTTCCATTATTGCTGCTGTCCGGCGCGGCTAGGGCGCAGAGTGAACTTTCATTGCAACAGGCCATTGCTTTGGCACTGCGGCAAAACCTGCAAATCATGCTGGCCGAGCAGGAAGTTGCCGTGGCGCGGGGACAAGGCGTGCATGCCGGGGCGCTGCCGCCCGCCGAAATCTTTGCTCGCCTCGACGAAATCGGCTTCGACTTTGCCGCTGCCAATGCCATCGAGATCGGCTTTAGTCAAGGCTTTGAATTTCCCGGCAAGCGCGGCAGCCGCAAAGCCGTTGCCCGCGCTGATCGTCAAATCGCCGAATTGCAACTGGCGCGTCTCCGCGTCTTGCTCGCAGCGGAAGTCAAGAAACGGTACTATGAAAACCTGCTGGCGAAGGAGAATGTCACAAGCCAGCAATTTGCCGTGCAGCTTCTCGACGATTTGCAGCGACTCATCGCCGAACGTTATCAAAGCGGCGCGGCAAGTTACGTTGACGTCGTGCGCAGCCGGATTGAACTGGGCCGCGGCCGGATTGAGTTGGCCGCGGTGCAAGAGGATCAAATCGCGGCGTTAGCCAAGCTCAATCTTTTGCTGGGCCGTGAAAGCGCGCAACTTTTGCAGTTGAGTGATTCTCTGGTTTATGCACCTTCCGGTGATTCGGCATTTGCCCCCGGGCAATCCAATTTGCGCCGAATTCTTGTCACTGCGGTCGAGCGCCAACGCCGCGCTTTGCGCTTGGCGCAACTTGCCAGTCGACCGGATTTTTCTGTTGGCGCTTCGTTTCAACGGGTCGCGGAGAATCCACCTTTCACGCTCGCGCAGCCGAACGGTGAAACCGTGAATGCCTTCGGCCTCGAGGCCGGCATCAGCCTGCCGCTGTTCAATCGTGTTGCGCCGAAAGGCGAAACGCAAATCGCCCAGGCCGAGCTGGCGGCGGCGGAAACACGCTTGGCTTATTTTGAGCAGCAGGTGCGCCACAATTTTGCAGTCGCCGTCGCTGCCGTGGAAGCGACAGAGAAGCAGGTTTTGGAATTTCGCAACGTCGTGTTGCCGGAATCCCAAAATGTGGTACATGCCGCGGTGGCAGCATATCAGTCCGGCCAGCTTTCGCTCACGGATTTGCTGGATATTCATCGCACCGCAGGACAAACGCGTTTGGAAAATGTTCGCGCGATTTTCAATTACCTCGCCGCCCGCGCTGATTTGGAAGCAGTTGGCGAAAAGTTTGAACAAGACGAGTGAAGTCTGACTCGCGCTGCGAAAGCTTGCTAGATTTGAAAAATTGTCGAGCGCCGGACTTCACTCATTCTCAAGGAATAAGCCATGAATCAAGCTCTCAAGTATACTTTGCCCTTCGCTGCAATCGCACTTTGGGCTTGCAATCAACCAGAATCCGAAGAGCATCCGCATCAAGCCGCAGAAGCTCATGAGGAAAATGCCACAGTCGTGACGTTGACCAAACACCAGCTTTTCCACATTCACCTTGAAACTGCTGAGGTCAATGAAAGCTCGGCGCCGATTCCATTGACGCTGCCGGGCAAAGTGATGCTCAATGAGCGCCGCCGCGCAGCCATCACCGCGCGCCTGGCGGGCCGCGTGGAAAAAGTCTCGGCGTTTGCCGGCGATCGCGTCAGCGCCGGGCAAGCGCTCGCCGAAGTTTTCAGCCAGGAATTTCTCGCGATGCAGATGGAATATTTGCAGACTATCGAACGCGCGCAGCGCCCCAGCAATGGAAGCACCGATCAATCAACGGCAAAAACCATTTTGCTCTCGGCGCGCAGAAAATTGGAAGTCGCCGGACTGAGTGAGGCTGATTTGCGCCAACTGGAAACCGCAAAAGAACCGCTGAGCCATTTGCACATTCGCGCGCCATTCCGCGGCGCGGTGCTCAGCGCTGAAGTCGTGCAAGGCCAATTCGTCGAGCTGGGCGCGCATTTATTTGAAATCGCCGATCTCTCGACGTTGTGGGTGCTTGCGGACATTTACGAGCAAGATTTGCCGCGCATCCACAAAGGCATGAAAGCGCAAGTCGAAGTCACGCCCTATCCACGCGAAATGTTTGCCGCCACGTTGACGGAAATTTTTGGCGTCGTCGATGCGCAAAGCCGCACAGTGAAGGCACGGCTTGAAGTGCAAAATCCCAGCGGCAAGCTCAAGCCGGAAATGTTTGCGAGCGTGCATCTCACCACCGAGCTGGGCGGCAACACGATCAAAATTCCGGCCAGCGCCATGCTTGGTGAAACCGAAAGGCATTTTGTTTTTGTGGCTGTGAATGACTCAACCTTTGAAAAACGCGAGGTGCGCACTGGCGTGGAGACGCGCGAGATTGTCGAAGTGCTCGACGGCCTCGCGACGGGCGAACGCATCGTGACGCGCGGCGGCTTCTTTTTGAAATCCGAGCTGGCCAAAGAAACTTTTGGTGAAGAACATCATTGAGGTGAGTATGGTTATCGCGCAATCAATTGCGTTATTCGTCTTAGCCGGCCTGTGTGAAATCGGCGGCGGGTATCTCGTCTGGCTCTGGCTGCGAGATGGCCGCAGCCATTGGATTGGTCTGATCGGCGGCCTCCTGCTGATGCTTTACGGCGTGATACCGACGCTGCAAAGCGAGCACAACTTCGGGCGCATCTACGCGGCTTATGGCGGCATCTTTGTCGTCATGTCGTTGCTCTGGGGTTGGCTGGTGGATCGCAAAACGCCGGACACCTTTGATATTGTTGGCGCCGCCATTTGTTGCGTCGGCATCGCGGTGATCATGTGGTGGCCGCGCGGATAAAATACTTCTGCATTTCGGAGAAATAAACATGGACGCAATTCTGCGATACGTGCTTCCAATTTATCTGATCGTCTATCTCACGTTCGCTTTTTTCTGGCGCTCGTTTTTAGTTTGGAAACGAACCGGTGTCAATCCTTACGTGCTCGGCAAAACCGATAACGCGCATGATTTCGTCGGCATGCTGTTTCGATTCACGCTGATCGCCATCGTCGCCGTCGTCATTCTGCACGCCGCTTCGAATCAAGCATATCAGCATTTGGCTCCGATCTTTTGGCTTGAACGGCAAGCATTGCAGCACGCCGGCTTATTCCTGCTCGCCGCTTCCTTCATTTGGACATTGCTCGCGCAAGCGCAGATGGGCAATTCATGGCGCATCGGCATCGACGTGAACGCCAAAACTCCTTTGATCACGCACGGCGTTTTTCGCTGGTCGCGCAATCCGATTTTTCTCGGCATGCGCGTGACCTTGCTCGGCCTCTTTTTAATCTTGCCCAATGCCGTGACATTCGCCTTGCTGCTATTGGGAGACGCGCTGATGCAAATCCAAGTTCGCTTGGAAGAAGAATATCTGCGCCAAACGCACGGCGTAGAGTATCAGAAGTATTGTCAACAAACACGCCGCTGGCTTTAAGGAAGCGGATACCGGCAGGGAGAGTGCGGCGGCGTTGTTCATGAACATTCATGCAGTTGCCGCCGATGCCGCATCTTTGACAAACGTATTGACCTCACCAAGGCAGCATTCTCCTTTGGGATTTTTAATGTCGCACGCGCAGTTGCCGGCTTTGATTTCGCGCGCGATTTCCATGGCAGCGGTCGATTTTTTAGTTTCTCTAATCTCCTGTTTGATCCGAGCACGCGTCCAATTGAAGCAGTAGCAAACCGGAACGTCGTCACCCTGATCTTTGACAAACACTTTTACCGCCACATCATCTGTCGTAAAGAAAGGCACGTTCTCGTTGGAGAAATAAACCACGTTGCAGGTGGGTTCCTTGCAATAGTAATATTGCACACGACGTAGGGAGCCAAGCTTCTCAGGTTTCAGCAAATGTTCCAGCGTTCGGCGCTGAATCTTGCGTGAAAGCGTTCCGGAAGCCGGACACGCAGCTTTTGCAGGTGCGGGCGTTTTCTCCGTGACGAGACAGCAACTTTCTTCATGATGCTGGCCGGCGGCAATCGCGTCGAGAGGTTGTGCGCAACAGGCATTCATCTCATTCTCCTTTGTTTTCTTGGGCAACTGTTGCCTTGTAGCCGGCCTCATCAACGCGCTTGATCAAGGCCTCCGGCTGCACGAGCGCAGGATCGTATTCGACCACGCCCTTGCCGGTTTCATATTCCACGCGGGCGCGAGGAACACCTTTGACTTCTGAAAGCGCGGTTTGAATATGCGAAGCGCACGCGGCGCACGTCATGCCTTTGACTTCCAACACCACCGTCGCTTTGGGCGTGAAAGCGGCATTGGTCGTGGCAGAAGGCTTTGCCGCGAGATAGGGATACGAAATGGCAAGAACAGCAATAATCGCCGCGCTCCACACGCCGAGCTTGTTCCATTTGCCCGCGCCTTGAATTTTGCACGAGCCGTCTTCGCATTTCACCTCACGTTTACGATAGGTGAGATAAAACGCCGAGCCGAGCAGGAGCACGGTAACGCCGATGAAGTAAGGACGGTAAGTTTCAAACGCCGAAAAGGCGCTGAGACTGCCGGCGCCGGCAATTGCCAAGACCGCCGGCCCAATACAACAAAGCGAAGCAACAACAGCGGTCACAACACTTCCAACAGTTGATAAAGCGGTTTTTTGCATTGATTAACTCCTTTCATTCAAAACAAAAGCATGTTGCTCTTTGGTTTCATCTTGCACAAACATGTCTTCCAAGTTGGAAGTAAAAACATTTTGCACAAGCGAATAAAAAATGGTTTGGCCTTCGCGCCGCGTTTTGACCAGGTTTTTATCTTTGAGCTTGCGCAAATGCTGCGAAACCGCGGAGTCCGTCATCTCCAGCACTTCGGCCAGATCGCACACGCACATCTCGTGGTGCGCGTGCAACAGGTACAAGATTTTCAAGCGCTGGCCGTTGCCCGCAACGGCGAGAAGATCGGCCAAAGTTTCCAAGCCTTTTTGGTTGGCGAGATTGCGTTTGATCAGCGCAAATTCGGCTTTGGAGAAATTCGGGCCGATGCAGAGCTTGCCTTCGACGTAGATTTTTTTCATAAAGCTTGTCTGTAAGTATTTTAGCAATTGCTTAATTAATATAACGAAGACACAAAACGAAAAATTCCAGCTCAAACGAAATTTTTCATAATGAAACTGTTAGGCACAACCTTCGGAGAATTTTTTCATGATCAACCGTCTCATCCAATTCTCTCTCAAACAACCGCTGCTCATCTTTTGCCTCGTCATTCTCATGGCCGGACTCGGCTGGTGGTCGCTCACGCACATTCCCATCGATGCGTTTCCGGACGTGACCAACGTGCAGGTGCAGATTCTCGCCGAGGCCCCTGGGCTTTCGCCGGTGGAGGTCGAACAACTCGTCACCTTCCCGATTGAAGTGGCGATGAACGGACTGCCGCAACTCACCGAAGTGCGTTCGATTTCAAAATTCGGCTTGAGCGTCATCACCGTCGTGTTCGAAGATGACGTTGATATTTACTTCGCGCGCCAGCTCGTGCTCGAGCGTTTGCAAAGCGCGCGCGAAGCGCTGCCGCCCAACATGCCGGAGCCGGAGATGGGACCGGTCACCACGGGCATGGGTGAAATCTATCAATACTTTCTCGAAAGCGACAGCCTCGATTTGATGGAGCTGCGCAGCTTGCAAGATTGGGCGATCAAGCCACAACTGCGCACCGTACCTGGCGTCACTGAAGTCAATAGCTTCGGCGGATTGGTGAAGCAATATCAAATTCTCGTTTCGCCGGAAATGTTGTTGAGCTATGGTCTGTCGCTCGCCGAAGTTTTCACGGCGGTGGAGAACAACAACAGCGTGGTGGGCGGCAATTTCATCGAGCATGCTTCGGAGCAGTACATCATTCGCGGCGTCGGGCGCGCGCAGACGATGAGTGATTTGGAGAACATCGTCGTCAAAACCATGAACGGCACGCCGATTTACGTGAAGAACGTTGCCGAAGTCACGACCGGCGCGGAGGTGCGGCAAGGCGCGGTGGTGATGCAAGGACGCGGCGAAGTCGCCGCCGCGATTGTCATGATGCTCAAAGGCGAAAACAGCCGCGAAGTGATTGCGCGCGTCAAAGCTAAAATCGAAGCGATCAACAAAACGCTGCCGCGCCATGTGAAAATTCATCCGTATTACGATCAAACTGATTTGATCGAGAAAACGATTAAAACGGTGCGCACGAATCTCATCGAAGGCGGCTTGCTCGTCATCGCCGTGCTCTTTGTTTTTCTCGGCAATATTCGCGCGGCGCTGCTCGTGGCCTCGGTAATTCCGCTGTCAATGCTGTTCGCCTTCATCGGCATGAAGTGGCGCGGCCTCTCGGCCAATCTCATGAGCCTCGGCGCCATCGACTTCGGCATGATCGTCGACGGCGCCGTGGTGATGATCGAAAATTGCGTGCGCCGGTTAAGCCATGCCAATCCCGACGATAAGCGCGAACACGTGATCGAAAGCGCTGCCAAAGAAGTGGCGCGGCCCGTGCTATTCGGCGTGCTCATCATCATCGCGGTTTACATGCCCATTCTCACGCTGCAAGGCATCGAAGGCAAAATGTTCACGCCGATGGCGATGACCGTCGGCTTCGCGCTGCTCGGCTCACTCTTTCTCGCGCTCACGTTCATGCCCGCTGCGGCGCGTTTTATTCTGCCCAAAGAAATAAAACACCGCGAAATTTTTCTCGTGCGTTGGCTGCACAAATATTACACGCCGGCGTTGGAGAAAGCATTGCACCACAAAGGCAAAATGCTCATTGCCGCGATAGTTATTTTGTTTGGTTCATTCGCGCTCGTGCCGTTGCTCGGAACGGAGTTTATTCCCGAATTGGACGAAGGCGCAATTTTGGTGCAACCGATTCGTATGCCGAGCATCAGCCTCACCGAGTCCATCGAGATCGACAAACAGGTGCAGAAGATCATCATGCAATTTCCCGAAGTCGAGTTTGCCGTTGGCCGCCTCGGTCGTCCCGATATTGCCACCGATCCGATGGGCGTGAATCTCAGCGACATTTATGTGACGCTCAAGCCGCACAGCGAGTGGAAAACTGCTAAAACCAAAGAAGAGCTTGTCGATAAAATGGTGCATGAGCTACAACAAATTCCTGGCGTCAATTACAACATGACACAGCCGATTGCGATGCGCGTCGACGAGCTGGTCTCCGGTGTCAAGTCCGATCTCGCGATCAAACTTTTCGGCGATGATCTCAACGTGCTCAAAAAGAAAGCCGATGCGATTGCCAACGTCGTGCGCGAAATTTCCGGCGCTGAAGATGTCTCCGTCGAGCAAATCGCCGGACAAACTTATCTCAACATTTATATCGACCGCGCGGCGATTGCGCGCTACGGCCTCAACGTTAATGAAGTGCAGGCAGTCATCGAAATCGCCATCGGCGGCAAAGTTGCGTCGGAAATTTTCGAAGGCAATAAGCGCTTTGCCGTCGTCGTGCGTTATCCTGAAAACAAGCGCGACGACATCGCTCCGATTGAACGCTCGCTCGTGCATTTGCCAGGCGGCGGTTCAATCCCGCTTTCGCAAATCGCGCGCGTCGTTGCCGAAGAAGGGCCGGTGCAAGTGAGCCGCGAGTTTGGCCAGCGTCGCATCGCCGTCGAGTGCAACGTGCGCGGCCGTGATATCGGCAGTTTCGTCGGCGAGGCGCAGCGTCGAATTGCAGCGGAAGTGGAATTGCCTTCCGGCTATTATCTCACCTGGGGCGGACAATTTGAGAACCAACAATCCGCCACGCGCCGGCTCATGGTCGTGCTGCCGCTTTCCATCTTCATCATCTTCGCGCTGCTCTACACTACGTTCGGCAATTTCCGCCATTCTCTTCTAATTCTTGCCAATCTGCCTTTCGCGCTCAGCGGCGGAATTTTCGCGTTGCTCATTCGCGACTTGCACATCAGCGTTTCGGCGAGTATCGGTTTCATCGCACTCTTCGGCGTCGCGGTGCTCAACGGCGTCGTGCTGGTGACGTACATGAATCAACTGCGCAGCCAAGGCATCTCCGTACATCTCGCCGTCGTGCGAGGCGCTTCCGAGAGATTGCGTCCGGTATTGATGACCGCGCTTGTGGCGATGCTCGGCTTCATTCCGATGGCGCTCTCGCACGGCACCGGCGCAGAGGTGCAGCGGCCGCTTGCCACCGTTGTCATCGGTGGCCTAGTGACTTCAACTTTGTTGACGCTGTTTATTTTGCCGGTGGTGTATCAGTGGATGGAAGCGAGGCGCGAGCCTCAAAGAGGGTAGGGCGTATGTCCCGTTTCCGAGCTGCCATGCAATTTGAGGGCATCGATCCCACGAGCCGGTGTGATCACTCGCGGCACCAAAGTGGCACTCTCTCTGCTCACAGCGGGGTGGTTCACGAGCACGCCTGCGCGGGCCGGTGTCATTCCGCTGCGGGCTGCTGTTGCGTCAGGCAGTGCAACGTGCCGAAGCCCCACACCAAATCCACCGCGTGAATGCCGATCACCGGGCGGTCGGTGATCAGTTCCGCCAAAATGCCGAGCGCGATGCGATCATGGGGATCATTGAAGGTGGGAACGAGTACCGCGGCGTTGCCGACGTAAAAATTGGCATAACTCGCCGGCAGCCGCGTTCCCTTGAAGTAAAGCGGCTCCGGCATGGGCAGCGCGACCACCTCCAGCTTGCCGCCGTCTTCCAGGCGCATGTGCTGCAGGCGCTCGCGGTTTTCCTGCAGCGGCGCATAGTTGGGATCGTGGCGATTGCGCTCGCTGGCCAGCACCACCGTGCGTTCATTCACAAAGCGGCAGAGATCATCGATGTGGCCGTGCGTGTCATCGCCGGCAATGCCCTGGCCCAGCCACAAGATATTGGTGACGCCGAGATAATCGCGCAGCAGGTGTTCGATCGCGGCGCGGCTCATGCCGGGATTGCGCACCTGGGTGACGGGATCGAGCAGGCATTCTTCCGTGGTGAGCAGCGTGCCGCGGCCGTTGACTTCGATGCTGCCGCCTTCGAGCACGAACGGCCGGCCCTGCTGTTGCGCTGCAAAGATCCGGCAGCCCAACGCCCGGGCAGCGCGCTGTGGCACGGCATTGTCTTTTTGCCAATCCGGATAGCGCGCCCAGGCGTTGAAACCGAAATTGACGACGGCGATTTCACCGCGGCGCCGGACGAACATGGGGCCGGAGTCGCGCGTCCAGCCGCGATTGGTGGGAAAGCGGAAGAATTGCACGCGCTCCCGATCGACCCCAACGGCGCGCAAAACGCGATGGGCTTGGGCCTCGTGGCTTTTCGATTCGACGAGAATGTGCAGCCGCTCCCCCGGCGCCAGCTTGCGCACGATCTCGCCATACACCCAGGGAATGGGCGTGAATTTGCCCGGCCAGTCAGAGCGGTTGCGCGGCCAGCCCAGCCAGGTGGCTTCATGCTTTTCCCATTCCGCCGGCATGCGGAAGCCGAGACGCGCCGGCGTGCCGCGGCTCGGAGTCAGCGAGTTTGGTGCCACGGCTCCTCGCTGAGATAGCGCGCTTCGAGATCGCGGTAGGCATCGATGCGCCGATCGCGCAGGAACGGCCAATTGCGGCGGATTTCTTCGAGGTGGCGCAAATCCACCGTGCCCAGCAGAATTTCTTCGCGATCGTCGCTTGCTTGCGCCAAAATCACGCCCTGCGGGTCGCAAAGAAATGACGATCCCCAAAACTGAATGCCGGCGCCCGCGGCAGGCTGTTCGTGACCAATGCGATTGGCGGCGGCCACATACACGCCGTTGGCGATCGCGTGACCGCGCTGCACGGTACGCCAGGCCTCGCGTTGCGCCGCGCCATATTCAGCCTTTTCGTGCGGGTGCCAGCCGATAGCCGTGGGATAGAAGAGAATGCCGGCGCCGCGCAAAGCGGTCAAGCGCGCGGCCTCGGGATACCATTGATCCCAGCAAATCAACGTGCCGATGCGGCCCGGCCGCGTGTCAAACGCTCTGAAGCCGAGATCGCCGGGCGTGAAATAGAATTTTTCATAGTAAGCCGGATCATCCGGGATGTGCATTTTGCGATAGAGTCCGACGATCGCGCCGGTGACGTCGATGACGGCCGCGCTGTTGTGGTAAACTCCCGGCCCGCGGCGTTCGAACACCGGCACGACCAGGGCGACGCTCAACGCGGCAGCCAACCGGCTCAAAGCGTGAGTGGTCGGTCCGGGCACCGGCTCGGCGAGGTCGAACAGGCTGGCGTCTTCGACCTGGCAGAAGTATTGCGAACGGAACAGCTCCGGCAGGCAGATGACCTGCGCGCCCTGCCGCGCTGCCGCGGTGATCCAACCGCCGGCGCGGCTGAGATTGTCATCGGCGTCCCGGCTCATTGCCATTTGCACGAGGCCGATCGTGAACGAAGTGGGCGTGGACATGGGTGAGGGTTCACTCCTGGTCACGGGTCAATGCGTCAAGGTTAAGATTGCGTCATAACCTAACAACCAACTGCCAAATGTCAAGGGAAAACTCGATGGCATGCTGCGGAGGGCAAAACGATTGGGGCAAAATGACTTGGGAAGAAAACCTTTGGGGCAGAGCGGCTGCGGTAAAATGATTATGGACAAAATGATTGAGGGCAAAACCGTCAAGGGCAGAACAGCTATGGCAAGATGGTTTGGGACAGAACTATTTGGCTGTTGCAATTGGGATCTTTGCAGGGCAAGCAGCGACTTTTTCCGACTGATAGCAAGACCCAACGCGGTTTGTCTGCTTTGGGTCTTGCTAATCCTGTCAATCCTCGCCTCGCGCCAGCGCCAGGTCACCACAACTGTCATCGACCGTCAGCGGTCCGGCAGCCGGCGGGAGGCGGTGGGTTCGGCCTAGTGCTTTGTTACCTTGATTTGTATAAGTGTTTCCGAGTGTCATTCAGAAGGAATCTTGTGAATTACTTGATACCGTGCTCAAGTTTTCACAGGATCCTTGCAGGATGACAGCGTGGGGGCTATACATTTCAAGGTAACAGACCACTAGAACATCACGGGAATGAGTACGCCCAACCCGACGATCACGATGGTGTTGAGCGCGATTTTGTCGGCCTTGTGGGTGGTCTTGCCCATCATCAGCAGCATGGCAATGGCGCCAGCGAGACCCAGGGAAAACTGCACGAACTTTAGATCGTTTGCCATCATGCGATGAATGCCGCCGCCGATGAAACTCCACCCCAGCGAGATGCCGGTGCTGAGCAGGGCCATGCCCAGCCAGTGCACGCCGAATTCCCGGCGGTAGACCGCGCTGCCCCGGTTGTTCAGCATGGCGCTGGTGATCACCCACGAGCGCGCGATCAGATAGAGCATGCAAATGACGCCGACCACATAGCCGGCGATCAGCCATTTCAGAATTGTTTCCATTTTCGTGCCTCCTTCGATGTCGGGTTCGGCTGGCAGCGTGCGCCTCGGTGCGGACTCTCTCTGATTTAAGAACGATAGCGCCCGGTGCCATGTGCTCTCACATGTTTGCAACAATCATTCCCGGGTGAAACTGCAAGGAAACCACGCCTCCGTGTGGCTACCAGCAGTTACAGGAATGAAAATTGTAATCCGGCTGTGATGAAAATGTAATGGACTCGCCGGCCGGCAGTGTTCAGGCTGGTGGATGGAACTCAGGATCCGGGCTTGTCGGGTGTGTTCCACGTTCTGTATCATTCCGACCATCTCTTCGGTGCAGGCCTCTTTGGGCGCCTGACGGCAAGCGATGTTGGAGGTAAAGCTTGCTTCTTTCGCGGAAGATGCTAAAATAGGCCGTGTTTTGCCGCGAACGCAAGAGCCGCGAACGCGGCTCCCGCGTCATTCAATTCGCAGTCACACCGTCGAGCACAGCCATGAGCAATGCCTTGAACCATCTGCGCGTCGAATATGCCCAACGCCGTCTGGAAGAAAGCGAAGCCATGCCGGATCCGTTTCAACAATTTCAGCGCTGGTTTGCGGAGGCGCTGGCGGCCGACCCGCAGCACGCCAATGTCATGACTCTGGCGACCAGCACGGCGGCGGGCTGGCCCTCGGCACGCGTGGTGCTGTTGAAAGACTGCGATGCCCGAGGATTCGTGTTCTACACCAATTTTCACAGCCGCAAAGGCCGCGAGCTGACCGAAAATGCCCGGGCGAGTTTGGTGTTTTGGTGGCGGGAATTGGAACGGCAGGTTCGGCTGGAGGGCCAAGTGGAAACGGTGAGGCCGGCGGAGGCAGACGAGTATTTTCAGACGCGGCCGCGCGACAGCCAGCTTGGCGCGTGGGCCTCGGCGCAAAGCGAGATCATCGCCAACCGCCAGATGCTGGAACAGCGTTTTCAGGAACTGGCGCGCGAGTATGAAAACCGGCAGGTGCCGCGGCCGCCGCATTGGGGCGGCTTCCGCCTCGTGCCGGAGGTGTTTGAATTCTGGCAGGGACGGCCCAGCCGGTTGCATGACCGGCTGCGCTACCGTCGCGGCGGCAGCGGCTGGTTGATCGAGCGGCTTTCACCCTAGCCCGATAAATCAATGTTGAACGAAACCGCTGCGCGGTAGCTTTGGGTTTGTAGTCGCTGCTATCGTTCTTTGACAATCAGGATGGTCTGGACGCTCCGAGCTTGATCGCGGCGATACCAAGGAGTGCTTGACAGGATCGCAACTTTTCCTACTTTGATATGAAGATGCAAAGACGCATCGTAAGCGTGGTGCTATCCCATTAACCCTAACCATAAGGAGGCTCATCATGGGAAAGTTGCGTGACCAGATGAAGATGGAGCTGGAGCTGAAGAATTACGCTCCCAAAACCATCACCGCGTACTTGGGGCACATGACGGCCTTTACCCGGCTGTTCATGA